>JAODBO010000075.1 GCA_025464005.1 Acidimicrobiaceae bacterium | reverse complement strand
GGGCCCTCGCCCTCGCCGGCCACGACGTGGCCGGCGACACACTGCCCGGTCATCTCGTCCGGCACCTCGAACCGAGCGTCCGTCGGCTCTGGGCAGTACCAGGCGTCGGCGCAAGGCGGCGCGAGCTGTGGTCGGTAGGGGCTTTCGCCAGGTCGAACGGGGAGGCCAGACGGGCGGCCTGGGCCGGCTCGGCCCACTAGCCTGGGCCGGAACGACCGGACACGTCGGACGACCGCGCACCCCATCGCGCGGCGGCCGGCACCAATCCCCCGACGCCGAGGTGCCCCGATGAACGCAGAAGAGATAGCTGCAACAGCCGACCTGGCCCGCCAGTTGCGCGTTGACTCCATCAGGAGCAGCACCTCGGCCGGCTCCGGTCACCCGACGTCCTCGTTGTCCGCGGCCGATCTGCTGGCCGTCCTCGCGACGCGCCACATGCACTACGACTGGCAGCAACCGAAGCTTGCGACCAACGACCACCTGATCTTCTCGAAGGGTCACGCGTCGCCGCTCATCTACTCGCTCTACCGGGCGGTCGGCGTCGTGAGCGAGGAGGAGCTCCTCACCACCTACCGGCGGTTCGGCGCGCGCCTGCAGGGGCACCCGACGCCGGTCCTGCCATGGATCGACCTCGCCACGGGCTCGCTCGGCCTCGGCATCACCGCCGGCGTCGGCATCGCGCTCGCGGGCAGCCGGCTGGACCAGCTGCCGTACCACGTCTGGGTGATCTGCGGCGACAGCGAACTCACCGAGGGCTCCGTATGGGAGGCGCTCGACAAGGCCTCGTACTACGGGCTCGCCAACTTCACCGTCATCGTCGACGTCAACAGGCTGGGTCAGCGGGGCCCCACCGAGCTGGGTTGGGATCTCGATGCCTACGCCGCTCGCGTCGAGGCGTTCGGCTGCGTGGCTATCAAGGTCGACGGCCACGACATCGAAGCGATCGACGATGCCCTCGGCAAAGCCGCCACGGCCGGGCGCCCCGCGGTGGTGCTCGCCCGCACGGTGAAGGGCAAGGGCGTCGCAGAGATCGAGGACAAAGAGGGCTGGCACGGCACCGCCCTGAAGCCTGAACTCGCCGAGCGCGCAATCCAGGAGCTCGGAGGCGTCAGCTCGATCAAGGTCGACTCGCTCCGCCCACCTGAGGGCCAGCCCGCGATCACGCCGGACCCGCTCGCGAAACTCCAGCTGCCGCGGTACGAGCTCGGCCAGAAGATCGCCACCCGCAATGCTTATGGCGATGCCCTGGTCGCGCTCGCCGGCCGGCCGGAAGTCGTCGTGCTCGATGCCGAAGTCGGCAACTCCACCGGCTCGGAGTCGTTCTTGAAGGTCGCGCCCGAGCGCTACTTCGAGACCTTCATCGCCGAGCAGCTCATGGTCGGTGCCGCGGGTGGCCTCGCGGCCCGCGGCTACATCCCGTACGCGGCGACCTTCGGCGCGTTCTTCTCCCGGGCCTTCGACTTCGTGCGCATGTCCGGCATCTCCGGGCTGCGCATCCGCCTGGCGGGCTCACACGCAGGGGTCGAGATCGGACCCGATGGTCCGTCGCAGATGGCGCTCGAGGACCTCGCGTCGATGCGGGCGGTGCACGGCTCGGTCGTCCTCTACCCGTCGGACGCGACCTCGGCCGTCGCGCTCGTGATCGCCATGGCCGACGCCGAGGGCGTCGCCTTCATCCGGACGACCCGCGGGGCGTACCCCGTCATCTACGGCGCGGACGAGCAGTTCGCGATCGGCGGCTCCAAAGTCGTGCGCTCGAGCGACTCCGATGCCGTCACCCTCGTCGGCGCCGGCATCACCCTGTACGAATCCCTCGCCGCCGCCGACCTGCTTGCCGCCGATGGCATCGCTGCCAGGGTCGTGGACTGCTATTCGGTGAAGCCCATCGACGTCGACACCCTCACCGCGGCCTGCAACGCCACCGGCGGTCGGATGGTCGTGAGCGAGGACCACTACCCCGCCGGCGGCCTCGGCGAAGCGGTGCTCAGCGCAATCGTCGAGGCAGGCGTGGCGCCGCATTTCACGCACCTCGCAGTCCGGGAGCTCTCGTGCTCCGGGACACCCCAGGAGCTGCTCGACGCAGCCGGGATCTCGGCCGTCCATATCGCCGACGCCGCCCGCGCGCTGATCCACGTCTGAGCGAGGGGCTGCACGTGGGCGCGGTCACACCCGAGCCCCCAGCGGGCACCTCACCAGGGGCCGCCCGCTCGGCGAGCTCACGACGGTTGACGCGCCTCGTGCGTGTCGCCGTCGTGGCGACGATCGTCGCTCTCGTCGGCGTCGTCGGCCTGGCGGTGAGCGCTGCCGGCCACCACTCGAGCGCCAACGGCACGGTCCTGCCGCCGGCCTCCTCCACCCTCGGAAATGGCGAGCGAGCGCCGATCCGTTTCACACTGGCCCCTCTCGGCGGAGGAAGCGCGATAGACCTGGCCAAGCTGCTGCACGGTCGGCCGGCAGTAGTGAACTTCTTCGCGTCCTGGTGCACGCAGTGCGCGGCAGAGCTAGACGCCTTCGGGCAGGCCTGGCGGAGCGATCGTGGCAAGGTCGTCTTCCTCGGGATCGACACGAACGACTACGACAAGAGCAAGGCTCTCGCCATGCTGCGCACCGCCGGAGCGGGCTATTCGGTCGCAGTCGACACCTCGAGCGACCTCGTGACCAACGCGTACGGTGCGAACGGGCTCCCGACGACGTTCTTCGTCGACGCGCACGGTCGCGTCAGGTTCGAGGTGCTCGGCGCGCAGGGCCTTGGCGCCTTGGAACGGCGCGTCAACTCACTCGTCGAGGGTACGTCGCCGAGCTGAGCTCGCACGAGCGAGCGGCCGTCGGCGTAGCCGAGCCGACGTGCCCAGCTGACGTGCCCAGCCGACGTGCGTCCGCCGGGCGCCAACTGGCCCGCGGTTCGAACTAGCGGACGCCGAGCCGCGACGCCAGGAATTCAAGCCGCCAGCAGACGTTCGAGGCGGCGGCCGGTGATCACCATCGCTGCGAGCCCCATGACGACAAGGTATGCGGCGTTCAGTGCCAGCGACCATCCGACCGTCCCGATGTCGAGGCTCCGCGCGAGCAACACGCCCTGGTACAAGGGAGTGCACTGAACGACCACAGCAAGCCAGCCCACGTAGGCGGTCAATGGGTAGAACGTCGCCGAGAACAAGAACATCGGGACGAGCGCCAGCGCTACGATATCGAGGTCCTGCCAGCTGCGCATGTACGAGGTCGCTGCCATACCCGTGGCCGCGAACGCGTAGGCGACGAGCGCGGCGGCCGGCACGCAGCAGAGCCCCCACGGCGAGGGGACGAGGCCGAGTGCCGCCATCACGCCGAGGAACGTCGCGGAGTACGCAGCACCGCGGGCGACCGCCCAGCCGATCTCGCCGAGCGCGACGTCCGCAGTCGAGAGCGGCGTCGCGAGCACACCCTCGTAGGTCTTCGCGATCTTGAGCTTGTAGTAGAGGTTGTAGGTCGTGTCGAGAATGGCACCGTTCATCGCGGCCGCGGCGAGCAGAGCGGGGGCCACGAACTGCTTGTAGGCCAACTCGTGGCCTGCGAAGTCGACGCGCCCTACGAGATGGCCCAGACCGAGGCCGATGCTCAGCAGATAGAACAGCGGCTCGAGCACGCCGGTCGCAAGCAGCGGCCAAGCCCGGCGGTAGATCACGAGATTGCGGCCGAGCACGTGTCTCGCGCGTCGCGGGCTCGGCAGCGCCAGCCCGAGCACCATCGGCGTCACCCTGAGCCTCGATAGCGACTGACCGGCCTGCGGAGCTTCACCTCGGATGTCCCCTTCTCGCATTGTCCGGTTCACGAGGCGGGGCCAGTGCGCTTCACGATGCGAGCCGTGCCCGGTAGGTGCGCGAGGCCGCCCACGCGCCGACGGCGACGAGTGCCAGGAGATAGCCGGCGTGGCCGAGCGATGACAGCGTGACGAGATGTCCGAGCATGCACGCACGGGCGAGGGCGACGCCGTGATAGAGCGGCGTGAGCTCCGCCACGAGCTGGAGCGCGCCGGGCAGCTGCGCGATGGGGAAGAAGCTGCCGGAGAAGAGGAAGAGCGGCACGATCACGAGCCGCTCCACCACGCTGAACCCGACGATCGTCTCCTGGGTCGCGGCGTAGGCGACCATCGGCGTGGAGAACGCCATCCCGGTGAGGATGCCGACCGGCAGGGCGACGACCGCCTCGGGCGAGTGCACGGCGCCAAAAGCCGCTGCGACTGCGAGAAACGCGCCGCTCGCCAGCGCCAGGCGCGACGCGATGTAGCAGAGGTGGCCGGCGAGGACGTCGCCGGTGCGAAGCGGCGTCGCGAGCATGGCTTCGTAGAGGCGTTGCCACTTGATCGCCCCCATGACGGGGAACGTCGACTCCGAGGTAGCTATCTGCATCGCCGAGCCGACGAGGACTCCGGGGGCGACGAACACGAGGTAGGTGACGCCACCCAGCGCCGTGAGGCCAGGCCGTCCGGGTTGACTTGCGAGGTGGCGGTTGACGAGCCCGCCGAGGCCGACGCCGAGCGCGGCGAGGTAGAGGACAGGGAACGCGAAGCTCGTCGCCACCGAGCCCCGCCAGGTCCGCCGATAGCGGAACCCCCACGAACCAAGGGCTCTCACCCACAAGGGACGTCCCATCACTCGACCAGACTCCGACCTGTCAGGCGGAGGAAGACGTCCTCGAGCGATCCGCGGCGCACAAGCGTGTTCTCCGGCTGATAACCGAGACCGTGGACGAGAGCGAGCATCTCGTCGCCGTTGTCGCCATAACAACAGACGCGATCTGCGAGCACCTCGACGCGCTCGACGCGCCCGCGGACGTCCCCGGCAAGTCGCTCGTGACCGCCTTCACCCAGGCGCACCTCGAGCACTTCGCGGCTCACGTGCTTGTCAACGAGCTCGCGAGGACTCCCCTCGCCGACGATCGTGCCTTTGTCCATGACGACCAGCCGGTCGCAAAGTTGCTCTGCCTCGTCCATGTAGTGCGTCGTCACGATCAGGGTGACACCCTCTTGGCGAAGCCGATACAACCGCTCCCACACGAGGTGCCGCGCCTGGGGGTCGAGACCGGTCGTCGGCTCGTCGAGGATCACGAGCTCGGGCGAGGAGATGAGCGCCCGAGCGATGGTGAGGCGACGGCGCATGCCACCCGAGAGGTCGTCAACCCTCGAGCCGGCGCGCTCCGACAGCTGCGCGAAGTCGAGCAACCGCTCTGCCCTCTCGCGCACGACCCGGCGCGAGAGATCGAAGTACCGGCCGTAGACGAGCAGGTTGTCGAGGACGGTGAGCTCCATGTCGAGCGTGTCCTGCTGAGGCACGACGCCAAGCCCGGCCCGGATGGTCGGACCGTCCCTCGAAGGATCGAGCCCCCGCACTCGCAGGGTCCCCTCGCTCGCCGGGGACATGCAGGCGATCATCCGCATCGTCGATGTCTTGCCGGCGCCGTTGGGGCCGAGAAAGCCGAAGACCTCCCCGCGCCGGATCGAGAAGTCGATCCCCGCGACGGCTTCGGAGCTGCCGAACCGCTTCGTGAGACCCCGCGCGCTTACCATCGGCGAAGCATCGGGCACCTGGCGACGATATCTCGCGCGGCTCGCCTACTCTGCGTGACGATGCAAATGATCGACTCGAAGGCAGTGCACTCGAAGGCAGTGCACTCGAAGGCAGTGCAGATGCGCGGCCGCGCCTACGGCCGAACGCGGGCGACCAAGTGACCGAGCCGTCCCGGGCGAAGCCAGGGCCGATACAGCTGCTCATCGTGGAGGACGACGACGGCATCGCGTCGCCGCTCGAGTCCGGTCTCGAGCGCGAAGGCTTCTCGGTGACGCGCGTCGCCACCGGAGGCGAGGCGCTCGCCGCGACGCCGCCCGACGTTCTCCTGCTCGACCTGCGCCTCCCGGACATGGACGGCTTCGACGTCTGTCGAGCCTTTCGTGCCCGGGGCTCGGTGGCGATCCTGATCCTCTCTGCACGCACCGATGAGACCGACCGCGTACTCGGGCTCGAGCTCGGCGCCGACGACTACATCCCGAAGCCCTATGGGCTACGCGAGGTCATTGCGAGAATTCGAGCCGTCCTCAGGCGCTCCACCTCTGGACATTCCGACGGTGCGGAAATCCAGCAGCTCGGCACGTTGACCATCGACCGTCGCCGACGCCGGGTGCACGTCGGACCCGAGGAGATCGTGCTGACCGCTAAGGAGTTCGACCTGCTCGCCGCCCTCGCCGAGGATCCCGGAGCGGTGGTCGAGCGCCAGGAACTGCTGGAGCGCGTCTGGGACTCGAACTGGTACGGGCCCACGAAGACGCTCGACGTCCACGTCAGCACCTTGCGTCGCAAGTTGGGCGACCCGCAGCTGATCGAGACCGTCCGCGGAGTCGGCTTCCGGATCGCCGTCGGCACCTGACGGGCCGTGCGTCGCCGCCTGCTGCTCGGCTATCTCGGGCTCACGCTCATCGTCCTCGTCACCTTCGGCGTCCCCCTCGGCGTGATCTGGACGAGCAAGGTCCGCTCGGACGAGCTCGCGTCGCTCGCGAGCTCGTCCACCGAGCTCGCCAACAGCGCCGCGACCCCACTCATGAACGGCCTCGTCGCCGCAACCACCGACACCGAGCCGGACCCCCTCGCCGACAAGCACGAGGCGGGGAGCGACAACGACAGTGCGACTCCGACGCTGAAGCCGAGCGACCTCGCGCAGGTGCGCAGCCAGCTCCGGCCCTACACCGGAGGCGAGTACCGCGAGGTCGTCGCGCTGCTCGATCGCAACGGCCAAAGCTTTGCAGCGGTCGGCCCTCTTCGAGCATCCTCAGCCAGGCTGCTCACCCGGGCCGCCATCACGCGCGTCGTCGCCGGAGGAACGGTCACCGGCAGCACGACCGTTGGGGGCGAGACGGTCCTCTACGCGGCTGCGCCGGTCGTCGCGACGCCGAGCGTGGCGAGCGACCGCGTGAGCAACGTCCCGGTGACAGGGATCACCGTGATCGCCGACTCGAGCACGATCACTTCGGAGCGCGTCCGCGCCGTCATCCTCGGACTGCTCGGGCTCGGTGCGCTCGCGCTCGTCATCGCCGCGCTGGCGGGTTGGGGTCTCGTGCGGTCGCTGGTGCGGCCGCTGCTGCGGATCCAGGACGCCGTCGCGCGCATCGGCTCCGGCGATCTCGCCGCCCGAGCGCCGACGGAGAAGGCGCCGCCCGAGCTGGCGGCGCTCGGCGAGACGGTCAACACGATGGCGCTTCGCCTCGGCGAGCTGATCTCCGCGCAGCGCGCCTTCGTCGCCGACGCGTCGCACCAGCTCCGGACCCCCCTCACCGCATTGCGGCTGCGCCTCGAGAATCTCGCCACGGGCGAGCCGGTCGACTCCGCCCACCAGACGGGGATCCTCGCCGAGGTCGACCGGTTGGCACGGCTCGTCACCGGGCTCCTCGCACTCGCGAGAGCCGAAGAGACGCCGCCTCGCCCTCTCGTCGCGGACGTCGCCGAGATCGTCCTTGGGCGCGCGCTCGCTTGGCGGCCGGTGGCCTCCGAGCAGGGAATCGTGCTCTCCGCTGTGGACAGCCCTGCGATGCGAGCGCTCGTGATCCCCGACGACCTCGAGCAGGCGCTCGACAACCTGATCGACAATGCCCTCCGACTCACGCCCGCCGGGGGCACCGTCCGCCTGGGTTTGGCGGACGACGGCGCGATGGTGGAGCTCCACGTGGCCGACGAGGGGCCGGGCATGAGCGTCCAGGACCGAGAGCACGCTTTCGACCGCTTCTGGAGCGGTCGCGCCGAGCGGAACACCGGTAGTGGGCTCGGTCTTGCCATCGTGGACCGGCTCGTCCGCAACATGTCCGGTGAGGTCGAGCTGCGTGGAGCCGAGGGCCATGGACTCGACGCCGTCATCCGGCTACGGCGGGCGCGCTGACATGGCCGACATCGTCCTCACCACGAACGCGAGGACGCTCGAGGTGCAGATCGACCTCGACCTGGTTGCCGGCGATCCGATCTCGGGCTTTCACAGCGTGCCCGTAGGTCCCCATCGACTGTCGATCCGCTCCGGGGAGCACTGGCATCACGAGTGGGTCCGGGTCGAGGGGACCGAGGAGACCGTCGCCGTGATCGTCGACGGCGCGGCGACCTCGCGTGCAGGCGACGAGGGACTCGCCCGGTTCCCGACGTCGCGGGCCGCTCACTGGGAGGCGCTTACCGCCAACCTCAGCCGCCACCGGAGCCAGGCCGAGCTCGCCAACAACGCCGAGGGGAGCAGACTCGACTCCTCCAGAAGCGGTGCCCTCGGTGGCGAGACGGGCCGACACCGACTCGCGCGGCTCGTCCGGGACGCGGGAAGCACCGGGAGATTCCTCGCCGAGGTGGAGCGGAGCTTTCTCGACGGCTTCCTCACCCCCGACACCGGCGATCTGGACGCGATCGCACGCTGGCGGTACCTCGTCGGCGCGCTCGGAGCCGGCGGCGACGAGGAGTTCGGCACCTGGCCGGATCTGTTCCCCGCGGCAATCGCGACGCTCGAGTCCCAGGTCGAGCTCCTCGGCGTCGATCTGCTCGACGACAGCCTCGTCTACGAGCTCGACTTCTTGGCGGCCGAGCTGCTCCGCTCGACCGATCCCGGCCTCGGTCTCGCCGGCTTCGCTCTCGAACGACTCCTCGGTCGGTGACGAGCGGCGGTCGCCAGTACAGTTTCCGCGCTCGCGGGTATTAGCCTGCTGGTTCTACGAGCCAGGGCCGCAGCGATGGCAAGCCGAAGTGAGCCAGGTCCGGGGCATCTCGCCCCAGCCGGCGACTGCGAAGGGGGATCAAGTGGACGAGATGCTCGAGGTGACCATCCACGACCGTGAGGGCATCCCCGTGGTGCGGGCGCACGGGGAGGTCGACGTTTCAACAGCGCCGGCGCTTCGCGCCGAGCTGATGTCGATCGCCGAAGACTCCCCGAAAGTCGTCGTCGACCTCTCTGACGTCACCTTCCTCGACTCGACCGGGCTCGGGGTGCTGATCGCCGCGATGAAGCGCTTTCGCGACAGCAGCACCGGCGGCCATCTTCACCTCGTCGTCACCCGTCCTCACATCCAGAAGGTCCTCGAGGTGACGGGTCTGACCTCGATCTTCGAGGTCCACTCGTCCCTCGACGACGCCTTGCGCCCATGACCGCCCCGCTGCCGAGCACGCCGCCCGAGGGCATCTCGCACCTCCTGCGGGTCAATTGGGAGGCGCGCGACCGCGTCGAGCTGGCACTTCCCACCGAGGCAGAGCTGTGGGCGCTCGCTCGCGTCACCGCGAGCACCGTGGCGGCGCGACACGACTTCGACTACGAGGCGATCGAGGACCTACGGCTCGCCATTGACGAGCTCTGCACGTCCTGCGCCGCCGGCGCCGGCCCGCTCAGCCGTCTGCGGCTCTGCTTCGAGAGCGACGACGAAACGCTCCGGGTCGAGTGTGTGGTGGACCACATCGACGAGACGGCGGACAGCGACGGGACGGACGACCTTCCGGAGGGCACCACGGCAGGGCTGCTCTCCGAGATGATCCTCGCCGAGCTCGTCGACGCTCACGAGATCGGTCCGGTGCGCTCCGGCGTCCGGCGCGGATACCTCGAGAAGCGGCGAACAGCGACGGGATCGTGAGGAAGAGCTCCTGATGACCGGCGTCGCCGGTGGGACTCGAGCTCTCGACGAGCTGCTCAGGGAGTACGCGAGATCGCGGGACCCAGAGCTGCGGGACAAGATCGTGTCCGCGCATCTCGGCCTGGTGAGCGCCCTCGCACGGCGGTTCGCGCACCGGGGCGAGCCCCTCGACGACCTCGCCCAGGCCGGCGCGATCGGTCTCATCAACGCGCTCGACCGGTTCGACCCCGACCTCGGCTTCGAGTTCTCGGCATATGCCACCAAGACGATCATCGGCGAGATGAAGCGACACTTCCGGGACAAGGGCTGGTCGGTGCGGGCGCCGAGGCGCGTCCAGGAGCTCTACCTGCGCATCGGTCAGTCCGTGGACGAGATGTCGCAGCGTCTCGGACGCTCGCCGACCGTCCGGGAGCTCGCAGCCGAGACGGGTGCCTCCGAGCAGGACGTCGTCGAGGCCCTCGAGGCCGGCCACGCGTACCGCGCGGCGTCGATCGACGCGCCCGGACCCGACGACGAGACGATGGCGTCGCGCCTCGGCGAGGTCGATCACGAGCTCGCTCACGCCGAGCATCGGATGGCCCTGCTCCCCCATCTGGAGCGTCTTCCCGCTCGCGAACGCTTGATCTTGCATCTGAGGTTCGTCGAGGACCTCACGCAGTCCGAGATCGCGGCACGCGTCGGCATCAGCCAGATGCACGTCTCGCGGCTGATCTCGAGAAGCCTCGCGATGCTGCGGGCGCAGTACGCGGACGAGGGCTGAGGACACCGACACCACCCCCCCGGTCACCGTTTGCCCGTCCCGATCGACTGGGTAGGTGGATCGCAGGAGACGCAGGAGCGTCCGGAGAGGGGAGAAGACAATGTTTGTTGCCGTTGCGATACTGCTTCTTGCTCTGCTGCTCGGCGGCCTGGGTTTCGCCGTGCACGTGCTGTGGATTATCGCGGTCGTCGCGTTCGTGCTGTTCCTGCTGGGATTCCTCATTAGGGGAGCCGAGCACAGCTGGTACCGCTGGTAGCGACTCGCGCCTCGAGTGAGCTGCACTTCGGGTGAGCTGCACTTCGAGTGACCTGCAACTTGAGTGACGCAGTGCCGTGCCCACGGGCCGCGCCGGACAGACCATTCCCGCACAACGAGAGGAGGCATGCTGCCCGCCTTAGCGGACAGCTGACACCATGACTTGGCTTTACTGGGGCATCCCGCTCATGATCGTCGGGCTCTTCATCGCGATCTTCCCCGTGTCGCTCATGCTCAAGCGCCAGGCTCGCCTTATCGACGAGGAAGAGGCCCTTGTCGAGGCTGCACGGGGAGAGCGTCGCTGGCGGCGCGGGTCTCGGCCGCCTCACCATCAGCGTCACGGGCCGAGCCACACGGGCGCCTGAGGGACGGGGCGCCGAACGTGGGCGATCGCGGTCCCGGCCGGGCTGTCCCGGCCGGGACCGAGCGGTCGTCAGGGCAGGCGACCCTCACCCTGGTGCGAGCCGCGCTCGGTCATCTCCCGGTAGTGCTCGGCAACCGAGTCGCTGGCCGCCGGGTCCTCGCTAGCCGCGAACTCGTCGGCCGCTTCCTCCTCGGAGGGGGTGGGACCGCGTCCAGGCATCGCAGCGGCTTGCGCCTCGCGCCTTTCAGCATCGCGCGTCGCCCGGTCGGGCCTCGTGTGCTCCTCGTCGCTCATGGCGCTCCTCTTCTCTCGCTGATTGACTGCCGGTTTCATCTGCCCGGTCCGCCCGACGGATCACTCCCCGAGCTCGAGCTCGAACCAGACGGACTTGCCATTACCGTCGGTCTCGACTCCCCAGGCATTCGCGAGCGCGTCGACGATCGCCAAGCCGCGGCCACTTTCGTCTTCGTGGCTCGGAACGCTCACGACAGGCATGGTCTCATGCGAGTCAGCGACCGCCACCCGCAAGCGCGACTCGTCCACCGACACAGTCAGCTCCGCTGCCCCTCCGCTGTGAACGACAGCGTTCGTCACCAACTCGCTCGCCAGTAGCGCCGCGACCTCGGCTGCATGCTCGCCGCGACCGACGAGGACCGAGCGAACTGCGGACCGCGCCTCGCGGACGCCAGAAGCCCCAACGATCTGCCGCCTAGTGGTCGCCACCCCTGGCCCTGTCCGTCACATCGAGAAGCATGCCCAATTGCCGCTGATTCGAAGCATGGCAGCTCACAGGCGCTCGCCTCGAAGGTGCTAGATGCCCCGCTCGCGGACGAGCGGCGCGACGTCGTCGTGAAACCGCCGCCCACGAAATTGCCCAGCAGATCCCTGAACCGATCGAGGCAGGGCCTCGAGGGCGCGAACCTGTAGGCACTCGCCGATGCGATCCACGCGCACATGCACGCAGGTTTTGCCAGGCCGGGCATCGGGGTAGCTTCGACCGGGGTTCGGCGCGCGGTAGGGCCGAGCCTCGTCGGATGCCCTAGGAGGAGATCCATGCACCCAGTACAGCGGAGCCGGCGCCTGCTCAGGACCGGGATCGAGGCTGGAATCGGGGCCGGTGCGGCCTACCTTCTCGATCCAGATCACGGCGCGAAGCGTCGAGCGCACCTCGTGCAGCTGGGCTCGGACCTCGTAAAGCGGTCCATGGCGCAGCGTCAAGCCCGGTCGAACGGGTTGGGATCGACCGGGCTCACGGGTTCGTCGGCCGCCGCCGGTTCGGGCGCCGCGTCACCCTCCACCGCTTCCACGCCAACGGTCGCCTCGCCTGCCACGGCGCCCGCAGCTGGGCAGACCTAGGACCTGCGGGATGGCCCCGGAGACACGGGACACTGAGTCACGGGACACAGTCGGAACGATCGGAGAGGACCCCGGCTCCGTCGAGGGCGTCGAGCGAGCGGTCGGCGACGAGGATGTACACGACGACCTCGAAGAGGAGGAGCCCGAAGAGGCGGAAGGCGAAGTCCCGCTGTCGCTGCGGGCGCGCCTCGGCCAGCAGGGCGCGCCATTCAACCGCAAGACTCCCTTCTACATCGGGTTCACCGGTGCGCTCGGCGTCGGGCTCGCGTACGTCGTCGCTCGAGCGGTCATCGACCTCGCTCAGGTGCTCACGCTGCTCGGGATATCGCTCTTCCTTGCCATCGGCCTCGAGCCGGCGGTCGCGAGGCTGTCGAGGCACCGGATGCGCAGGCCGGCCGCCGTCATCGTCATCGCTCTCGTCTTCCTCGCATTCGTCGGTGGGTTCATCGCGGCCGCCGTCCCCCCGATATCGAGCGAGACCCACCAGCTCATCGTCGGCCTGCCCCGCTACCGGGAGGACCTGATCTCGGGCAAGGGTTGGATCGGCCACCTCTTCAAGCAGCTGCATCTGACCCACGTGCTCGGCACAGGCACCTTCAAGCCAAAGCTCTCCTGGGTCGGGGGTGTCCTCGGAGCCGGCAAGGTCCTGCTCTCGGCAACCACGGCCATCGTGAGCGTGCTCGTGCTCACCATCTACTTCCTCGTCACCCTCCCAGCCGTGAAGCGGCTCTTCCTCGCGCTCATGCCCCGGAGCCGCCGGTCTCGGGTCGGCCTGATCACTGACGACGTCTTCACCAGGGTCGGCGGGTTCGTGCTCGGCAACCTGCTCACCTCGTTGGTGACCGGCGTCGGCACAGCGGCGTGGCTCGCCGCGTTCGGCGTCCCCTACCCGGTCCTGCTCGGACTGTTCGTCGCGATACTCGACCTCGTGCCGATCGTCGGCTCGACGATCGGTGGCATCGTGGCGTCGTTGGTCGCCCTCACCAAGGGCTTGCCCGTAGCGCTCGGCACCGCCGGCTTCTACGTCGCGTACCGCCTGTTCGAGGATTACATCCTCACTCCGCGAGTCATGGGCCACACGGTGAAGATCTCCCCGGGACTGACGATCGTCGCCACGCTCATCGGCGCGTCGCTGCTCGGACTGCTCGGCGCACTCGTAGCAATCCCCGCCGCCGCGACGGTGCAGCTGATCCTTGCCGAGGTGACCCTCCCGCGGCTCGACCGGACCTAAGCGAGACGAGCGCCGGACGCGACGCAGCCCGGGCGGGGGGTGCCCGGGCTGCGTGCTCTACGACCTCGCGACCTTGTCCCGGGGGGGTTGGAACCGTCGGCGAATAGGTCTGATGTCATTCTACGGCCTCGTCGCAGGGGTTAGTACCCTTCCGGCGAAGAGCAACACAGCCGTAACAGCAGGTCCACCCGGCTTTGTGAATCCGTTCACCGATTCGTCACCTTCCCGAGGCCGCTACCCGCGCCTCAGCGCCCTTCGTCACCGGAAGACGACCGTCGTGCGACCGTTGAACATGATCCGGTGCTCGACGTGCCACCCGACCGCGCGTGCGAGCGCCGCGCACTCGATGTCCCTGCCGATCGCCACGAGGCCTTCCGGTGAGTGCGTGTGATCGACCCGGGCGACTTCTTGCTCGATGATCGGCCCCTCGTCAAGCGTCGAGGTCACGTAGTGCGCCGTCGCGCCGATGAGCTTGACCCCGTGCTCGTAGGCCTGGTGATAGGGGCGCGCGCCCTTGAAGCTCGGCAGGAACGAGTGATGGATGTTGATGGCTCGACCCGCCAGGGCGTCGACGAGCTGCGGTGAAAGGATCTGCATGTAGCGCGCCAGCACGACGAGGTCGACACCGTGCTCCTCGACCAACGCCATGATCTCGGCTTCCTGCTCCGGACGAGTCTCCGGCGAGACGGGCAGGTGGTGGAAGGCGACACCGTAGGAGCGCACGAGCTCCCCGAAGTCGGGGTGGTTCGACACGACGGCAGCGATCTCGGCATCCAGCGAGCCGATGCTCACCCGGTAGAGCAGGTCGTTCAGGCAGTGTCCGAGGCGGCTCACGAGGACGAGGATCCTCGGTCGCTCGTCGAGGTCGTGCAGTCCCCAGGTCATGTCGAGCTCTGCCGCCAGCGGCGCGAAGTGGCTGCGGAGATCGTCGATGGCGAGCCCGGCCGGGAGCGACGCCTTGACGCGCATGAAGAACCGGCCACTCGGTGCGGCGAACTGCTGGCTCTCGTCGATGTTGACTGCCAGCCCCGCCAGGAGGCCCGCGACGCCATGCACGATGCCCACCCGGTCCGCGCAGGCCAAGGTCAGCACCGCCTGGCTCGGCGCGCCGCGTCGCGGGTTCTCCCCAACCATGGTCCGGGCTTCGCCGTGCGCCGAGCCGATTAGTTGCGACGGGCCGGACGGACTAGTAGCGGTAATGGTCCGCCTTGTAGGGCCCCTCTACCGGGACGCCGAGGTAGTCCGCCTGCTCTGCGCTGAGGACGGTCAGCTTCACGCCGAGGGCGTCGAGGTGGAGTCGGGCGACCTTCTCGTCGAGGTACTTGGGCAGGACGTAGACCCGTCGCTCGTACTCGTCCGGCTTGGTGAAGAGCTCGACCTGCGCGATCGTCTGGTTGGCGAACGAGTTCGACATCACGAAGCTGGGATGGCCGGTCGCGTTGCCGAGGTTGAGTAGGCGCCCCTCGGAGAGCACGATCACCGAGTGGCCATCCGGGAAGCGCCACTCGTCCACCTGGGGCTTGATGTTCAACCGCTCGATCCCGGAGGTCGAGGTGAGCCCGGCCATGTCGATCTCGTTGTCGAAGTGGCCGATATTGCCGACGATCGCCTGGTGCTTCATGCGGCTCATGTGGTCGGCGGTGATGACGTCTTTGTTGCCGGTCGTCGTCACGAAGATGTCGCCGGACCCGACGACCTCGTCCAACGTCGTGACCTGGTAACCCTCCATCGCCGCCTGGAGCGCGCAGATCGGGTCGATCTCGGTGATAACGACGCGGGCGCCCTGGCCCCGCAGGGACTCGGCGCAACCCTTGCCGACGTCGCCGAAGCCGCACACGACCGCCACCTTCCCGCCGATCAGCACGTCGGTGGCGCGGTTGATGCCGTCGATGAGCGAGTGACGGCAGCCGTACTTGTTGTCGAACTTCGACTTGGTCACCGCGTCGTTCACGTTGATAGCAGGAAACAGCAGCGATCCGGCCTGCTCCATCTGATAGAGGCGGTGCACGCCCGTGGTCGTCTCCTCGGTCACCCCCTTGATGCCCGCAGCGGCGCGAGTCCAGCGGTCGCTGCTCTGCTCGAGGGAGCGTCGCAGCTCGTCGAGCAGGATCGCGTACTCCTCGGAGTCGCCCACGCCGGGAACCGGCACCTTGCCGAGCGCCTCGAACTCGACGCCCTTGTGCACGACCATCGTCGCGTCGCCACCGTCATCGAGGATCATGTTCGGTCCCTCGTCGCCTGGCCAGACAAGCGCGCGGACCGTGCACTGCCAGTACTCGGCGAGGCTCTCGCCCTTCCACGCGAACACCGGGACACCTCGCGGCTCGGCCGGCGTCCCGTGCGGACCTACGGCGACGGCTGCCGCCGCGTGGTCCTGGGTGGAGAAGATGTTGCAGGAGGCCCACCGGACCTGCGCACCGAGCTCGACGAGCGTCTCGATCAGCACCGCCGTCTGGATCGTCATATGGAGCGAGCCGGTGACGCGCGCACCCGCCAGCGGCTGGGAAGGCCCGAACTCCCGACGAAGCGACATGAGCCCCGGCATCTCGTGCTCGGCGAGCCGGATCTCCTTGCGACCGAACTCGGCGAGTCCCAGGTCCGCTACCTCGTAGTCCGCCTCGCCAAGCACTGCCCTGGGCTCTGTCATCGCACCGATCCCTTCGTGGCGCCGCGCGGCGCTCTCCCCTGGCGCTCGTCGCGCCCCTTCATCGTGCGGCGCGACAGTTGGCCGCGGCCGTTCGCGAAGCGCGCGGCCAAGGGCCGGACGCGACGACGCCGCGTGCAGTCTACGGCCAAGATCCATCGCGACTCGTGAGTCGTGCCGGCGGAGATCCAACGTCGCGGACGTGGGACTCACGAGCGGCGCCAGCACGGCTTCGCGAGTGTTTGCTGGCGCGCGCGGGGATCGCGGCTAGCCTGGTCGGCCGCAGGCCTCAACCACGCGGGCCCGTGCCGTGCTGGTCTCCGTATGGACTCCCGCTTGTTACGTGCGTGGAGCACAAGGAGCAAGACATGCCAGTCGGGACCGTCAAGTGGTTCAACGCAGAAAAGGGCTTCGGCTTTATTACGCCCGACGGTGGCGGAGAGGACCTTTTCGTTCACCAGTCCGAGATCCAGATGCAGGGCTACCGGGACCTTCCCGAGGGCCAGCGCGTTGAGTTCGAGGTCACGCAGGGCAAGAAGGGCATGCAGGCGAGCGCAGTCCGCGCCGTCTGAGCCACGGGCCGGCTACGAGCCGGCTAGGCGTCCCTGACGCTTTCGACCGCCCCCGCCGTGCTCCGCACGACGGGGGCGGTCCGCGTCCCGCCCAAGGGCATCGAAGCGTGCCGCCGCCCGCTAGGCGCTGCGGCGGACCGTGCCCCGTCTTCGGGGCACCGCCACGAGGACGACCGGCGTCATGACCATGAGCAGTACGGCGAGCGCCACGAATGCATGCGCGAGCGCCGTGGTCTCATGGGCGCTGCGCGAGACGATCGACGTGGTGATGGCGACCGCGACGATCGCGCCGGCCTGGCGGGCCGCGCCGCGCAGTCCCGAGATCGCACCTACGTCGTTCGGCGACAGGTCGAGCGTCGCGTTGTTGGCCGCGGGGGCCGACGCCCCGGTACCGAGCCCGGTCACGCCCGCCGCCATCGCGAGCCAGGCATAGGCGCCGAACACGGGCGGCTCGACGACGATCAGCACGAGCCCGGTGGCGATCAGCGAGAATCCGACGATCATCGGCATGCGGTAGCCGGTGCGGCGAAGCAGGATCGAGGCCACCACGGCGACGAGGACCTCGGCCAGGCCGCGTGCCGTCAACAGGGTCCCGGCGGCGAGCGGCGCGAGACCGTACCGCTCCTCGGCATAGAGCGGAACGAGCGCGCCCAACCCGATGACGCAGCCGCCCCAGACGAAGTTGATGAGGTTCATCAGCAGAAAGGCCCGCCCCCTCAGCAGATGGAGCGGGATCAACGGTTCCCGGACGTGGCCGGCACGCCGGACGAACCACCAACCCGTCGCCACCGCCACGGCGAGCGGCACGAGGAAGCCCGCCGAGACCACACTCGAGCCTCGATAGCCGAGGCGTGCGATCGCCAACATCGCGGCGAGAATGCTCGCTCCCATGAAGAGAGCGCCGACGATGTCGGTATGGCCGCCGACCGGGTGCGACCTCGGCAGGTAACGCGCGGCGAGGATCGTGAACGCGATCCCGATCGGGACGTTCACGAGGAACACGCCCCGCCATGACCATTCGGCGATGAGCACGCCACCGATGACTGGGCCCACGAGCGCCCCGAGCGGGAAGATGCTCGAGAAGAGCCCGATCGCCCGGTCCCTGCCGCTCCCGAACGCGTCGGAGACGATCCCGGTGGCCGACGGCATGAACGCGCCGCCGCCGAGCGCCTGCACGACCCGCAACGCGATGAGCAGGCCGACGTCGTTCACGAGGCCGCACGCGAGCGACGCCGCCGTGAACACCACGGCGGACGCGACGAAGACGCGCTTTCGTCCGAGCTGATCGCTGACCCGGCCGGCCACGGGCATCGCGACGACGAGCCCGAGCTGGTAGGCGGTGATCGTCCAGCTCGCCCAGTTGAGCGGAGCGTGCAGCGCGTGACGCAACGTCGGGAGCGCCGTGGCGACGATCGTCGAGTCGACCGACGACATGAACAGCGCGAGCGAGACTATGCCGAAGATGAGCCAGCGGGAGGGTGCCGCCTCGGGCCGCTCCCCACGCGATCCACGTGCTTGAAGTTCGATAGGTCCCGCGCCTGCGTCGTGACTCGTGCGGCCATCCTAGTCTTCTGCACGCCGTGCCAGAAGTTGGCCGCCCGGGAAAAGAGCGTTCTCAAGCGCGGCTGAGCCACCGTTCGCCGTGGCGCAGGCGGGACTCGAGCTGGGCGAGTGTTGCTTCGGTCACCTTGGCGAGACCGGAGAGACGGTTGAGCTCGGCGTTCACCTTCGCATGTGACCAGCCCGTCCGACGAGCCAGCGCTCGCGCGATCGCGCTGTTGGCGGCACGCAGCTGCTCCTTCAGCTCCGACCGCGTCATCGCACCTTCGGCTCCCACCCCCGCCACAGCGCCGCTGGTTTCGGCCGCGCGGGCGAGCGGTGGGGGCGCCCCGAGGTCGAAGACGAGCGACGGGTCGTCGTCGGGGAGCAATGGCTCGTCGACGCCCTCGCCTTCGAGGTCGACGGCATCGGTTGCCACGGCGGAGATCACGCTGAACAGCGAGAGCTGTTCCTCCGGGACGGCCGCATCCGGCGTCGGATCGTCCCAGTCGCCCTCGAGGCGGGCGGGGCGCTCAGCGCTCTCCTTGCGACGCAGGCTGTGCCGGCGGGCCTCGGCGATCTGGGCAGCTCCGGATCGCAGGCGAGCATCGTCCGGGATGAACAGGTAAGCGGCCTGGCGCCCGATGCCCGGCAACCACCGGACGAACCTCCCGACGGCCTGGCGGAAGAACAGCTCGGTCGTGGTCGTCGTGGCGTAGACACCGACGCGCAGCCGCGGGATGTCGACACCCTCTGACACCATGCGCACGGCAACGAGCCACGGACGCGCCGAACCGGCGAAAGCCGCGATTGCGGCGGACGCTCCCGGGTCGTCCGAGGTGGCCACCACAGGACTGGTGCGCAGTTCGCGGGCCATGAGCTCGGCGATGCCGCGGGCATGCTCCTGGTCCATCGCGATGACGAGCCCTCCCGCGTCCGACTGGCTCTTGCGGATCTCGCACAGCCTCGCATGCGCCGCGACGAGCACTTCCGGCAGCCACTGGCCCTCGAGCGAGAGCGCGGTGCGCAGACGCTGGTTGGAGCGCGCGACGTCGAGCGGGTCGTCGAAGGTCGCCGCGTGGATCTCGCCATCGGGGGCGGACCACTCCATGTGCCCGTTGGTCCGGGGGAAGAACACGGGACGGACGACGCGCCGCTCCGCGAGGGCCTCGCCGTAGCCGTACTCGAAGTCGGGACGGGCTTCGTCGAGCTCGTAGCGGACGAACGGTATCGAGCGTGTGTCGGAGCGGAACGGGGTCCCGGACAACGACAGCCGGCGCCGGGCGTCGGCGAACGCGATCCTGAGCGACTCGCCCCACGCGCGGTCGTCGCCGGCGTGGTGGACCTCGTCCAGCACGACGAAGGCGCCGCGTGCGAGGCGAGCGAGAGGCGCCGCCGCGGTGGCCACCTGCTGGTACGTCGTCACGATGCCGTGCATGTCCGGCGGCAGCTGTCCCTGCGAAGGCGACCAGCCGTCGTCGAGATGAAGGTCGAGCTCGGCCGCCGCGCGAGCCCACTGGAGTTTCAGGTGGGCGGTGGGCACGACGACGATCAATCGTCCCGGGCTCGCGGACAGCACCTGACGGGCCGCCGCGAGCGCGAAGGTCGTCTTCCCAGCTCCAGGCGTCGCGACCGCCAGGAAGTCGGGCCCCGGCTCGGCAGCGAACCGATCAAGGGCCGCGCGCTGCCAAGGACGCAGGCGAATCGTGCGGGTCATTTCGAGGCCGACGGTAGCAAGTCGGCGCCGCCACGTCGCGCGCCTTCGAGCGGCGGTACGCTCCTCGAGGATGTCCCACCCGCCGGTAGCCGCGCCCCACCAACGCGTCCTGCCGAGGGCCGCCCGCCTCGCCGCCGTCGCCATGGGCACCGCCGTCGCGGTCGACCTTGTCCTGGGCGTCGCCACGTTGCTGGTCGTTCCCTACCATCGTCACAGTGCGCTCGCGCCGCCTCATGGAAGGGCGTTCTACCTGGCCCACGCGTTGCTCGGGGTGCTGCTAGCCGTCGGCGCGGTGGCGATTCTGCCGCGCGCCCGCCGCCTCGAGCGTCCGGCGTGGCTCGGCGCAGTCACCGGACTGGTCGGTATAGCGGTAGCGGGCGCTGGCGGCCTACTCGCCATAGCCCAGGCGACCCGGCTCGTAGGTGTGGGGCTCATGCTGCTCGGCTCGGTGGCGGCAGAGGCCGGCTACCTGATGCCGCTCGTCGACTCGGTCCCGCCACAGCCGCCCGTCTGAGCGCTGAACCGGGTGCTGCACCTGTTGGGCGGCGCGGCCGCTCAGCTCAGCTCAGCTCAGCTCAGCTCAGGTGCTGCGTCGGTAACGCCGCACGGCCAGCGGAGCCAGCACCACGATTATCCCGATCGACCACGCCAGCGACTGCCACACGAGCGTGGCGGTCGGACCACCGAGCATCAGCGCGCGCGTCGCGTTGATGACGATGGTGAACGGCTGGTGGCCGGCGAAGCCCTGGAGCCAGTGCGGCATCGTGTTCACCTGGACGAACGCCGACGAGGCAAAGGTGAGCGGGAAGAGCAGTGGGAACGCCATCACCTGGGCAGTCTCGCTGTTGGGAGCCGAAAGCCCGATGAAGGCGAATCCCCAGGACAGGGCGTAGGCGAAGAAGAGGATCAGCGCGAGACCGGCGATGAACGGCAGGACACCGGTCTGGACGCGAAAGCCCACGGCGTAGCCGACACCGGTGATGAGCAGTGCGACGACGACATTGCGCACCAGGTCCGCGACCGTCCTCCCGGCGAGCACGGCCGAGCGAGCCATGGGGAGCGCCCGGAAGCGCTCGATGATCCCCTTCTGCAGGTCCTCCGCCAGTCCGATGGCGGTGGCGATGGCGCCGAATGCCACTGTCTGCACGAAGATCCCGGGGATCAGATAGTCGACGTAGCTCACACCGGTGGGGTGGATGGCGCCGCCGAAGACGTACCGGAACAGAAGTACGAACATCACTGGCTGCACGCTGGAGAAGAAGAGCGCCTCGGGGATGCGCACGTAGTTGATGAGGTTGCGGTTTGCGAGGGCCAGAGTGTCGCTCACCGCCCAGCGCAGCTTTGCTCCGGGGCCATGCGCGACACGCGTCGCGCTCTCGGCCGGGATCACCGTCGCGGCGCTCATCGGTGCGACCCCGTCGCGGCGGCCGAGGCTTCCGGGCCCGCGGCGGCGTCACTCGGGTCGCTCCCCTCGGCTCGGCGGCCGGTGAGCGAGAGGAACACGTCGTCGAGACTGGGCTCTCGCAGCGCGAACCGCGTGGGCTCGATGCCCTCCTGGTCGAGCGCGCGCAGAGCCTCCATCGCGATCTGCGGTCCGCCGTCGACCGGCAGCTCCACCGAATTGCCTGCAATATGCAGGCGCTTGCCGCTGAGGCGCGCGAGCGCCTTTGCCGCGCGCTCCGCCGTCACGACGTCGGGCAAGCCGACCTCGAGCACCGTTGCGCCGAGCTCGGCCTTCAGCTCGGAGGGCGAGCCCTGGGAGATGAGGTGGCCATGGTCGACGACGGCCAGGTGGCTCGCCAGGCGGTCGGCCTCCTCGAGGTACTGGGTGGTCAACAACACGGTGGTGCCGCGCTCGACGAGGCCCTCGATGACGCCCCACAGGCCGATGCGGGACTGCGGGTCGAGTCCTGTCGTGGGCTCGTCGAGGAAGAGGACGCTCGGGCGGGCGACGAGCGCCGCGGCAAGGTCGAGCCGGCGGCGCATGCCTCCCGAGTAGGTCTTCAGGGTGCGGTCGGCGGCGTCGGTCAGCTGGAAGTCCTCGAGCAGCTCGACCGAGCGCTCCGCCGTGACCGCGCTCGGCAGGTGGTTGAGGCGACCAATCATGCGCAGGTTCTCGCGGCCCGTCAGGTTCTCGTCGACCGCCGCGTACTGCCCCGCGAGACCGAACAGGCTGCGCACCAGCTCCGGCTCGCGCGCCACGTCGTGGCCGAGCACCGTCGCGGTGCCGCTGTCCGCTCGAAGGATGGTCGTGAGGATGCGAACGACGGTGGTCTTGCCGGCGCCGTTGGGCCCGAGCAGACCGAAGACCGTGCCCTCCTCGACGACGAAGCTCACGCCGTCCAGCGCCTTCACACCGCCCTTGAAGCTCTTGACCAGATCGTGCGCCTCGATCGCTGCAGGCATAGGGACCTTTCGACGGCTGAGAAGAGAGCTTGTCCGAGAGGGAGAGCTGTGCGGCGACCGGATCGGCGTTGACGCGCCCACCGACCTGAGGTCACCGCGAGCCCAGTCTCACCCGGCCGATCGGCCATTGTCGCCTTGTTGACTAAGAATCTTAAGGTTTAAGCTATTCTCGTGTCAATCGCGAAGCCTCCGCTCGGGCACGATCTCGACGCCCCCGTCGATCGGCAAGCCGCCACGGGTGCTCTGCGGACCGAGCTCCGCGGCTATCAGACTGCGCTCGACGGCTTCGACGAGGCGGTGAGCCAGCGACTCGGCGTCAACCGCACCGACCTGCGCTGCCTCGACCTGCTCGAGCAGCACGGCCCGATGACCGCGGGAGCCCTCGCGGAGGCGAGCGGGCTCACGTCGGGAGCCGTGACGTTCGTCCTCGACCGGCTCGAGCGCGCTGGGTTCCTCCGTCGCCGCCGCGACCCCAGCGACAGGCGCCGTGTCGTCGTGGAGCTCGAGCCGGCCGGGAACCTCCGGGCCTGGGCGCTGCACGAGCCGTTCGTTCATGACGCGCGTGCTGCGGCTGCGAACTTCTCCGTGGAGGAGC
Organism: Acidimicrobiaceae bacterium; assembly: GCA_025464005.1. GTDB lineage: Bacteria > Actinomycetota > Acidimicrobiia > Acidimicrobiales > Bog-793 > RYN-46. Next base: position 918 of record JAODBO010000075.1, on the reverse strand, counting down.
TCGCCGCGATCTGCCGCTTCCTCCGGACGTGCAAGGACCTGTACACCAAGCACGCCGCGGAGCTGCGCAAGCCGACCGAGGACGAGTAGCGAGGGTCGAGGCGGGAGACACCGGCTTGCCCGCGTCGCGATGTCGCGCCGAGTATGGCTCGATGCGAGCCCTCGCGATCGTCCACGAGTCCGAGCGCGACACCGGGACGATCGGGGAGCGCATCTGTGAGCGCGGCTTCGAGCTCGAGATCCTGACCGTAGAGGGGACCCTGCCCGAGCCGGGGTCGGTCGACCTCGTCGTCGTGTACGGCTCGAGCGAGTCCGCCTACGACGACGGTGTGCGCTGGCTGCGACGCGAGCTCGACTACCTCGGCGCCGTGCTTGGCTCGGGCACGCCCATCCTCGGCATCTGCTTCGGCGGTCAGGTGCTGTCGAGAGTGCTCGGCGGATCCGTCGCCCCTAGCCCGCATCCCGAGACGGGATGGGTGACCGTCGCCACCGAGCAACCGGCGCTCATCGCGCCGGGGCCTTGGATGCAGTTCCACTTCGACCGTTTCACCCTGCCTCCGGGAGCCACCGCCGTGGCAACGAGCGAGCACGCGCTCCAGGCCTTCACTCACGGGCCGCACCTCGGGCTCCAGTTCCACCCCGAGATCACACCGGAGGTGTTCGAGCGGTGGCTTGCCGAGTGGAAGGTCGTCGGCGCCCTGGAGGACTTCGCCGCGGCGGGTATCGACATCGCCGAGATCGCCGACGAGATCGTCGCTCGCGCGGGGTCGTCGCGCGCCGAGGCGATGCGCCTGTTCGATGCCTTCTGGGAGCGCTCGCAGCTGCTCGTCCGTCCGGACGAACCGCTGCCCGTTAGCGCTCCGCTGAGCGGATAGCGCTCCGCTGAGCGGATAGCGCTCCGCTGGGTCGTTAGCGCTCC
>JAODBO010000023.1 GCA_025464005.1 Acidimicrobiaceae bacterium | reverse complement strand
GGGCCGAGCACTGGAACGACGACCCGAAGCCCTTCGTCTGGCACAAGCCGGCCCAGGAGATCATCGAGAAGGTCCGCCGCGGACGAGCTCAACTCGCTCAAGTCAAATCCGCGACAGCGCACTAGCTTCGGCAAATAGAGATCGTAATTCAGCCACGACCGACGAAAGTGCCTCGTCGTCAACGATCGAAATCAGGAACTCGATCTCATCAGCGAGGTTCACAACCTGTTGCCCGTTCAAGGTCTGCGGCTCGGCCGATCCTGGCAAGAGCGGCAGCAGATGTGTCTCGTATGCCCTTCCGAGGCTGACCAGGCGAAACCAAAGTCGCTCCGGAATCCACCGCTCTCCGGCCTGAGGTACGTAAACGTGGATCGGCTCGTCGTAGGCATACTCGGACGCAACCAGTCGATCGCCGAATCCGTTCACCATCTGATACTGCCATCCTGAGGTGTCCCCGAGATGCCGGTCCGTGGCACTGACGGACGAAAGGGTGCGCCCCCTGTATCACAGCACCCGCAGACTGCATCGGGCCTAGCGGGCCGGGCCTTGTCCCATCGCTGCGGGACTGGAGGCGCACAGGACAACGAAGGAATCGATCGCGTCGGCTCACGACAATAGGCACAAAATCGGCGATCTGCGCTAGTCAGCCGTCGATGGAGGGCCGATCAAACAGCGCAAACGTTGGCGGTCGAGGCACTAGAAAGCCCGGGCGGCGGCTCCCTTTCGCTGCAAACGTTCCGGGGGAAGGGCTCGAACCTTCATTCTCGGCTCCAAAGGCCGATGTCCTGCCATTGGACGACCCCGGAAAGATCATCTGCTCTTGATCAGGTCTCTGTTGTTCACATGTCGCCGACGACCTTCTACCACGTCGGCCGGTTGATACCGAAGATAAGGCTCGAACCTCCATCCTCCTGATCCAAAGTCAGGCGTTCTGCCGACTGGACTACCCGCCATCGCTCGGCTGCCAGAGCGATTCTCGCTGCCGACGACTGAGTCGCGTACCAGCCTGGCACACGGACCAGCGAGGACGCGTACGCGGACGGCGGCTACCCGGTCGTTCACCTCGCGAGAAGGTGCGCTTCACGTCGCTTGCAGCGGGCCGTCCTCCATCGGCAGGCCGTCGTCGGACAAGATGGGTGGCGTGACCCGGCACAACGACGTGGTGGGTGTGGTCGAAGCTGGGTGGCGCTCACCTCACAGGAACGATCCCAGAAGACGGAGTGCCGAGACGCGATGAACAGACGTCGACCCTGCCACCGGCCGATGCGTCGCGCGTCAATGGGCACAGCGGCCTGGTTGTGCCTGGTTGGCGGGGTCGGCCTCGGGCTCGACGCCTCATCCGGCGCGTCGGCTTCGGTGTCCTCGCTCGGTGTCGTCCGGGCGAGCTACGTACGCGTCGGGATCGCACCGCGGCTTCCCCACCACGCCCAGCGCCTCGGCAGGCTCCCCTCGTCGGCACGCGTCGAGATCGACGTCGTCCTCTCCCCCAGTCATCCCGAGCAGCTCGCCGCCCTCACTGCGGCCGTCTCGAACCCGAGATCTGCGCAGTACAGGCACTATCTGGCACGCGGCACGTTCGCGAGCCGTTTCGGCGCCACGAGCGGGACGATCCACTCGCTCGAGTCGACGTTGAGACGCGACGGGCTGGACCCGACCGGAGTGTCGTCCGACCGCCTCGCGATCCACGTACGCGGGAAGGTCGGTGCCCTGGAGCGTGCTCTGTCGACCCGGTTCTCGCGCTATCGGCTGCCGGGTGGATCCACGGCGTTCGCCAACGACGCCGCTCCGCTGCTCCCTTCATCGGTCGCGGCCCACGTCCAGGCCGTCCTCGGCCTCAACTCCCTTGCCGCTGTCGCCCCGACGGGCCTCGCCCGCGTCGTCTCGACGGTCGCGACCAAGCACCCCGCGACGTCCAGCGCGGGTCCGGTCGCGAGTAGCTCGTGCGTCGGGGCAGCGGGATCGTCGGGATACACCGCCGACCAGATCGCCTCCGCCTACGGCCTCACCGGTCTCTACAGCTCTGGCAATCTCGGGGCAGGCGCAACGATCGGGCTGATCGAGTTCACCTCGATTTCGACGACGGACATCTCGACATATGCCAGCTGCTACGGACTTGCCTATCCGGCGGTGAGCGAGGTGCCCGTCGACGGCGGGCCGACGGCGGGCGTCGCTTCCAACGAGGTCGAAGCCGAGCTCGACCTGGAAGACGTCGTCGGACTCGCGCCCCAGGCCAAGTTCGTCGTCTACGAGGGGACGGACACCGGCGGTGCGGTGTCCGGCAACTCTGCCTACGACACCTACGCGACAGCGGTGAACCAGGACGCGGCGCAGGTCATCTCCACCTCATGGGGCAGCTGCGAGCAGGCCGTGGGCGTCGGCGTGGCCATCGCGGAGAGGACACTGTTCGAGCAGGCCGCCCTGCAGGGCCAGACGGTCGTGGCGGCGTCGGGCGACAACGGCTCCGAGGACTGCTACGGCACCGTTTCGGGCGCCGCGGGACGAGCGCTCGCCGTCGACGACCCGGCGAGCCAGCCGTATGTGACTGGGGTGGGCGGCACCACGCTACAGATCGGGGCTCAGACCACAGAGGAGGTGTGGAACACCTCCCTCGACAACAGTGCACCGGGAGCTGGGGGTGGTGGCGTCTCAACATTCTGGGCGATGCCCGCCTACCAATCCGCTGCTCCTGCCTCCCTCGGCGTCGTGACCAGCAACTCGGCATGCAAAGGCACCGCGCGCTCCGGTCAAGCGACATTCGCGGGCGGTGCCACCGAGGGGGCCAACTGCCGCCAGGTCCCCGATGTAGCCGCGAATGCCGGCGCTCCCTACGCCATCTACTGCACCCTGGCGGAGCCGACCGACTGTGCCTCGGGTGGTTGGACCGGTCTCGGCGGGACGAGCGCCGCAGCGCCCACCTGGGCGGCAGTGTTCGCCTTGGCGGACCGGAGCACCTCGTGTCGGGCCACCGGCCCGATCGGGTTTGCCAACCCCGCTCTCTACGCTGCCGCGGCCAAGGTCTACTCGGCGGCCTTCCGCGACGTCACGGTCGGAGGCAACGACCTGACCGGCAACAACCCGGGTCACTATTCGGCGAAGCAAGGCTATGACCTCGCGAGCGGGCTCGGGTCTCCGATCGCGACGAACACGTCCAACACCGGTCTCGTCGCCGAGCTCTGCGCTCCGGCCGCTAGGGCCGCCACCCGGAGCCAGCTACCCGTGCCCGCGATCGCGACCGTTAGTCCGCGGACCATCAGGGCCCGAGCCGGCGTGCACGTGACCATCGTCGGCACCAACCTCGCGGGAGCGACCGCTGTGCACTTCGGCGCTCGCGCTGCGCTGTCGTTCAAGGTGCGGACACGTACCTCGATCGTCGCCGTCGCACCTGACGGAGTGGGTCTCGTCCACGTCACCGTGACGACGAGAGCCGGCGCGAGCAAGCGAGCGAGCGCCGACGTCTTCGACTACCTCGTGCGGCCGCTGCTCTATCGCGTCGCCCCGCCGTCCGGTCCGTCGGGCGGCCGCACCGTCGTGCTCGTCGGCGCCGACATGGGCGGCGCCGTCGCCGTGATGTTCGGCTCGCGGCCCGCGCTCTCCTTCACCGTGAAGTCCACGAGGAGGATCGTTGCTGTGGCGCCCCCTGGGCGGGGCCGGGTCGTCGTGACGGTACGGACCCGCGGCGGTACGAGCGCACGCCTCGCAAGCGACCGCTTCAGCTACTCGGCGAAAACCTGACGCTCCGTCCACAGGTGTCGGGACCGAATGCCTCGGCGCGGACCTACGCGTCCCCGACGGGCCAGCGATGGAGGTAGCGGGCATCCGCTAACCTCTGCGACGCCATGGGATCCTTAATCAAGAAGCGCCGCAAGCGCATGCGCAAGAAGAAGCACAAGAAGATGTTGAAGCGCACGCGCTGGCAGAGGCGCTCGAAGTAACTTCCCCGTCCCCGGGCCCGCGAGGTCCCCGGGTACGACGACCAACAAGCTCGCCGTACGTTCCTACCGCTCGAAGGCGCCGACCGTCCGTCCGAGGTTGACTGTGGCGCGCCCCCGGGCCGACTCCACCGCTGCCCGCAGCTCGCTAGCCAGCGCAGGCCCCTCGGCCGCTGTGCAGGCGACGTACCAGGTAGAGCCACTCCCGGCGAGCGTCGGGCGGCGACCGGTCACCTGTGCGACCAGGTTGCGGACGTGCGCGAGCCGGGGCTCGACTACAAGCGCCGCCGTCTCGAGGTCGTTTACGGCCGTGTCGTCGCACGAACTGTGCGCGCCGAGCTCGTCGAATGCCCGGTACACCATCGCCGTCGCGACACCGAAGGCGGGCGTGCAGAGAAGGTAGGTGGCGTCGTCGGGGGGGAGCGGCTCGAGTCGCTCGCCGATCCCGGTCACGAGCGCCCGCCCTCCGGAGACACAAAATGGCACGTCGCCGCCGAGCCGGGCGGCCAGCTCCGGGTCGTCGATCCCCGCCCAGCGAAGCACCGCCGCCGCGTCTGCCGAACCGCCGCCGAGGCCGGCCCCCGGGGGGATCCGCTTCACGAGCCGCACGTTGGCTCGCCGCCCCGCGAGGACGAGCGCCCGCATCACCAGGTTGTCCTGGCCGGTAGGGACGGACGGCATCGCCACGTCGCCTAGGCGCGCCGCATCTGGCTTACCCAGACCGTCGAGCGCGACGCCGAAGCTGAAGCCGTCGCCCACCCAGGAGATGGCGTCCACCACGTCGAGCGTGGACCGCCGCTCGCTTGTCGGATCGCGGTCGTCGAGCGCCTCGATCTCGAGGTCGTCGCCGAAGTCGAGCGCGACCATCTCGGACTCGATCAGGTGATACCCGTCGTCCCGCCGCCCCGTGACGCGGAGCGTGCGGGTCAGCTTGGCGAGCGCCCGCTCGCGAGGGACCGCTGGCATCCGGCAAGCTTGCCCCATGCGGCGACGTCGAGCTCCTCGGCGCGCCTCGTGCTCGCGATCCCCGCGCAAGCGAACGCCTCCTCGCTCACGAGCCCCGCGAGCGCTCGGCGGAGCATCTTCCGCCGTCCTGCGAAGCCCGCCCGCACGAGCGCGCCGATCTCTTCGTAACCGGCAGATGCGGGATCGACCGCCGGCTCGTCCCGCCGGACGATCTCGACGAGCGCGGACGCGACGTTCGGGCGCGGGTGAAAGACCTCGGCCGAGATCTGGCCGGCGAGTCGCGCCACGGCGAAGTACGCGACACGGACCGACACCGCCCCGTACTCCTTGCCGCCCGGCGCCGCGGCCAGCCGCTCGGCGACCTCGCGCTGGACCATCACGAGGATCCTCGTGATCTGCGGCACGGACTCGAGAAGGCCGACGACGAGCGGCGTGGCGACGTTGTAAGGCAGGTTGGCCACGAGCGTCCAGGGCCCTCGGTCGTCGAGGATCTCGCTCCACGGCGCCTGCAGCGCGTCTGCCTGGATGATACGGACGGACTCCGGCACGACGGTGCGCAGCACCTTCACGAGGCGGGCGTCGATCTCGACGGCCGTCACCTCGGCGCCGGTCGCGGCGAGTGCGAGCGTGAGGGACCCGAGGCCCGGCCCGATCTCGACAACACGGTCGCCCGGTCCCACTCCGGCGAGGCGCGCGATGCGCTCGACGGTGTTGGGATCGACGACGAAGTGCTGGCCGAGCGACTTCGTCGGGGCGAGCCCGTTGGTCTCGAGCAGCCTGCGCACCTCGGCGCGACCGAGGCGGCGTGGCTCGTTCACCCGGGGGAATCGAGTGGCACGAGGCCGAAGGCCGCCGCGGCGTTGGCGCTCGTCGCGACGGCGATCTCCGCCGGAGTGATTCCTTTGGCCTCCGCCACGGCGACCCCTACGAGGGTGACGTACGCCGGCTCGTTGGCGCTGCCACGATGTGGCACGGGGGCGAGGAACGGGGAATCCGTCTCGATAAGCATCCGGCCGAGCGGGCAGATCGCCGCGGCCTCCCTGACCTCGGGAGCGCCTTTGAACGTGACGATGCCGCTGAACGAAAGATAGGCGCCGGCGTCGAGGCAGCGCCGCGCCTCGCCGGGTCCGCCGGTGAAGCAGTGGATGATCGTGCGCTCGGGCATGCCCTCGGCTGCGAGCACGGCGAACGTGTCGTCCCAGGCCTCCCGGGTGTGCACGACGAGCGCGAGATCGAGCTCGCGCGCCAGCGCGACCTGGGCGGCGAACACCTCTCGCTGGACGTGGCGCGGCGAGTGGTCGTAGTGGTAGTCGAGTCCGCACTCGCCGACCCCGACGACGTCCCCGGGCGTTCCTCGCGGCCGACCGGGCTTCGGCACGACGTCTCCGAGCAGCGCTTTCAACGGCTCGAGGCCGTTCTTGGCAGCGTGAGGGTGCAGGCCCACCGTCGCCCAAAGCTGCGGCGACGCCCCCCGTGTGCCCGGTCCCGTCGATGCGATCTCGACTGCGCGGCGAGACGTGTCGAGATCGGTGCCGACGCACACGACCCTGCCCACGCGACGTTCGATCGCTCGTTCGAGGATGGAAGCGACGTCGTCGAAGTCCTGGAGGTGGCAGTGGCTGTCGGTCCACGGGGCGCCGTCCGGCGCCTCCTGGACGGCCGCCGGCCCGGTGCTCAAGGCGCGTCGTCCGAGGTGGCAGTGGGAACCGGCGCGTGGCGGCGAGGAAAGATGGGCTCGCCCTTGGTAACGGTAAGTCCGCCCGGATAACCGCCCCAGTCGAGCTCTCCGCGGGACTCGGACGCCCGTCCCGCCTCGTCGGGGGTTCCGTCGAGACCGAGCCTGCGCCAGATCTCAGCGGCCGCGAGCGGCACGGCCGGGGACGCGAGGATCGTCACGATCCGCAGCGCCTCGAGCGCGTTGCCGAGCACCGAGTCGACCTCCGGACCTGGGGCCATCTTCCATGGCTCGGTGGCCTCGAGCTCGGCGTTCGTCTCATGGACGAGCCGCCACGTGGCCGCCAACGCGTCCTGCGGGGCGAAGCGCGCCCATGCCTCGCGGGCCTCGGCGACGACCGTCGCGGCGGCCGTCGCGATCGCGTTCTCTTCGCCCGCCGGCCGGGGAGCCGGCCCCACCCCGCCGCATTTGGAGCCGACGACCGTGGCGACGCGCTGCGCGAGATTGCCGAGATTGTTGGCCAGGTCCGAGTTGTAGCGGGCCACGAGGGCCTCGTAGGAGAAGTCGCCGTCGGACCCGAGGGTGACCTCGCGCAGCAGGTGGTAGCGGAGCGCGTCGACGCCGAGGTCCTTCGCCAGCTCGACGGGATCGACCTGGTTGAGCCGCGACTTCGACATCTTCTCGCCCCCGACGAGCAGGAAGCCGTGGACGATGAGCTGGTGCGGCGGGTCGATGCCTGCAGCCATGCACATCGCCGGCCACCAGACGCAGTGGAAGCGCAGGATGTCCTTGCCGATGAGGTGGTGGACGAAGGGCCACCACGACGAGAAGCGCTCCTCGTCGACGCCGTAGCCGATGGCGGTGATGTAGTTGACGAGCGCGTCGTACCAGACGTAGACGACGTGCTCGGGGTCCCAGGGAACCGGGATGCCCCAGTCGATCGAGGTCCGCGTGATCGAGATGTCCTGCAGCCCTTGGCGGATGAACGACACCGCCTCGTTGCGCTTGGCTTCGGGCACGACGACGGAGCCGCTGTTGGCGTACCACTCGAGCAGCCGGTCCTCGAAGGCCGATAGCCGGAAGAAGTAGTTCTCCTCGACGAACCACTCGACGGGGGTGCCGTGCAGCGGGCACAGCCGACCCTCGGTCAGCTCGCTCTCGGCGTAGTACGCCTCGCACGCGACGCAGTACCAGCCGGCGTACTCGGCTTTGTAAATGTGCCCGTTGTCATGGATCGACTGCATGAATGCCTGGACGGCTTCGGTGTGGCGCGCCTCGGTGGTGCGGATGAAGTCGTCGTTGGTGACGAGCAGCGCCTTCCACGCGTCGCGAAACCACTGGGCCGTCTCGTCGGTCCAGGCTTGGGGGGTCATGCCCTGCTCCTCGGCCCGGCGGGCGATCTTCAGGCCGTGCTCGTCGGTCCCCGTGAGGAAGAGGACCTCCTCACCGCACAGCCGATGCCAGCGCGCGAGCGCGTCCGCGGTGACCGTCGCATACGCCGTGCCCAGATGCGGACGGTCGTTGGGGTAGAAGATCGGCGTGGTCACGTAGAACCGTTCGGGCACGACCGGTAGCGTACCGGCAGTGCCGGGCGCCTCCGTTGGGGCAGCCTTGTGTGCGTCCGTCAGTCTCGGGCGACCTGCAAAGACGCCTCGTACGCGTCGCGCCGAGAGGCCCCGAGCAGCACGACGGCGGCCGTGACGGCGTCCCGCCGCTCGAGCCCGGCGGCGACGAGACGCCCGATCGCGAGCTCGAGATCGCTCGAGCCTGGTCGCTCGGCCTGCGGCGCCGCGTCGACGACGATGACGTGCTCGCCGCGCGGCTCCCCGGCGCGAGCGACGTCGATCCCCTCGGCGAGCGTGCCCCGCCACGTCTGCTCGTGGAGCTTGGTGAGCTCGCGGGCGACCACGACCCGTCGCTCCCCTCCGCAGTGGATCGCGAGATCGGCGAGGGTGGCCTCGATGCGGTGTGGTGACTCGTAGCAGATGCTCGGGTGATCCGCCGCCGCGATGGCGGCGAGGCGCGCCCGCCGCTCGGCCCCCTTTCTCGGCAGGAACCCCTCGAAACGCCAGCGACCGGTGTCGATCCCGCTGACGACGAGTGCGGCCAGTAGCGCCGATGGGCCGGGGACGGCGACGACCGGCACGGACGCCGCGATCGCCGCGGCGACGAGCCGCTCCCCGGGGTCCGACACGAGGGGCGTCCCGGCGTCGGACACGAGGGCCACGCTCGATCCGCCGAGCAGGCGATCGACTAGTCCCGCGGAGCGGGCCGCCTCGTTGTGACCGTGCAGGGCGACGAGGCGGGGCGGTGCGACACCCACGAGCTCGAGCAGACGCCCGGTGCGACGGGTGTCCTCGCACGCGAGCACGTCGACCTCGCCGAGGACCTGGCGCGCCCGCGCCGAGAGGTCGCCGAGGTTGCCTATCGGTGTCGAGACGACGAACAGCGTGCCCGGGGAGCCCGACGGCTCCGAGCTCACTCCTTGATCTCCAGCCGATCCCCGGGGCGCAGCGCCCAACGGTCGAAAGCGCCCGCCTCGGCTTCGAGGACGCTGCGTGCGCGGCGGTGCGGACGTCCGACGCGATTACGGGCCATGCAGGAGGTTGCCACAACGACGAGCTCACCATCGAGGTACGCGACGTCGACGTCGAACTTCGCGCCGATGCTGTGGGCGAGGCGCGTGGAGCACAGCAGCAGCGCACCGCCGCTACCCGCCTCGCGCCTCGCGATGGCTCGTGCGCTCGCGCCGAGCGACCCTGGGATCTCGACGCTCGCTAGGACCTCACCTTGACGAAGCAGCCACGCCATCCTGACCTCCAGCGGATGACGGTCGACCACCGGAAGCGGCCGCCCGTCACACCACGCTAGCCCTGCTCATCCCACTCTTCGCCGCCGCCCCGAGACGCCCGGCGTGGTGGGCATCCTCAGAAGCTCGACTACACTTTCCCCCTCGTGTCCAAGAGAACGACGAAGCGCAAGCTGTCCAAGAAGAAGAAGGCCAACCACGGCAAGAAGCCGAACTGTGGGCGCGGCTGACCGCAGGGGTCGCTCCGGTCACCCCTGAGCCCAGCTCGGGACGTACTTCCAGGCCGATCGCAGCTCGACCTTCCGCCTCGCGGTAGCGGGGTCCTGCGCCTCGAGCAGCCGCCAGAAGCGCGCGGAATGGTTCATCTCGTGGCGGTGGCACAGCTCGTGAAGCAGGACGTGTTCCGCCAGGGCCCGCGGCAGGAAGAGCAGGTTGCGATTGACGCTCACCCGGCCCGCGCTCGAGCAGCTGGCCCATCGGCTCCGCTGCGACCGGATGCTGACACCCGCGATCTCGATCCCGCGCTCCTCGGCGAGGCCGGCGAGCCAGGGAGTGATCTCCGCACGCGCCCGGGTCACCAGCCAACGCTCGAGCGCGGCGAGCACAGCGGCCTCGTCGAGGACCGGTCCGGATACCCGGACGATCTCCCCGCGCAGGTTCCGGACGGCCAGCCGGGCGGAGCCCGTCGGCTCGTAGATCACGCACCAGCTCTCGCCGAGCGCCCGCAGGTTCACGATCGCCGGCAGCGCGCCGGCCGCACCGCCCGACTCGGCGACCGACGCGCGCTCCTCCGCGATCCGCCGCTCCGCGCGCCTGATCCAATCGGCCCGACTCTCGACGAGTGCTGGGATGCGGCGTGGATCGAAGCGGTTCGGCACCACCACCACGAGGCCCTCGCGGGGCGAGACGACGAGGCGCGCGTGGCGCGCCCGGGCACTCGTGCGCACGGCATAGCTAGGCAACTGCGCGGCGCCCTCGCCCATGGCGTAGCCGTTCGCCCGAGTCACACGTTGAAGCGGAACTCGACGACGTCGCCGTCGCGCATGACGTAGTCCTTACCCTCTATCCGGGCGCGACCCACTGCTCTCGCCGCTGGCACCGAGCCGGTGGCCACGAGGTCGTCGAAACTCACGACCTCTGCCTTGATGAAGCCCTTCTGGAAGTCGGTGTGGATGACACCGGCGGCTTCGGGCGCCGTGTCGCCGACGCGGATCGTCCACGCTCGCGACTCCTTCGGGCCGGCGGTGAGGAACGTCTGCAGCCCGAGCGCGCGAAAGCCGACGTGGACGAGCTGGACGAGACCGGACTCGCTCTGGCCGTAGCCGGCGAGCAGCTCCGCCGCGTCCGAGGCGTCGAGCGAGGCCACCTCGGCCTCGATCTGCGCGCACACGACGACGGACTCGGCTGGCGCGACCAGCTCTGCCAGCTCGAGCCGTCTCGCCTCGTCGCCGAGCTCGTCCTCGTCGACGTTGAACACGTAGACGAACGGCTTCGCGCTCAGCAGGTGCAGGTCCAAGAGGAGCGAGGGGTCGACCTCACCGCGAGCAGCGGCGGCCGAGATCGTCTCGCCGCGGTCGAGGATCTCGCGTGCCCGTGTGGCCTCGGCGAGGGTCGCAGCGAGCTCGGGGCGCATGCGCGCCTCCTTCGCGAGCTTGGCCAGGCGGTTGTCCACTGTCTGCAGGTCGGCGAGCACGAGCTCGGTGTTGATCGTCGCGATGTCGTCGGCGGGATCCACCCGACCGTCGACGTGGATGACGTCCGGGTCGGAGAAGACGCGGACCACCTGGCAGATCGCGTCGCTCTCGCGGATCGCGGCGAGGAACTTGTTGCCGAGGCCCTCGCCCTCGGATGCGCCGCGCACGATGCCCGCTATGTCGACGAACGTCACCATCGCCGGCACGACCCGCTCGCTCTCGAACAGCGACGCGAGCTCGTCGAGGCGAGGATCGGGCACGGCGACGGCGCCGACATTGGGCTCGATGGTCGCGAACGGGTAGTTGGCTGCGAGCGCCTCGTTGTGGGTGAGGGCGTTGAACAGCGTCGACTTGCCGACGTTCGGCAGACCGACGATTCCAATGGACAGAGCCACAGCCGCATCCTCCAACGACGCTCGAACGGCTTCCGAGCGTAGAGGACTTCTGCCTGGGCGCCGCCCGTCGCGGCGACGGGCCGATGGCGAGTCCGTAGCATCGCGTGGGTGCACGGCGAGCCCACCTGCGAGCCCGAACGGGGAGCGCGCCGCGCGGCTCGCAGGCTCGACGAGCCGCATCCGAGCCGGCTGGACACTGCTCATCCGATGCGCGAAGCGATCCTTGCCTGCCACGACGCAGCGCTCTCGGAGGGAGCCGACGGCTACCTCGACCCCGTCTCCGGGCTCTTCGTGCTGAGTGCCGCCTACCTCGTCGGACGCGGTAGCTGCTGTCAAGGCGGATGTCGCCACTGCCCCTACTGTTGACCTGGCCCTACTGTTGAACTGGCCCTACTGTTGAACTGGCCCTGTTGTTGAACCGGCCTGGACGCGTCAGTTCGGAGCGCCTCGGTGTCTGGTGCCCGTGATCCCCGGCGCCTCGCGCCACGTCGCATCGAGGCGAGCGAGGACGCCCCCGAGGACGCTCGGGCGGTCGGAGATCACGCCGTCCACGCCGATGCGGACGAGGCGCTCCATCTCCCCGGCGTCGTCGATGGTCCACACGTGCACCGCGAGACCGAGCCGGTGTGCGGTCTCGACGTAGCGCCTGTCGACAATGGTCTTGCCGAGCACTCTCGCCGGAACCTGCAACGCGACGTGGCGGGTGATCGCTGCGTCCGGTCGGCGGCGAGTCCAATGGGCGAGGGTGAACGCGGTGACGGCGGAGCGGCCCGCGGAGGTCGCTATCTCCGGCGCGTGGGCCTTGAAGGCGTCGGTGGCCCTGTCGTGGAAGGACGCGACGATGACGTCGTCGGTCCTGTCGTAGGAGCGCAGGAGGTCGGCGAGCAGGTTCTCGTACGGCTCGACCTGAGGGGCCGTCCGCTTGATGTCCAGGTTGAGCACGACGCCGGGGAACCCTTCGAGCACGGACCGCAGCGACGCGACGCGTAGCCGGGGGTCGCGCTCCGCATCGCCGCGCAGGGGATACGCGCCGGCCGGCCGGCCGTGTCGAGCGTCCTCGCCCGGGACGAACCAGTACGCGTTGTCGAGCGCGGCCACCTCGGCCAGCGTGCGCTCGGATATCGGTCCCGCGGCGCTCGTCGTCCGGTCGAGCGTCGGGTCGTGGCAGACGACGAGCTCGCCGTCGGTTGTCGCGTGGACGTCGAGCTCGATCGCGGTCGCACCCGCGGCGATCGCCTTGCCGATGGCGTAGAGGGTGCTCGACGGCGCCTCCTTGGCCCCGCCCTGGTGGGCATAGGCGACGACGCGCCGATCGAGCCAAGGATTCGTCACGGACCGTTTCTAGCTGCTGGGCGCTCCCGCTACGGTTAGCCTCACCATTCCATGATCGACCACATCCTCCTCGACGTCATCGGGGCGATCCGTGAGGCTCTCGAGGCCGCTCTGCTCGAGCAGCAGGCCGTCGAGGAACGGTTCCAGGTCGATGTGTTCCTGGGCGACGTCTCGTTCGAGACCTCCTACAGCCTCCCCGGCGAGCAGAACCCCCCTCGCGTCCGCGCCGATCTCAGCCTGGAGTGGCCGACGTGGAGCCAGAGCGCCTACCGCTCCTGGTCCATCGGGGAGTCTCCGGCGGAGCGCCCCGAGCTCGTCGTGGAGGTGGCCCTCCGCCTGCAACGGCTCGCGACCGTCCCCGACCCGGCCGTGGTGCTGGCCGCGCTCAACGGAAGCGTTCCCCACATCGCCGGCGAGCCGCTCGAGCGCTCGGGCCCGACGATCGAGCAGGTCTACGAAGCCGACCAGGCGGTGCCCGCCTCGGCCATCGAGGTTTCCTACCAGGGCACCTACCGGCTCGAGGAGGGCGTGCTCGAGGACCCGGAGAAGATCGACGCACAAGTCGCCGGGCTCGCCCGATGGATCGCGTCGGGCCTCGTCCGCCTCGCAGACCTCGACCTGCCGTGCCTACCGGCGGACGACCCCGAGGCGAGCGGCTAGGTCAGAGCAGTCCCGCCGTCGCGGCGAGCCCGGCGAGCGAGGTCTCCGGGCGAGCGCCGAGGTGGCTGATCACCTCTGCCGCCGCGAGCGCTCCGAGCCGGGCGGACACGGTGAGCTCGAGCCCGTGCGTGATCCCGAAGCACACCCCGGCGGCGAAGAGGTCACCCGCTCCGGTGGCGTCGACGACATGCTCGACGGGCGTCGCAGTCACCTCGGCGACCTTGCCGTCACTCGCCACGAGAGCGCCGGCAGCTCCGCAGGTCGCGACCGTGACAAGGCCGGGCTGGTGCAGCGAGTCGAGCGCCGCCCCTATCCCGGGCGCTCCGGTGAGCGCCAGGACCTCGAGCTCGTTCGCGAACAGCACGTCGACGCTGCTCGTGACGAGCCGGGAGAGCTGATCGTGGTGGCGCTCGACGAGCATCGCGTCGGCGAGGCCGAGCGCGATGGCCGTACCGGTCGCTCGGGTGGAGGCAACGATCCGGGCGACGATCGCGTCGGCATCGGGGAGATCGAGCAGGTACCCGTCGAAGTAGACGAGCCGCGCCGAGCCGAGGACATCGATCGGGATCCCCATGCGGTCGAGCCGGCCCCCCACGCCGAGTGCCGTCGCCATCGTGCGCTCGGCGTCAGGCGTGACGACGACGAAGCAGCGGCCCGTCGCGGCGTCCGGATCGGCGGGGTCTTCGGGGAAGCGCTCGAGGACCGCGTGCACGCCGGCGGCTTCGAGGTCCGCGGCGTACCGGTCGCCCAGCTCGTCCGTCGCGACGGCACCCACGAAGGAGGGCGTCCCGCCGAGCGATGCGATGCCCACCGCGGTGTTCGTCACCGTCCCGCCGGGCACCTGCTTGCTCTCCCCGACGAACTCGGCGATGCGCATCGTCGTCGGGATGTCGACGAGGGTCATCCCTCCCGGCGTGAGGCCGAGGGCGTCGAGGACTTCCACGTCGGCGAAGGCGAGGAGGTCCATCAGCGCGTTGCCTACGCAGACGACGTCGGTGGTGCGTTCCTGGGAAACAGGGCGCGCACTACCCTCGAAGTGATCACCCGGCATGGCGGTGATGCTACCTGGATCCCGGCCCGTGGCTCGGCGCGACGGACCGGTCGGCGCCCGCGCACAGCTCCCGACATTCGGGTGCCCTTCGGTGTCTCGGCTAGGGTGAACACGCGGCATCCAGCACTGAAATGCCTGCATATGGAGTCGTGGATGGTCGAGGGATGAGCGCAGGTGCGGGCGAGCGGCTCGTGCAAGTGAGCGCCGTAGCGGGGAGTTCACGCACGGCCGCGGGCACCGAGGTCCCGTCGTCGACGACGGTCGCCGAGCTCGCGGGATCAGAAGCCGCGCTTCGCCGCTTCCTATTCGGGCTGCCCGGCGTCGACCAGGTGGGCGTGGAGGCGCGCACCGCCTCGCTCGCTACCCGGTCGATCAAGGCCGCGTCGAAGCTGTGGGCGATCGACACGGCGATCTCGATGGTGGACCTGACCACCCTCGAGGGTGCCGACACGCCCGGCAAAGTCCGGGCCCTGTGCGGCAAGGCCCGCCGGCCGGACCCGCTCGACGCCGAGGTCCCGCCCGTCGCTGCCGTGTGCGTCTACCCCGATCTCGTCGCAGTCGCGAAGCACGAGCTCGCGGGAAGCGGCGTAGCGGTCGCTTCAGTGGCCACCGCGTTCCCCTCGGGCCGGGCGTCGCTCGCGGTGAAGCTCGCCGACGTCGGCGACGCCGTCGCGTCGGGGGCCGACGAGATCGACATGGTCATCGATCGGGGCGCTTTCCTCGCCGGCGACTACGGCCGTGTCCTCGAGGAGGTGCGCTCGGTCAAGCGGGCCTGTGGGGCCGCGCACCTGAAGGTGATCCTCGAGACCGGCGAGCTCGCCACTTACGACAACGTGCGGCGAGCCTCGTGGATCGCGATGCTCGGCGGCGCCGACTTCGTGAAGACCTCGACCGGCAAGGTCGCGCCGGCGGCGACGGTGCCCGTGGCGCTCGTGATGCTCGAGGCGGTGCGCGACTTTGCCGAGGTCGGCGGCGCGCGCGTCGGCGTCAAGGTGGCCGGTGGCATCCGCACGACCAAGGACGCGATCCGCTACCTCGTCGTCGTCAACGAGACGGTCGGCGACGCCTGGCTCGACCCGACGATGTTCCGCTTCGGCGCGTCGAGCCTCCTGAACGATCTGCTGATGCAGCGCGCGAAGCAGCGCACCGGCGCGTACGCCGGCTCCGACGATTTCAGCCTGGAGTGAGCCATGCCCCCCGTGCCAGCCCTGTGACGACGAGCGAGGCGCCCCCGGCGCGACGATTCGAGTACGCACCCGCGCCCGAGTCCCGGGCCGTCGTCAACATCCGACCGTCCTACGGGCTGTTCATCGACGGCGAGTTCGTCGAGCCGACCGACGGCTCGCTCTTCGAGACGGTGAACCCGGCGACCGAGGAGGTGCTCGCCGAGGTGAGCGCGGCCGGGCCCGGTGACGTCGATCGAGCCGTAGTCGCCGCCACTCGCGCTCAGCGTGAGGTATGGGGATCGATGCCCGGCAAGGAGCGAGCGAAGTACCTGTTTCGCGTGGCTCGGATCATGCAGGAGCGCGCCCGGGAGCTCGCCGTGCTGGAGACGCTCGATAACGGCAAGCCGATCCGCGAGTCGCGGGACGTCGACGTCCCGCTCGCCGCGGCGCATTTCTTCTACTACGCGGGCTGGGCGGACAAGCTCGCCTACGCAGGTCTCGGCCCCGCTCCCCGTCCGCTCGGCGTCGCCGGGCAGGTGGTGCCGTGGAACTTCCCGCTGCTCATGGCGGCGTGGAAGCTCGCGCCGGCGCTCGCGGCGGGCAACACTTGCGTGTTGAAGCCCGCCGAGACGACACCGCTGTCCGCGCTGCTGCTCGCCGAGATCCTCCAGCAGGCCGAGCTTCCACCGGGCGTCGTGAACATCCTGACGGGCGCGGGCGACACCGGTGCCGCGCTCGTCGCCCACCCCGGCGTCGCGAAGGTCGCCTTCACCGGCTCGACGGAGGTCGGGAAGTCGATCCAGCGCTCGCTCGCCGGATCGGGCAAGCACCTCACCCTCGAGCTTGGCGGCAAGGCCGCCAATGTCGTGTTCGAGGACGCCCCGCTCTCCCAGGCGATCGAGGGGATCGTCAACGGCATCTTCTTCAACCAGGGCCACGTCTGCTGCGCGGGTTCGCGCCTGCTCGTCCAGGAGTCGGTGGCCGAGCAGGTCGTGGAGGGCCTGAAAAGCCGGCTGCAGACACTTCGACTGGGCGATCCGCTCGACAAGAACACCGATCTCGGCGCCATCAACTCTCCCCAGCAGCTGGAGAAGATCCGGGAGCTCGCCAACTCGGGGGAGGACGAGGGCGCCGAGCGCTGGTCGCCTACGTGCGCGCTGCCCGACCGGGGCTACTGGTTCCCCCCGACGGTGTTCACCGGCGTGGCGCCCGCCCACCGCATCGCCCGGGAGGAGATCTTCGGGCCGGTGCTGTCGGTGCTCACGTTCCGCACCCCGGAAGAGGCAGTGGCCAAGGCGAACAACACGACCTACGGACTTTCGGCGGGCGTCTGGACGGAGAAGGGCAGCAGGATCTTGTGGATGGCGCAGCAGCTGCGGGCCGGCGTCGTCTGGGCGAACACGTTCAATCGGTTCGACCCGACGAGCCCGTTCGGCGGCTATCGCGAATCCGGCTTCGGCAGGGAAGGCGGCCGGCACGGGCTGGCGGCGTACCTCGATGTCTGAGCGCCGCGTGGCTGTCCGAAAGACCTACAAGCTGTACATCGGCGGGGCGTTCCCCCGCTCGGAGTCGGCGCGCTCCTACGCCGTGAACGCCGTGGACGGGTCCCTGCTCGCGAACGCTGCCCTCGCGTCGCGAAAGGACGTTCGGGACGCCGTCGTGGCCGCCCGCAAGGCCCAGCCGAAGTGGGCGGCGGCGACCGCGTACAACCGCGGCCAGATGCTCTACCGGGTCGCCGAGATGCTCGAGGACCGGCGCGAGCAGTTCGCCGAGGCGATCGTCGCAGGCGAAGGCACCACGCGCGACGCTGCCGAGGCGATCGTCGGCGACGCCGTGGACCGGTGGGTCTGGTACGCGGGCTGGTGCGACAAGGTGGCCCAGGTAGCCGGCGCGTCGAACCCGGTGGCGGGCCCGTACTTCAACTTCTCGGTGCCCGAGCCGACCGGCGTCGTGGGTATCATCGCCCCCCAGCTCTCGTCGCTGCTCGGCCTGGTGAGCGTGCTCGCTCCGGCGCTCACCACCGGCAACACCGTTGTCGTGATCGCGAGCGAGGACCGGCCACTTCCGGCGGTGACCCTCGGCGAGGTGCTCGCGACCTCGGACCTGCCTAGTGGCGTGGTCAACGTGCTCACCGGCAGGACCCACGAGCTCGCACCCGTGCTCGCATCACATCGTGACGTCGACGCGCTCGATCTCGCGGGCGCCCCGGCCGAGCTCGAGGTCGAGCTCGAAGAGGCGGCCGCGGGCAACGTCAAGCGCGTGCTGCGCTCGGCCGGCCCGTCGGACTGGGCGGCGGAGCCGACGCCGCAGCGGATGCTCGCTTTCGTCGAGACGAAGACCGTCTGGCACCCGATCGGGATATGACCGCCCGAGGCGGCGCCGCTACGATGCGCCGACCGCCCGAGAAAGAGCCCAGATGGCACTGACCGTCGTTGACCACCCACTCGCGCGCTCGCTGCTTACGTCACTTCGAGACCGCTCCACGCCGCCGCCGCTCTTTCGGCTCATCGCCAAGCGTCTCGCGCTCGTGCTGTGTATCGAGGCGACACGCTCGATCCCGACGACGCCCACAGAGGTCGAGACGCCGCTCGAGCGGACCGGCGGGACCCGGCTCGGGCCGCTCGTCGCGGTGCCCATCCTGCGCGCGGGTCTCGGGATGCTCGAGGCCGTCACCGAGCTCTTCCCGGAGGTGACGGTGGGCTACCTCGGCCTCGAGCGGGACCACGCGACGTTCGAGCCGTCGCTCTACTACTCGAAGCTGCCCCCGCTCGAAGGTCGCAGCGCGCTGCTGCTCGACCCCATGCTCGCCACCGGCGGATCGGCTGCAGCGGCGTGCGAGGCGCTGAAGGCGGCACATCCACGCCACATCACGCTGCTGTCGGTGGTGGCAGCACCCGAAGGCATCGCGCACATCGAGCGCTCGCATCCCGAGGTCGACATCGTCACCGCCTCGGTCGACGAGGGACTCAACGAAAACGCGTACATCGTCCCGGGTCTCGGCGACTTCGGCGATCGCCTCTTCGGCACTTGAGCGGCGTGACAGGGCTCGAGCCTCGGGCACGGCGATGCATCGTGGTCGGTGACGTGATGACCGACATCGTCGTCCGCCCGAAACGGGCACTCGCGTTCGGCAGCGACACACCGTCGGCCATCACCATCTCCCCCGGCGGCTCCGCCACCAACCAAGCCGTGTGGCTCGCCCGAGCCGGCGCAGAGGTCCATCTCGTCGCCGCCATCGGCGACGACGAGCAGGGCTCGGCCGCCGAGCGCACGCTGGAGCGTGCCGGCGTCCACACCCATCTGCAGCGCATTGGCTCGCGTTCGACGGGGACGGTGGTCTCGCTCGTCGACGATCACGGCCAGCGCTCGATGCTGAACGATCGTGGCGCAAACCTCGCCCTCACGAGCTCGGCGCTTCCCCTCGAGATCTTCGAGCACGGCTGCCACTTGCACCTCTCGGGCTACGAGCTGCTCGACGGCGCGACGCGCGCTCTCGGCCTCGCGGCGCTCGGACTGGCCGCGGAGCACAAGATGACGCGTTCGGTCGACCCGTGCTCGGCGGGTCCGCTCGCGCATGTCGGGGCGGAGGCGTTCCTGTCCTGGACGAGCGGGGTCGAGCTGTTCTGCGGCAACCTCGACGAAGGCCGCGTGCTCACCGGAGCCGAGGATCCGCTCGAGGTGGCCGACGCCCTGTCCCGGAGCTACGGAGAGGTGGCGCTCACCCTCGGCGCCGAGGGCGCTCTCTGGACGACGGACGGCTCGCCGGCGATCTGTCTGCCAGCGACGCCGACGAAGGTCGTCGACACAACGGGCGCCGGGGACTCCTTCACCGGCACGTTCCTCGCCGGCTGGCTGGCCGGGAGCGACCCCGGTGGGGCGCTACAAGACGGGCTCGACATGGCCGCCGCCGTAGTCGCCGAGCCCGGTGCGAGATCCTGGTTTTAGGCGGGTTTAGCCGCGACTTTCTCGCGGTGCGTCTACCGGTCAAGTCGACGCTTCTAGCGGCTCCAACACGACCTCGCCCTCGAGCGGGGCGCGTCGCTGCCAACGTTCGAGATTCGCGAGAAAGACTCGCGCCGCGCTATCGGCGGTGCGCCGCCCCGAGGCGGCGTTGTGGGGGGTGATCACGACGCGCTCGTGCCCCCACAGTGGGCTGGACGGCGGCAGCGGCTCCTCGACGAAGGCGTCGAGGATCGCCACCGCCGGGCGGCCGAGGTCCAGCGCGGCGATGAGCGCCGCCTCGTCGACGAGCGCGCCCCTCGCCACGTTCACGAGAATGGAGCCACGCTTCATCGTGGCGAGGAATCCGGCGTCGACGAGCGCGCGGGTGTCTGGCGTCGCCGGCGCCGCGAGCACGACCACGTCGGCCTCGGGGACCGCGGCGGCGAGGCCGCTCGGCAGGACGACGAGGTCGCAGGGCTCGGCGCCGTCGGGTGAGCGACGGCATCCGATCACCCGAGCGCCGAACGCCTTCGCACGACGGGACACCGCCTGACCGATGGCGCCGAGTCCGACGACCAGCCAGGTGGTGTCGAACATCTCGGTGAACTCGTGTCGCCGCCACGCACGCTCGGCTTGCGCCTCTCGCCAGTCACCCGCTCCCTGGAGCGCGTCGAGGGCGCCCCGCAGTGCGAAATCGGCGACCGCGTCGGCGGTGACGTGTGACGTGCTGAGACGGACGCCGCGTTCGCCGAGCACCCGATATGGCGCTGCGTCGACTCCGGCGCCAGACGTATGGCACCACTGCAGTCCTTCGAGCCTCACGAGCTCGGCGAACCACTGCTCACCCCCGTCGGCTGTCGACCAGACGTCGAAGGTCACCCACGCTAGATCCGCGCCCCGCCCATTCCCCCAGCTGGCGGTGCCGGCCACGACGGCGCGCGCTGTCGGCGCAACGCTCTCGACGTCGGTCCAATGCCGCTCATATGCCATCTGGCTCAGGAAGATGCGTGGCCCCATAGAAGTCAGCTTGCACCATGCCCGGGAGGCGGCGAGCTCGGCCCGGGGCGCCATAAGCACGTGCTTAGCCCCGAGGAGCATTTCGTCTTGGACTGCTCACGAGGGCGCTCCTAGGGTTGCCGAGGCCAAGGGGAGGCAACGGTGACTCAGCTCCGAACGATCGACCTGACTCCGATGTACGAGGGTGACGAGGGCAACCGAATCGCGCTTGCAGCCGAGCTGGACGCTGCGTGCAGGGAGATCGGCTTCTTCGCCGTCGTCGGCACCCGGATCGAGCCCGAGCTGGTCTCGAGCACGCGCGCCTCGGTGCGCTCGTTCTTCGAGCTCCCGCTCGAGGCCAAGCTCGAGGTCAAGCCGGCGACGAGCAACGGCCGAGGCTACGTGCCGGTCGAAGGCGAGGCGCTCAGCTATACGACGAGCTTCGCCGCGCCGCCCGACCTGAAGGAGTCGTTCTCGATCGGCCCGATCGAGGTCGGCTCCGACCCGTACTTTCGCTACGAACCCTCCGGGATCGCGTTCGCCCCGAACATCTGGCCGCAACAGCCGGCGTCCTTCGAAGCGGACCTCCGCCATTACTACGAGGCCCTCGCCGGTCTTGCGGACGACCTCATGGCGCTCACCGCTCGCTCGTTCTCCCTGCCCCCGGACTGGTTCGCCGCGAAAGCCGACCGGCCCACCTCGGCGCTTCGCGTGCTGCACTACCCGCCACGGCCGGTGCTCGGCGACCGGCAGTTCCCGGCCTCTCCCCACACGGACTACGGCACGTGGACGATCCTCAAGAAGCGACCCGGCCTCACCGGTCTCCAGGCCCAAGCCGTCTCCGGCGAGTGGGTCGACGTCGTGGCTCCGGCGGACGGGTTCGTCGTGAACGTCGGCGACCTACTCATGCGTTGGACCGGCGGGAGCTGGCTCTCCACGCTGCACCGGGTGGTCCCGGTCGACGAGGTCGAAGAGGGCGGGGAAATATCGCTCGTGTTCTTCCACCAGCCGAATTGGGACGTCGTGGTCTACCCGTTCACCGACGACGTCGTCCACCGACCCGAGGTAGACGGCCGCTACGCCGCGGACTCGGCCGAGCGGCACTTCTACGGAGTGACCGTCGGCGAGTTCGTCTTCGGCAAGTACAAGGCCACCGTGTCCGACGAGGCGCTCTCGACGCCTGGCACCGCGAGCGCGTGACAGAGCCGGTGGCGCACCGGATCATCCTCGACTGCGATCCGGGCCATGACGACGCGCTCGCGATCCTGCTGGCCGCCGGTCATCCTGCGATCGAGCTCGCCTGCATCACGACCGTAGCGGGCAATCAGACCCTCGCGAAGACCACGCACAACGCGTGCGTCGTGGCGAGCGTCGCGGGGCTGGACGACGTTCGGGTCGCACCGGGAGCCGAACGACCACTGTTGCGAGAGCTGAGAACAGCGCCGTCGTTCCACGGTGAATCCGGCCTGGACGGTCCGGCGACGATCGAACCGACGGTGCGGCCGAGCGACATCCATGCGGTAGACCTCATCATCGAGACGCTCATGGACGCGCCGGGCGAGACCACCCTCGTGGCCACCGGTCCGCTCACCAACGTCGCGCTGGCGCTGTGCAAGGAGCCACGCATCGCCCAGGCGGCCAAGGAGATAGTCATCATGGGCGGCGCGTACACGCGGGGCAACACCACTCCCGCCGCAGAGTTCAACATCCTCGTCGATCCCGAGGCGGCGTCGATCGTCTTCGGGGCGTCTTGGCGCCTGACGATGATGGGCCTCGACGTCACCCACCAGGCACTGTGCAGCGAAGGCGACCAACGTGGCATCGCAGCCATCGGCAGCGATGTGAGCGAGTTCGCGTGTGGACTGCTCGACTTCTTCAGGACGGCCTACCGCGACGTCGCAGGGATGAGCGACCCGCCGATCCACGACGCCTGCGCGGTCGCGTACGTCGCCGATCCCACGCTGTTCGAGGTGCGCGAGGCCGCCGTCGAGGTCGAGACGCACGGTAAGTTCACGTCCGGCATGACGGTGGTCGACTTCAGTGGCAAGGGCGCACCCGGCGAGCGCTTCGTCGGCACCTCGCTGCGTCGCGAGTCCTTCTGGGAGATGACGATCGATGCGATCACAGCCATCGGCTGAGCTGTCGAAGCACCCCGGCTCGAGCGGCAACGTGACGGCCGGCGACGGCGCGAGCCTCGAGACGGCGCTGCACGCCGAGCGAGCACAGCGCAAAAAGGACCTGGCGACGTCGTTGCGGATCTTTGGGAAGCTCGGGTTCTCTCATGGGGCTATCGGGCACATGACCGCTCGAGATCCGGTCCGCCCAGAGCTGTTCTGGGTCAATCCTTACCGTCGAGCGTTCGCGACGATCATGCCGGAGGACCTGCTCCTCGCGGACGCCCGCGGCTCCGTCGTCGAAGGCAGCGGCATCCTCAACGGGCCCGCCTATCTGATCCACGCTCGGATCCACGAGGCGCGACCCGACGTGGTGTCGGCCGCCCACGCGCATTCGCCTGCGGGCGTGGCCTGGTCGAGCACCGGTCGGCTTCTCGACCCCATCTCACAGGACTCCTGCGCGCTGTTCGAGCGTCAGGCCATCTACCGCGAGTTCGGCGGGATCATCGACAACGATGCCGAAGCGACCGCCGTCGCCGAGCACCTCGGCGAGCAGCCGTTCCTGATCCTGCAGAATCATGGCATCCTGACGGCCGCCCCGACGGTGCGTGCCGCGTTCTGGTGGTTCGTCAACATGGACCGCTCCTGTCGCGTCCAGCTGCTGGCGGAGTCCTCCCGCCACGGTCCGGTCCTGATACCGCAAGCAATCGCCCGCCGGACCGCTTCGGTGGCCCTCGACCTCGGATTCGCCGACGAGTGCTTCGAGGCGCTCGCCGACGAATGGACCTAGCTGGTCGCCCGAGGGCGGGAACGCGGGGACTGGTCGATCGCGGCTCCGGGGTCGGGCGCCCCCATAATTCTGGCCTTATAGCGAGGTACGTATTCCTCTTGGTACCGGTCGCCACAACCTCGTAACATCTCGACCCAAGACGTCGAAGAGACCGTCTGCAATAAGGCTACAAGCCTCAGTGGATCGGGGGACATATTACCCATCTCTGAGCGTACAAAAGTCCTTGTCACCGGTCGACGACTGTGCGGCCGGCATATTCATACTCTGTTCATATAGGTCGTCAGCAGACGAGAGAGGTGCATTTATGAGCGCGTTGAAGCCGCATTCACGTTTGCTCCGCGGGAGCATCCGTCCTACCTGGAGATCGCGGGGGCGACTCGTCACGGCCGCAGCGCTGTGCGGAGCAGCGTCGTTCGCCGTCTCGGTGGCGGGCGCCGGTGCGAGCACGACTGCCAAGACGACTCGGTCGCACGCGTCGAGCGGCTCGAAGGTGCACGCCTGCTTGATGGTGTCGAACGTGGGCATCGACGACCACGGCTTCAACCAGGAAGCCTGGGACGCTCTGGTCCAGGCGCACAAGACGAGTGGCGTCTCGATCAAGTACCTCGCGGAGTCCGGCTCGATCACCTACACGACGATCGGCAGCGAGTTCATCTCCGAGGGCTGCAACCTGATCGTCGGGGAAGGGTTCGACACCGCCAACGAGATCAAGACGCTCGCGACGGAGAACCCGAAGGTGAAGTTCGCGCTCATCGACGACACGTTGAGCTCCCCGCTGCCCAACGTGTCCGAGCTCGTGTACCACACCGACGAGGCGGCCTTCCTGGGCGGCTACGTGGCAGCCGCGACGACCAAGACCAAGGTCATCGGCATGTACGGCAACGAGCCGATCCCCCCGGTCGTCACCTACCTCGACGGCTTCTACGCCGGCGTGAAGTACTACGACAAGATCAACCACGCGAACGTCCAGACGATCGGGTTCAACCCGTCCAACAACACGGGCGAGTTCATGGGCAGCTTCAGCGACACGACCAAGGCGACGACGATCACCCAGTCAGAGCTGGCCCAGGGTGCGGACATCATCTACCCGGTCGGCCTGCCGAGCACCGCTGCTGAGGCGGTCAAGCAGTACGGTCACGGAGCGCTCATGGAGTTCGTCGACGCCGACGGCTGTCCCGCCTACCCTGCGCTGTGCAGCGTCCAGCTCACGTCCGTGGAGAAGAACATCTTGCCGACACTGTTCCGGGTCATCGAGTCCGACGTCACCGGGCGCTACGACTCCGGCATCTTCCGTGGCACGCTCCGCAACAACGGTGTGGGCCTCGCTCCGTTCCACGACCTCGCCAAGAAGGTCCCGGCCAAGGTGCAGGCCGAGGTCGCGACCCTGGAGAAGGGCATCATCCAAGGCAAGATCAACTACAACCCCTACGCGACGAACGGCTAATCCCGAAGCCGGGAAAGCACTGCAGCACGCCCGTGATGAACCCCGACGCCCCGGAGCTCGACCAGCGCGAACCGCTGGTCGAGCTCCGGGCCATATCCAAGCGCTACGGAAACGTTCTCGCGAACGACGACGTCTCGGTCAGCTTCCGTGCCGGTGAGATCCACGTCATCGTCGGCGAGAACGGCGCCGGGAAGAGCACCCTGATGGGCATCTTGTCCGGCGCCGTGACGCCCGACAGCGGCGCCATCGCGATCGACGGCGCCGAGATCCACCTCCGCGGCTCCCGCGACGCCACCCTGCACGGCATTGGCATGGTGCACCAGCACTTCCAGCTGGTGTCGGTGTTCACCGTCGCCGAGAACACCGCTCTCGGCTTCGAGCACAAGAAGCGCTTCAAGACGCTCGACCTCGACGCCTCGAAGTTCGAGGTCCGGCGCGTCTCGGAGGAGTTCGGCCTCGCGCTCGACGCCGATGCCGTCGTCGGCACGCTCCCGGTCGGGCTCCAGCAACGGGTCGAGATCGTCAAGATCCTCATGCGGGACCCGAGGATCTTGATCTTCGACGAGCCGACCGCGGTGCTCACCGCCGAGGAGTCCGACAAGCTGCTCGCCGTGCTCCGGCGCCTGCGCGACGACGGTCGAGCGATCGTCTTCATCACGCACAAGCTGCGCGAGGCGCTCGCGGTCGGCGACCGCATCACCGTGTTGCGCCGGGGCCAGGTCGTCGGACGAGCCGATCCGAAGTCGGCCACGACGGAATCGCTCGGAGCCATGATGGTCGGCCGCAATCTCCGGGTCGTCGAGCGCGCGCCGAGTGAGAGCGTCGCCGCCGAAGCGCGCGAGACGGTCATTTCGGTCCGCGAGCTCTCGTACGCGGCCCGCACCCCCACCGGAGCGTCGGTCGACTCTTTGACCTTTGACGTCGCCCGCGGCGAGGTGCTCGGCATCGTGGGTGTCGACGGCAACGGCCAGGACGAGCTCACGGGGCTGCTCGCCGGCGAGCTGAAGCCCGATGCTGGGACCATTGCCCTCCTCGGGCGGGACATGGCAGGCCGCGACGTCCGGACCTTCCTCGAGGCCGGGGTCGGCATCATCCCCGCAGACCGCCAGCGCCACGGCCTCGCAATGTCGATGTCACTCGCGCGAAACCTCATCCTCGACCGCCGCCACGAGCCGCGCTTTTTGCGCGCCGGCGGCCTACTCCTCGACGATCGCGCCATCACGGCCAACGCAGAGGAGACGATCACGCGCTTCGACGTGCGGGCCGGGGGCCCGGGCGTGCCGGTGTCGAGCCTCTCCGGTGGGAACCAGCAAAAGATCGTGATCGCCCGCGAGCTCGAGCGCGACATCGCGCTGCTCATCGCGTCCCAGCCCACCCGCGGCCTCGACGTTGGCTCGATCGAGTACGTCCACAGCAGGATCGTCGAGGTCGCCGAGCGGGGCTGTGCAGTCGTGCTCGTGACATCGGAGCTCGACGAGGCACTGGCGCTCTCGGACCGGATCGCACCGATCTACGAGGGCAGGATCGTCGGCGTGCAGCAGCGACCGTTCGACCGCGAGCAGCTCGGCCTCATGATCGGCGGAGGCTGATGGCGAGCGGTCCTGTCGTCGAGACTCCGACACTCGCCGCCGGCCAGACCGGGCTGCGGCGACGAGTGTCGGCGGCATTCACCACGATCCGCTCCGCGCGGCCGGCCGTCGTGTTCCTCTTCTCCTTGCTGAGCGGCATCATCGTCTCGGCGTTCGTGATCGTCTTCTCCGTCCCGGCGAGCCGCTCGGCCTGGGGAGGGCTCTTCTCCCATCCCGCGAAGACCTTCAGCGCGAACGCGGACACCCTCGCGAGCGCCTACGGCGCGCTCCTCACGGGCGCGTTCGGCTCCCCCGGCCTGTTCTCGACCGCCATCACGCACGCATCCGTGGCGAACTGGGCTGCGGCGATCAAACCGTTCGGCTCCACCTTGACCGCCGCCGTCCCGCTCGCGATCGCCGGGCTCGGACTGTCGATCGCCTATCGATCCGGCGTGTTCAGCATCGGCGCGCAGTCCCAGCTGATCTGCGGGGCCGTGCTCGCCAGCTGGGTCGGCTTCAGCCTGCCGACGCTACCGATGGTGCCGCACGTCGCTCTCGGCCTCGTCGCCGCGCTCATTGGTGGGGCGCTGGCCGCGCTCGTTCCCGCCATCCTCAAGGCGAGGACCGGGGCGAGCGAGGTCATCGTCACCATCATGTTGAACTACATCATGGGCGGCGTCCTCATCTACCTGATCAGCGACACCTTCTTCTCCCAACAGGTGAACACCTCCCCCGAGGGCCGGCTCACGCTGCCGAGCGCGATGCTCCCCCTGCTATTCGGCAACAACATCCCGATCGATGCCGGTGTCATCGTCGCGGCCGTCGTACTGCTCGGTGGCTGGCTACTGCTCGGCCGGAGCAGGCTCGGATTCGAGTTCGAGCTGCAGGGAACGAGCCCCGGAGCGAGCAGGATCGCCGGCGTGCGCCAGAAGCGCACCTTCGTGATGGCCTTTCTCGTGTCGGGCGCAGTGGTCGGGCTGGGCGGGGGCGTCGAGATCCTCGGCAGCGTGCATCAGCTCCAGTCGACCTTCGGGGGCGACATCGGCGTGCTGGCGATCACGGTCGCCTTCGTCGGGAGAAACCGACCGCTCGGGATCATGCTCGCCGCGCTGCTGTACGGCGTACTGCAAACCGGTGGACTCCAGATGCAAGGCCAAGCCGGTGTCTCCTACCAGCTGTCCAACGTGATCGAAGCCGTCATCGTCCTGTTCATGACGGCTCCGGCCCTAGTCGCCGAGATCTACCGCCTGCGGCCACTCGCCAACTCGAGTCTCCGCTCGCTCAACATGAGCCGTGGCTGGGGTCGATGACAGGCCCGCTTGACGGACGGTCGCAGCGCCGGGCGGTGCTCATGCTTCTTGCGTGCTTCGCCGCGCTCACGGCGATGGCGATCGATGCCGGAAACCGTAAGACGCTCCTCGTGCTCGGCGCGAACGGTATCGCCAGCAAGCCGCTCGTCGATGTTCCGATCTGGCAGATCTGCTCGGTCGGAGCAGCTCTCTGCATTGGCGGCATCGCGGTGACCGCGACCGCCGATCGCCACCGTCGGGCCACGCTCGGCAAGCGGGCGTCGATCTTCACCGCCGTCGCGGCGGTGCTTCTCGGCTACCTCACCTGGGCGCCGAACGGCTCGACGGTGAGCCTCAGCAACATCCTCGTGGCCGCGATGGGCGCGACGACGCCGCTCCTGCTCGGATCAGCGGCCGGCGTGCTCTCGGAGCGATCCGGCGTCATCAACATCGCGATCGAGGGCCAGTTCCTCGCCAGCGCGTGTAGCGGCGCTGTCGTCGCGACGGTCACGCACTCTGCCGTGCTCGGGCTCGTCACCGGCATCGCCGCGGGAATGCTCGTCGGGCTGCTGCTCTCCCTGCTCGCGATCCGCTACCGAGTGGACCAGATCGTCGCAGGGCTCATTCTGATCACGCTGATCACCGGGGTCACCGGGTATGTGACCGAGCAGTTCCTCGACCCCAACTCGACCGCGTTCAACACGCCGGCGACCTTCCAGGCACTCGGCATTCCCGGGCTGGACAGCATCCCGATCATCGGCAAGGCGCTGTTCGACGAAAACATCCTGTTCTACCTCGCCGTCGCGATCGTCGTGGCAGTCGAGCTCACGTTCGCGAGGACCGCCCTCGGCCTGCGCATACGTGCGAGTGGCGAGAACCCGGCCGCTGCGCTGAGCTCGGGGGTGAACGTACGCCGCCTGCGCTACGGCGCAGGCATCGTCGCGGGCGGCATCGCGGGGGCCGGGGGGACGTACTTCACGCTCGGCTCCGCCGGGCAGTTCGTCGCGCAGATGACGGCCGGCCTCGGCTACGTGTCGCTCGCTGCGGTGATCTTCGGAGGGTGGCGCGCGAGCCGGGCAGCGGGCGCGGCACTGCTGTTCGGTTTGGCCTCGTCGATCGCGACGTCACTCGGCCTGCTCAACGTGCAGGTCAATCCGGAGCTGCTGATCACCGCGCCCTACATCGTGACGATCATCGTGCTCGCCGGCGCGGTCGGGGGAGGCAAGGCTCCCGCCGCCGACGGGGTCCCCCTCTCCGACGCCTGAGCACGTCCCTAGGCACGACACAGCGGACCGGGCCGGCGTGATCGCTCAAGCGGCCGTTGCTACGGTACGGGGCAACTCGACGTCCTTCGCAACTCGAGCACCTGTATCGATGCGGACGGGAGAAGGTCTGTGAACGTCTCACTTCGATTGCTCCGGGCGTTCATCTCCGTGAGCCAGGAGGGCAATGTTGGGAGGGCCGCGGCGCGGCTCTTCGTGTCCCAGCCGTCGCTCTCGCAGGACATTCGCCGCCTCGAGCGAGAGGTCGCGGTCAAGCTGTTCGTGCGGGGCCCTCAGGGCATGGCGCTCACCGCCCCTGGTCAGGAGCTCGCCCGCTGTGTCGAGGCGGCGCTCGCCCAGATCGACCTTGGCGTCGAGCAAGCGCGGCGCCTCGAGGCCTCGGACCAGCGGCGCCTCTTGATCGCTTTCAGCCCGAGCATCGGCAACAAGCTGATGCCCGAGCTGCTGCCTGCTCTCGAAGGGCGACTTCGGGGGGTGTCTATCGACGAGCGCGAGGTGGACACCGGTGAGGTCGGGCCGGGCGTGCGCATCGGTCGCTTCGACGCCGGGCTCGCGCACTGTCCGGACAACGAGCCGGGGCTCGTAGCGACCCTGCTCGTCGAGGAGCCGATGTGCATCGCGCTTGCGAGCGAGCACCCCCTCGCGAGCCGTGACACCCTCCGCCTCGCGGAGCTGGCGGACCTCGCACTGCTCATCTGGCCCCGCGAGAGCGCGCCGCACTACTTCGACCGGGTCATGCAGATCTGCGAGCGCAGCGGACTGCGTCCTCCGGTGGTGCGCTCGGCGCGGCGCACGATAGTCCGCTCCTACCTGCTCGCGGAGGGCGACAGCTTCTCCCTCCTGCCCTCCTCGACCGCTGCGCTCCAGCCGCCAGGGATCTCCTTTGTCACCGTCGCCGATGACGACGTGACGGTCCCGCTCATGTTCCTGCGCCGGGTGGACGACGAGCGAGAGGAGCTGCGCGCCATCGAGCTCATCGCTCGCGAGATGAGTGCCTCCTTGAGCGCTACGGCCTAGCGGCTCCTGGTGCGTCGCCAAAATGGCACTGGCTGTCGCTCGGGCCGCGATGGTACCGGCCAAGGGCGGTCGATCCGTCGATTCGGCGCGATCGTCGGACCGCGAGCGCCGGTGTTCGGCGTGCGGTTCTGTATTCGCGAGGGTTAAGGGGTCGCTCTGTTCAGCGTGCGTCACCTATCGCCGGGAGTGGAGCGCGCATTCGCCCCTCAAAGCGCGTCGTCCTGCCGTTCCTTCTTGAAAGAGAGATCAGTCGTCTGCGCCGCGATACCCGGAGCCGCGCTCGACAATGTTCGTGTAAACGTGCTCCAGCGTCTCGGCGAGTGGTAAGAGCACTTCCTCCGGGAGTCCACGAAAGAACAGCTCTCGAACGAGCGCCACGTGGCCCTGCCTCGCGTCGCGAAACGCTGCCTTTCCGCGATTGGTAACTGTTACCTCAGTGCCACGCCTGTCGTCTTTGACTGGCCCCGTCCCGATCAATCCGCGCTGTCCCATCCGGCGGACTTGGTGCGAGGTTCGGCTTCGTTCCCAGCCGATCTCGCGCGCGAGAGGAGCTATCCGGAGCCTCTGGTCGGGCGCCTGGTGAAGCTTGCTCAGTACGTGGTAATCGGATAGGGAAAGCTCGCTCTCGGCGAGCAACTGGTGGTTCATCTCATAGGTGAGTTGGAGGTTGACGCGCATATAGGCAAGCCAGACTCGCAGCTGTTCGGGGTCGAGTTCCGTAGCGGTTAGGCGCTTGTTCGGGCGGAGTTTTGCCATGACTTCATTTTGGACGATCCCTCGCTCCGCGCGGGTCGCGGGGCGAGGGATCGATCCCCAGAATCCGCTAGCGACAAATCAACTGGCCCAAGGGAGCGAAAAAACGCCCAGTTGACTGCCGACGGCAGCCAGGTCGTCAGCTGCCCACTCCTCGCTGACTTTCCCGTCATCTGTGACTCGGTAGATGTCGATGGCGTTCCACGTCACGGGGCGCCCAGTCGCCGGAATCCCCAGCAAGTCGCCTTTTTGAGTCGCAGTCACGACGAGACGCACGACGACCAAATCGTTGCTCGCGATCACGTCCTGCTCCGCGGCGACGAGATCAGGAAGTGCTCCAAGGAAAGCGTTGAGCAGTCCAGTGAGGTTGTCAGCTCCGCTAACTGCGCCCAGCGTGTTGCCGTGCCATACGACGTCCGGCGTCACGTACTCAGGTGCGCGTTCCGGGTGGTGATGATTGAAGACGACGTCGATGTAATCGCGGCAAATCGCGACCCGCTGTTCGACAGTGAGTGCCTGGCTCATTGAGGAGCCCTCCTTGATCTCACCTAGTGTTGGTGATGTATCACCGATACTAGGTGATGTATCACTAACAATCAACGGGTCCGACTTCGTCGCACGAACGACAGGGACGGTGCCAACAAGGGACGACGGCCCACGAACTGTCGCTCGCCAGCGACATGGGACCACCTCGTCGCCAGTCATGGGACCACCCGGTATCCACCAGCAGCGGTGCTGCTGCCGGTGGACTTGCCGCCACACCGACAGCAGATCGGGAAGGCGGCGATGGCGTTCC
>JAODBO010000022.1 GCA_025464005.1 Acidimicrobiaceae bacterium | reverse complement strand
TCGTTCTCGGCCGCCTTCCTCGCCGGCCTGCCGTCGACCGACCCGCTCTACCCGACCGTCGCATATGGAGGTGGGGCGCCGGCGCGGGGGACGCTGCCATCTGGAGAGAACCCGTCCCGTCCGCCCGGACGGGTCCTCTCCCAGCGGTCCGATCTCGCGGAAGGCACCGCTTCCGCGAAGGTGTCCGTCGAGCGGGCCGCCGTCGTGCTGCTTTCAGCCTCGTACGACCCGGGCTGGCAGGCGACCGTCGACGGGCGTCGCGTCGCCACCGAGATGGTGGCGCCGGCACTCGTCGGAGTGCGAGTCGGCCCAGGCCTACACACCGTGCGCTTCGTCTACCGGGGCTTCCCCGACTACCCGCAGCTACTCCTGCTCGGCGCTGCCGCCCTCGTGGCCCTCGCGCTCGTCGAGCGGAGCCACAGGGCGCGGCGGAGTCGCCGGGCCACGTCCGGATGAGACCGCTGCTCACAGCCCCCGCCGTGATGAAATTAAACCCGAGCACGTCCTCGAGCCGGGAGTCCGGCATGGGCCTAGAGTGGCGGCAAGTAGCACCAACCCAGATGACAAAGGGATCGAACCTTGGTCGAGCGCGTCGCCAAGTGTCAGCGATGACCTACCTGCCAGCCGCAGGTGGGGGTACGTCCGCAATCTGGCCCGAGCTGCCGCTGTCGGAGTGGCAGGACACCCGCGACACGTTGCAGCTATGGGCTCAGATCGTCGGCAAGGTCCGCCTTGCCTTGGAACCCATGATGAATCACTGGTGGCAAGTGCCGCTCTACGTCTCGGCTCGGGGGCTTACGACCTCGTTGATGCACGTCGACGGGCGCGGGCTGGAGATCGAGTTCGACTTCATCGATCATCGTCTCGTCTTGCGAACGAGCGACGGTCAGATCCGATATGTCGCACTCGAGCCCCGCTCGGTGGCCAGTTTCTACGAGGCGACGATGGCAGCACTCGCGGATCTCGGAGTGCACGTCGCGATCCTCGCCCGGCCGGTCGAGATGGCAGAAGCCATTCCCTTCGCCGAGGACGAGCAGCACGCGCTCTACGACGCCGCCTCCGCACAACACTTCTGGTTGGCGCTCATGCAAGCCCACCGGGTGATGAGCCAGTTCCGGGGGCGCTTCATCGGC
Source organism: Acidimicrobiaceae bacterium (assembly GCA_025464005.1). Taxonomy (GTDB): domain Bacteria; phylum Actinomycetota; class Acidimicrobiia; order Acidimicrobiales; family Bog-793; genus RYN-46. The sequence continues at coordinate 12,288 of JAODBO010000022.1, read as the reverse complement.
AAGGTCAGTCCTGTGCACTTCTTCTGGGGCGGAGCCGACATCGCCGTGACCCGTTTCTCGGGTCGGCCTGCGCCGAAGCACCCCGGCGGCGTGCCAAACTGCGCCGACTGGGTGCAGGAAATGGCGTACAGCCACGAAGTAAGCAGCTGCGGCTACTGGCCCGGCGGCAGCCCCGAGGGATCGTTCTACGCCTACGCCTACCCGGCACCCGAAGGCTTCGCCGACTGGCCGGTCGAGCCCGACTCTGCGTACTACGACCACGAGTTGGGTGAGTTCATCCTGCCCTATGCCTCGGTCCGCGCCGCCGAGGACCCGGACGCGACGCTGCTGGCCTTCTTCCAGAGCACCTACGAGGCTGCCGCTGAGCTCGGTCGGTGGGACCGCGCCGCGCTTGAGGTCGCATCGACGCCACCGCAGTGACCCGACGCCGATGCGACAACACCGCGTTCACCAGTCCGTAGACGTCGTTTGCGAAGCTAGCTACCGTTCACATCCACGGAGGCTCAGCGTGGCCGCCATGGAGAGCGGGCGGTGAGCGAGCCCGACAGCGGCGTCACGGACACGACACGGTCGACGGCGAAAGCCAGGACGTCGCTTTCGGACTCGAGCGACTCGAGATCCATCTCTACGATCATCTCGAGAGCGAACGGCTCGCCGAGGTCTCTCGGAGATGGCCGGCGGTGGATGTAGTAGCTCTGGCGGCTCTGGTGCGTCACCCGCACCGGTGTCTCGAATGTGGCGCTGTCCGGCACGTTGAGGTTGAGCACGGCGACGTCCCCCGGCAATCCCTCGTCGAGCACCTGCTCAGCGAGGCGGGACGTGAAGTGGGAGGCCACGGTCCAATCCAGCTCGGGATATGAGGGTCCGTGGATGTCGACGTCCACGGAGAGCTCACGGCTCGTCGCTATGCCGGGGATCCGGAAGGCGCTCGCTTCGAGCGCAGCCCCGACGGTGCCGCTCACAGTGAGGCTGTGTCCGAGGTTCTCGCCGTAGTTGATGCCGCTGACGCACAGCGCGGGCAGCCGATCGGAGAGCTCCATGAGCGCATGCGCCACGCACTGCGCCGGAGAGCCGTCCACCGCATAGGCGGTCACCGATTCACCCCGAAGCTCGAGCTTGGTCTCCACGATGCGTCCGGCTGTGGGATAACGGGGACGCGAGTGGCCCATCGCCGTCTGCTGTCGGGCTGGCGCGACCATCAGCAGCTCGCCGAGGTCCATGACGGCCTCGGCCGCCGCGGCGAGGCCCGGTGACATGACGCCGTCGTCGTTCGTCACGAGTATCAAAGGACGACTCGACTCCGCGCCAGAGTCACTGGAATCCTCGGTGGCCACGCGAAGCACCTTACTTTGTCTACGCGATCCTCCACGGCGGGACAATCGATGGCCGCGCCACCTCTGATTCGCGCGTTGGCAGCCGAGTCCGACCACCGCGGCGAGGGGGAAGAGACGATCGACTATCCGGCTCAGGATCACGTGGGTCCGAACCAGCGCTGGATCCTCGACGCGCCAAATTCGACCTTGTCGGCGGCGAGCGCCTGCGATGGCTTTTCGAAGCCCCCGGTGGGCTTCTGCCCAGTCAGGAAGGCGACCTCGACTCGCGCAACCTGTTCGTGGCCGAAATCCAGGTAGCACATGCCGCGACCGTCATACTGCGCCGACTCCGTGTCGCCTCGAACGAGGGAAGCGACCCTGTCGGCTACCACCGCTGCCTGGCCTTCGGCGAACACGCCCGCCTTCGGCGTTCCCACGCTCGTCACGTCGCCGACCGCGTACACGCCCGGAAAGGTCGTCTCGAGCGTCAGCGGATTGACGGGGATCCATCCGTCGACGGTCATCCCCGACTCCTGGACTACGGCCGGGGCGCGATGCACCGGCACGGCTAAGAGCAAGTCGAAGGGCATCTCGCCTCCGTCGGCGAGCAACGCGACCTTGCGCCCCGGGTCGAGCTCGCGCACCAACCGGTCCGGGTGCCAGTCGATTCCGCGTTCGGCGAAGGTGACGAGCAACGCCTTTGACGCCTCCGGCGACGGTGGGATGGGAACGCCCATCGGCATAACGAGCGAGATCGAGGAGAGGTCTCGAAGCCCTCGCTGGGTGAGATATTCGTCCATCAAGAGCGCGGTCTCGCTCGGGGCCGGGGGACATTTGAAGGGCGTCGACGTGACGGCGACGACCACTCGACCACCCGTGAAGCTCGGCAGCACGTCGCGGAGCGAGAGAGCCCCGGCGACGGTGTAGAACTCGTGTCCGCCCTCGACCAGCCCCGGCGTCGCGGCCGGGTGCAGATCGGCCCCCAACGCGACTACCAAGATGTCCGGGTCGAACCTCCCGGCGTCCGTCTCCACGCGCCTGGTGACTGGATCGATCGATAGCACCGTCGCCTGGACGAACCGCACCCCGGGTTTGACGATGTCCAGGTAGGGGTGTCGGACTGCCGATAGCGACGCTCGCCCGAACATGACGTCGAGTTTCGAGAATCCGAAGACGAACCCGTCGCTCTGGTCGATCAGTACGACGTCCAGGTCGTTACCGAACTCTTCGGACAGCCTGGTCGTCAGCTCGAGGCCGCCGAACCCTGCACCCAGCACGACAATACGCACGGCGGGAGCATAACTGCCCGGGCGTTTTGCAACATACGGGGAGACTTGAGACGCTGCTTTGGGAAACCGTGTGGCCGACACCTAGGATTAGCCGGCGCGACGATCCTGCTAGCGCTCCACCGTCGCGTGGACAAGTGAGGAGGAATCACCGATGCCGAAGTTCATGGATTTCCATGACGACCTCAAGCTGCCCAGCGAGGCAGTCCAGCAGATCACGCTGGACACCAAAACGGCCAAGACTGACGAGTTCGGCGTGCGACAGATCGAGTTGTTCCACAACGCCGAGGGAAAGGTCTACTGCTTGCTCGAGGCGCCCGATGCCGACGCCGTCCGCAGCCACCATGCAGCGATCGGGGTCCCTTGTGGAGACGTACACGAGGTCTCCGGACTCCTCTAGTCGCTCTTACCACTGGTCAGTTGGTCGACCTGGACCCGACCGAAGGTTGGCCGCACGAGGACACGGCGGACGTCGTGGCCACGGGACTCGACCACGGCCAACTCGCCGGGTGGCTCGTAATGCCCGACGGGGGGTCATCGGCGATTGCGGGACGCATGCGCCGGTCGACGCAGCGGGCTTCGTCGAGATCGGCTACGGGCTGGCGGCCCATTTCCGCGGCCAGGGATATGGCACCGAGGTCGTCGCCGCGATCAGCGACTGGCTGCTTTCGCAGCCAGAGGTTCGCGTCATCCGGGCCACCATCGTGCAGGACAATGCGGCGAGCCGCCGGGTTCTCGAGAAGGCGCGCTTCAAGGCCATCGGTATCACGGACAGCGAGGCAGTGTACGAGCGCTATTCCTAGCGTGACGGCGCGGAGGATCAGGACTCCATTTGGCCCGGTCACCCGCCGTTGGAAGGGACATGGGTCAGCGAGGGCAAGACAGTGACGAAGATTGCTGGACGTCGGACGCGGAGCTTCCCGATGACCTCAACCTGATCCTTGTCGACCAACTGAGCGCCGAAGCGAAACGGGCGCGGGCGGCGGCGAAGCGGTAGCAGTTGCGCCGGATCGCCGAGCGGCCGGCGCATCTTCGACCTCTGACCAGCTGTTTCGACGGATCGACCAGGTCAGGAGCTATTGACGGAGACGAACAAACGTTCGTAGTCTCAGGCCATGAGCCGAGACAACGACCTCGAGATCCGTCGGCGCTCCGCCATCATGGCCCCGCCGGAAAGCTCGTTGTCCGTTAAACGCGAGGACCTCCTCGACGATCTGACCGAGCTGCAGGAGCTGCGCAGGCACATCGCCGGTTCAGACCGGCCGGACGAGGCGGCGGTGCGGCGGCATCCGAGCGGGTCCTGACGCCGCCAGCCGGTCAGGCTCGCTCGGGCCGAGTGTTCTGTTGGATCCCAGCTAGCGGCGAACTGGATCCGGCCCAATCACCGATGACTGTATGCCTCGGGCGTGTCGGAACAAGATGACGACGTCTCCAGAACGCTACTTCGGCCGACTACCCCGTAGACGAGGGTGCTGAGCCAGTCGCGGTGCCGACGTCGCAAGCTCGGGGCCGTGGCGCGTTTCGTAGAGCCCTCCTCCCGAATCCGCAACCGCAACCGCGGAGCGCAGATGCCGCAACAATCGCGCGTGCGATCTCGACGGTGATCGGCTCGAGGCGACGCTGGGGAGTCTCGAGAATTCGAAACATTCGACCACCGGTCCAGTTCTCTCAGGAGACCTGTTCGCGCACCGCTAATCGGGCTGCTCGACGGCGTGCGGATTGGCACCACTGCGACTGGACGAGAGCCCAGTTGCTCCCGGTTCGGAGCCCTCGGCGAGAACTACGCGCCCTCGGGAAGCGCGCGGCACGCCGAGCCGACGACGCTTCACCGAACGAGCCCGCGGCACCGTCGCGGTTGCGCGTCTTGAAGCGAAGCGCGCCTGCGGCGCTGGCCAGGAGGAGAGTGGGACATGAGGATGACCGGCTGGGGTAGCACGCTGATCGAGCCCGTCTCACCCGAGCGGGACCACATCCGCGGCCCGCAACGCGCGCCGGTCACGCTCCTCGAGTACGGCGATTTCGAGTGCCCCTACTGCGGTGCCGCGCATCCCGTAGTCGAGGCCGTCAGGGCGACGATGGGCCAGTCCCTGAGCTTCGCCTTCCGACACTTCCCCCTCACCACCGTGCACCCCCACGCCTGGTCTGCGGCCGAGGCCGCCGAGTCGGCGGGCGCTCAGAGCCACTTCTGGCAGATGCACGACCTTCTCTTCGAGGATCAGCGTCACCTCAACGCCCCTGACCTCATCGCGCGAGCCTTGGCTCTCGACATCGACGTGGACGAGTTCACCAAAGCGCTCGCCGCCGATGCGTTCGCCGATCGCATCCAGGCGGACGTGATGAGCGGCGTCCGAAGCGGCGTGCCGGGAACGCCGACGTTCTTCGTGAACGGCATCCGTTTCGGCGGCTCCCCGGACTACGAGAGCCTGCTCAGCGCGGTGCAGATCGTGGGAGCGCGCGCGACTTGAAGCTCTGATCTGAAGGAGTCTCATGGAGCACGCCCGGCTCACCCTGATGACCGCCGATCCCGCCAGCGTGGACAGCCTGGTCAGGTACCTGGAAGGCGACGTCCGCCCGCGCGTCGAGAAGACGTTGGGCAACGAAGGAATGGTCCTGTTCGCGAACCCGGAGCTCGGCGTCATCGTGGTCGAGTCGTTCTGGGTGTCGGGCGACGCCATGCGTGAGAGCGAACATGTGGTCGCGCCTCTGCGGGACAAGTCCGTAGGCCAAGGGGCGGCCACCGTGTCCGTGGAACACCACGAGGTGGCGAGCTCGCTACGCCTGGAGCGACCCAAAGCAGGGGCCGGAGCGCGGCTCACCAGGATGGACCTGCAGCCTCCGAGGGTCGAGGAGACTATCGCCGCGTACGAGGACAGCGCCCTGCCGTGGCTCGGCGAGATGAAGGGCTTCTCGAGCGCTCTGTTCCTCGTCCACCGACCCTCCGGCCGCGCCATGATCGAGATGATCTGGCACGACGAGGCGTCGCTGGCCGCGAGCCGGGGAGCGGAGGCCTCGGTTCGCGCCGATGTCGTGGCGGCCACCGACGGCGTTGTGCGCGCGCTCGAGGAGTTCGGCCTGGTGTTCACTTCCGGCCGGTACTGACCTCGCCGTGATCTGAGTACCGCCTCCATCCGTCAAGTCCCGGACTCGGTGGCCGGAGCCGTTACCCTGCAGTGTGTTCTTTGTAGGTGTGCTGCTCTTCATCGCCGCGGAGATCGCCTCGTTCGTGGTCGTGGCCGAGCAGATCGGCTTTCTCTGGGCGCTGATGATCCTGATCGTCGTCAGCGCGCTCGGACCCTTTGTCGTCCGGCGTGTCGGCTTCGCCATATTGGCCCACACCCGGGAGCGGCTGGAGCGGGGAGAGGTACCTACCCGGGAGTTGCTCGACGGTCTGGTCGTGCTCATCGGCGGAGTGATGATCTGCGTGCCGGGGTTCATCGGCGACGCGCTCGGTCTGCTGCTCATGATCGGCCCGGTGCGTCACCTCGTCATTCGGTCGTCCGGCCATCGGCTGGCCCAGCGGGTACAGGCGAGTCCCATGGGCCGCGGGCGGGTGATCGACACCCGCACCCGACCGCTGCGCGACGACCTTCCCTCTCTCTCGGAGCCGCCCGACGACTCCGCCGGAAGCTGACACCGGGACCGGGCCGCACAGAATCCTGAGGACTCGGGCCGGCCGAGCTCAGGAGCGAGCGACCACGACCTTGCCTATCGTCCGACCGCTCTCCACGAGGCCGTGCGCCTGGCGGAGCGTCGCTGCCGTGATCGGAGAGAGTCGAGCCTTGAGCGTCGTCCGGATCGTCCCCGCGTCGACGAGCACAGCGGTGGCGTCGAGGAGGTCGTGCTGGGCCGAGCTGGTAGGGGTGAATAGCGGCGCCGTGAACATGAACTCCCAGTGCCAGGAGATGGACTTCGACTTGAGCGGCATGAGGTCCACGGCACCGGGGTCGTCGATGGCGACGATCTGACCGTGGGGGTGAAGGAGGTCGGCGAAGGCTTCGATGTTCCCCGCCGATCTGGGGGTGAAGACGTAGTCGACCCCGTCCGGAGCGACGGCTCGGACGTTGCCGGCAAGGTCGCCGAAGTGATCGACCACGTAGTGGGCACCGAGGTCGGCGACCCAAGCCTGAGAATCGGCTCGTGACGCCGTACCGATGACCGTGAGGTCGGTCAGGGTCCGGGCCAACTGCACGACCATGGACCCGGCGCCTCCGGCGGCACCGATCACGAGGAGCGTTCCCGTGCTGTCGGTCGTCAAACCAAGCCGATCGAAGAGGCCCTCCCACGCGGTGATGGTCGTCAATGGAAGGGCGGCGGCCTCGGCGAAGGACAGCATGGTCGGCTTGTGGCCGACGATGTGCTCGTCGACGAGGTGGAACGCCGAGTTGGTGCCGGGCCGGTCGATCGAGCCGGCGTAGTACACCTCGTCGCCGATGCCGAACAGGCTCACCTCCGTGCCGACGGCGGTGACCACGCCGGCCGCGTCGTAGCCAAGCACCTTGTCCTCACCGGCCGGATCGACGCCGGCTCGGACCTTGACGTCGACGGGGTTCACGGACACGGCTTCGACGGCCACGAGCAGGTCGTGGGGGCCGGGGGTTGGGACAGCCAGCTCGACGTCGATCAGGCTGTCAGGGTCGTCTATCGGGAGACTGTGTCGGTAGGCCACGGCTTGCATGGTGGCGGGGATCTGCGTCATGACGGCAACCTACCCGCTTGCAAAATTCCCTGATCACGTGCACAGGATGTGATGAAACGTCAATATTGCGACGCGGTTGCCGTTAGCAAGACATGGCCCGTCGGAAGCGCACCACGTCGAACCCCGAGCAACCGGTAATCGCCGCGTGGGCGCGCCTGCTCGGCTCCCCGGCTCCCGAGCCCTCGCGCTCGCGCTCCCTCGCACGATGCGGTGGGCTTGCGGCAACCGGTGTTCTCGTCGCTTACCTCACTTGGCGTATCGCGTTCACGCTCCCGAACGGGGAGTGGAACCGGACCGTCGCGTGGGCCCTCGTGAGCTTCGAGATACTTCCGCTCGCCGGCCTGCTCATCAAGACGATCACGCTGTGGAACATCGACGGCGCCGCGCCCGGCATCCGCGATCTGCCGGAGGGCCTCCGCGCCGCAGTCCTCATCCCGACCTACGACGAGCCCATCGAGGTGATCGTGCCGACGATCTCCGCTGCATGTGCGCTCGAGCCGGCGCACGAGACTTGGGTGCTCGACGACGGCGACAGGCCGTGGCTGGCGGAAATGTGCCGTTCGCTGGGCGCGCGCTACGTGACACGTGTGGATCACGAGCACGCGAAGGCCGGAAACCTCAACAATGCGCTCTCGATCATGGCCGACGAAGAGGCCGATGGGACCCCAGTTACCGACGTGATCGCCGTGCTCGATTGCGACCACGTCCCCCTCCCGAGCTTTCTCACCGCGACGCTCGGCTGGTTCGCCGACCCCGAGATCGCTCTCGTCCAGGGACCCCAGAGCTTCTACAACGCGGGCGCGTTCGACGACGACGGGTTCACCGGTGAACAAGGCCTGTTCTTCAACGTCACGATGCCGTCACTCCAGCACGCGGGCGTCGGCCCGTTCTGGTGCGGCTCGACCGCCCTGCTGCGCGTCGCCGCGCTCCGTGAGGTGGGCGGGATCGCGACGGCGACGATCACCGAGGACATGCACACGACGCTGAAGCTGATCCGGGTCGGGTGGAAGACCGTCTACCACCACCAGACGCTCGCGGTCGGGCTCGCGCCCGCCACCCCTGAGCAGTACATGCTGCAGCGCAGGCGCTGGGGTATGGGGGCGATGCAGATCCTCGTCGCGGAGCGCCTCTGGGCGGCGAAGCGGTGGATGTCGTGGCGTACCTACCACGAGTACCTCAACGCGACGCTCTGGTGGCTCGAGGGCATCGGGACGCTCGCCGCGTTCGCCGTGCCCGTCGCGATCGTGTTGACGGGCGCAAGAACGACAACCGCGAGCCCGCTCGCGTTCGCCATCGCCTTCCTCGTCATGTTCAGCGTGCGGCTCTGGGGGGTGAAGCGCCTCCTTCGACGGCAGATCCAGTGGTCGACCGCTTTCGCGCTCCGCACGTTCAGGATCCCGATCGGGATGGCGTGCGCGTGGTGGCTCGTCTCGCGGAGCCGGCTCACGTTCGCCGTGACTCCAAAGGGCGGCGCTGCGAACCGTCGGCGCGGCCGAGCGCCTCGCGTGCTGTGGACGCTCGCCACATTCATCGTCCTGCTCTGCGGATACGCGGCCGCGGGCGTCGCTCGGGAAGTGCCATGGCGGACCTCCGCGGCATCGACGGTCGCTTCCGGGCTCTGGCTCGCCCTGGCTGGCGTCGTGCTCGCGGTGGGCCTCGTGCGCATCCGCTCAAGCCGGTACGCTAGCTCCCGGCGCGATGCCCCACGCGTTCCCTTCGCTACCGAGGTGGTGCTCGACGGACGACCCGGCCAGCTCGTCGACATCTCGATGGGCGGCGCCGCCGTCCGTCTGCCCGGGGAATACCTCCTCCCGTCGGACCTCGTCATGCTCGAGCTACCGGGTGGCGCCAGCGTCAAGGTGGAGGTAGTGCGGCGAGGCGCGAGCGCCGCCGGCTCGGACGTCATATCGCTGCGCGTCCCCACGTTCGACTGGGAGGCGTACCGACGACTCGCACTGTGGCTCTTTCACACGCCGGCCGGCGCCGTGCCAGAGCTACCCGCCGGCGTGCCCGTCGTCGCCGCGACGCGCATCGCCTGAGCGACTTCCCCGCTGGCCGCTCGAACGAGCGCCATGGGCCGCTCGAGGTGCCGAGGAACGGCTATTGCTCACTCCCGACTCCACTCGATCGTGAGCTCGCGGCCCTGCGCGCGCCCGGCCTCGGCGGCTGGCTTGCGGGTGGACGGGTCAAGGGGGGTCGTGCCGATCGCCGCCCGAGACGCCTCGTCTGGCTCGACGATCGCGACCTCCGCGCCACCCGCTCGCAGCTCCTTCACGGCCTGGGCCAGCGGTTTCTCGCTCGGGAACACCTCGGCTGTCCCGAGTGGCGCTAGGACCAGCACCCGTGACGCTCCGGCGGCGTAGTCGGCATTCTCATTCGAGCGGACGCCGCCATCGACGTACCGACGTCCATCGATCGTCGCGGGCGGCCACACACCCGGCACGGCGCAGCTCGCGGCGACGGCGTCGACCAGGCTGACGCCCGACGCGCTGTCGAACACTCGCGGGTCCCCGCTCTCCGCGTCCACCGCGACGATCTTCAACGCACGAGCGGGCCACTCGTCAGACGGCAGCCTCGACGCGATCACCGCGCGCCGCTCCGACTCCGACACCGTCGCGGTGTCGAGCGCAAACTTGCCCACTGCGCGCGGCATGTCCGCGACGGAGGCGGCACTGCGCATCACGGCGGCAATCCCTGCACCGAATCTCTTCAGGTCCACGTCGACCAGGATCTCGGCGCTCTGCAACCCCGGCTCGGTCTGTCGCCTGTACAGCTCCTCGAGGCTCAGCTGACTCCCCAGCTGCGCCGCGACGGTGGAGCCTGCGGATGTCCCCACGATGAGGTCGGCCCCCGTGACGTCGTGGCCCGCATCGGCAAGCCCTGCCAGCAGCCCGGTGATCCACGCGATCCCGGCGACACCTCCGCCGCCCAGCACCAACGCCTCGGTCATCGCCCGTCCTCTCGCCCGTCGCCAGATCTACGCCAACTCTAGGAAGCCTGACTCCGTTCACCCGTCGTCGAGGGGGGCGCCGGAGGGCGACTCACACCGATCAGAACGCTTCCACCGAGGCGTGTCACTGTGTTCACCAAACGCCTGCCACGTGCGCCCGTCTCGTTGACCAGCGGAATCCCCTCCACCTACACTGCCTGCGTCGCTGCTCCACGGGAGGCCAGCTTTGCCAGGTGTCGACCGACTCGAGCGCTCCCCGCAGCTCCGCTCTCGCGTGGCCGTGAGACACAACAAGGTGCACCCGGGTGCGCCGGAATTCCGCGCCCTGCTTGACGTCCAGCGCACCGCGGGGAACCGCGCCGTGGTTCAGCTGCTCGAGCGTGAGCGGTCGGGCGCGTCCTCGTCCGCGCCGCTCGAGGTGCAGCGGTGGAACCCTTTCAAGTGGTTCTCGAGCTCGTCGAAGTCGAAGAAGGGCGGCTCCGGCCTGCCCGACGACCTGTCGAACCTCACGGTCTCCGGGCCTCGTGCCGGACGCCCGATGGGCGAGAAGGCTCCGGTCAAGCCGCCGATCATGTCGATGTTCGATTTCGAGAAGGACCCGCGCCGCCGGGTGATCTTCGCCGAGTGGGCGAAGCAGCAACAGCAGGTGGAGCAGATCCGCAGCGGGGTCACCGCGGTCCAGTTCGACAACAGCAAGATGACCGACGACATCCTTCGCGTCGACTACGTGCTGTCGCCCTTCCAGTCGCTGACGCCCCCGTCGTACCAGGAGGCGATGTCTATCGTCGCAACGCTGCGGAGCTGCTCGGATCCCGAGGTGCAGCGAGTGGTTGCCGAGTCCGAGGCGAAATACCGTCCCTACGGCGAGATCATGAAGCTGGAGGACGCCGTCGCCAGCGAACAGAAGTACCGCCAAAAGCACGGCGGGATGCAGATGATCGCCGGCATCAGCGGGATCATCCACTACATGGGCAACGACCTCTACACGATGTTCTACGACACCCCCGGCTACGCGGAAGCAGTCGGCCTGCCCGCCCTTCCTCCGGTCCCGAGCCGCGAAGGTCGTCCTGAGCTCGGCGGCGACGGGGTCGGCACGTCCCCTCCGCCGGTCCCTAGCCGGGAAAGCCGGCCGCCGCTGACGGGATCCGGGGCGCCGGGGCTAAATGACGTCGGACCGGAGTCAACCGCCCCTCGGGGGCGTGTCGCGGAGCTCGCCAACCAGCTCGGCGGCGTCATCGGGGGAGTGCGGCCGGGCGGAACACCGCCGCAGTCCAGCTCGAGCTCGTCCCCGGTCCCCGGTCCCGAGCCGGTCGGCCGCGATCCCGAGAGCGGTCCGGTGGCGAAGGTCGTACTCGCCGAGCGACAGGATCCCCGCGCCACCGAGCGGAAGGTGCTCGAGGCGATCGGACGCGGCGAGAAGGTCAGCCCGGAGCTGCTCACTCGGCTCGCAATCAAGATGGGCAAGGGCCAGACGACGTCGCGCGGCCGGGACGTCACCTCGACGACGGAAGCAGAATACTTCGAGATAGCCTCGAAGCTCAGCCCTGAGGAGCGCTCGACGCTGAAGGCAGCGGCCAACGACTACGCGCAGACCTCGGCACAGATCAACAAGCTCGCCCGTGGCCAGAACCTCGAGTCGGACCCGAAGACGATCCAGCACCAGATCGACAACCTCGACAGCGTGTTCTCGATGCTCGACCAGAAGGGGCTCACCGAGAAGCGACGGATCGTCTACCGCCTCGCGACGTACCAGGCGGGCCAGCCAATCCCGTACGGCGACAAGGTGAAGGTCGGCGACGTCGTCGGGGACAAAGCGTACGTTTCCACCTCGGAGAACCGACAGCTCCTCCAGGAGGGCGCTGTCGAACGCAAGGCGGGGACGCGCTTCGTGAAGTTCACAATCGTCGGCACCGGCGGCGCCAACATCTCGGGCGGTGGTCCTTACACAAACGAGATGGGAAAGCGCGGGAAGAAGGAGCTCGGCCTGAAGGGCCCCTCCACGGTCGGGCAGGCCGAGATCCTCTTCCGACGCGGCTCGCTCTT
>JAODBO010000017.1 GCA_025464005.1 Acidimicrobiaceae bacterium | reverse complement strand
CCCCAGTAGCGGTCGAAGTTCTCCCAGTTGATCTCGATGCGGGTCTGGGTGCGGGCGTTCTCGTACGCCCGGTCGAGGTTCGACTTGTCGGCGGAGGTGTCGCGAAGGATCATCGCCCGGGTGCGCTCCGGATAGGCGATGGCATATTCCATCGAGATGAAGCCGCCGTAGGAGCCGCCGGTCACGATGATCTGCTCGGCGCCTATCCACTGGCGCAACCCGTCCACGTCAGCCGCCCACTGCGCGTGCGAGAAGGGTGGCTTGCCCTCACTGAGCCCGCAGCCGCGCGCGTCGAACACGACGACGCGGAATTCGTCCGCGAGCGGCCCGAAGGTCGCCTTCGGCTCGCCGAGCGAGCCGATGCCGCCGCCGCCGTGGTGGGCGATGAGGACCGGGGCGCCCTCGGGGCCGAGCACCTCGACGTTGAGCTCGTTGTCGTTGATCGTTATACGCATAGGGAGTGCTCCTCTCGAGGGACGGACTAGCTGGCGAGGACGCTGGCGAGGAACTCGCGCATCGTCTGCTGGAAGAGGTCGTACTCCTCGTACTGCGGCGAATGGCCGGACTTCTCGAACACGACGAGCTTCGCGCCTGGGACCAACGACGCGATCGTCTCGGAGGAGGAGACCGGCGTCACCCAGTCGGTGCGGCCGACCGTCACCAACGTCGGGCAGGTGACGCCCGGGAGTGCGGGGCGCAGGTCGTAGTTCGCGATGTTGTGCTGGAAGCACCAGTTGTGCGCCTCGTGGCGGTAGATGCCCGCTTCAACGCGGGCCGCCGAGACGACCGGGTCGTACTCGAAGTCGTACAGCGGGATGATGTCCGCCCAGCGAGCCTTCAGGTCCTCGTCGTCGGGGATGTTCCCGCTCCAGTAGCGGTCGAAGTTCTCCCAGTTGATCTCGATGCGCGTCTGGGTGCGGGCGTTCTCGTAGGCCCGATCGAGGAACGACCGGTCCGCCGAGGTGTCGCGAAGGATCATCGCTCGGGTGCGCTCCGGATAGGCGATGGCGTACTCCATGGAGATGAAGCCGCCGTAGGAGCCTCCGGCCACGATGATCTGCTCGGCGCCGATCCACTCACGAAGGCCGTCGATGTCGGCGGCCCACTGCGCGTGCGAGAAAGGCGGCTTGCCTTCACTGCGCCCGCAGCCGCGCGCGTCGAACACGACGACCCGGAGCTCGTCCGCGAGCGGCCCGAAGGTCGCCTTCGGCTCGTCGAGCGAGCCGATGCCGCCGCCGCCGTGGTGCGCGATGAGCACGGGCGCGCCTTCTGGTCCGAGGACCTCGACATTGAGCTCGTTGTCGTTCACCTTCACACGCATGTGCGCTCCTTCCGAAGCTGTGTGGTCGAGCCTGTGTGGTCGAGCTTGCTCACGCGCTCGCCGCGTCGATCCAACGCGTCACGAGCTGGTCGAGGACGTCGAGGGGGACCGCCCCGCTGCCGAGGACGGTGCCGTGGAAGGCGCGGATATCGAACCGGCTGCCGAGCCGCTCCTCGCCGAGCGCCCGCAGGCGCCGGATCTCGCGCCGGCCGATCATGTAGGCGAGCGCCTGTCCGGGCCATCCGATGTAGCGGACGACCTCGTTCGAGATGTTCCCCACGGTCGTGGCGGTGTGGTCCCACATGTACTTCGCCGCCTTCTGGCGCGACCAGCCGAGGTGGTGCATGCCGGTGTCGACGACGAGCCGGCACGCTCGCAGCGAGTCGAACGACAGCATGCCGAGCCTCGCGACGTCGGAGCTGTACAGCCCCATCTCGTCCGCGAGGCGCTCGCAGTACAGGCCCCAGCCCTCCACATAGCCGCAGACCTGCGCGTCGAGGAACCTGCGGTAGGTCGGAAGGTCGACGAGCGTCTGCGCCGAGGCGATCTGCAGGTGGTGGCCGGGGGTGCTCTCGTGGAAGGCGAGCGCCTCGTACTCATAGGTGAAGCGCTCGCCGGGGTTGGTCGTCAGCACGCAGTGCGCGCCGGGCCGTGACCCGTCCGCAGCCGGCGGGCGGTAGTGCGCGAGCGCCGCGCTGCCCGCTTCGATCGGGTTGATCTCCTCGATGACGCACTCGGCGATGCTGTACGCCGGGAACCACTCGTCGCGGGCCTGCTCGGCTCGGCGCAGCGCGTCGTCCACCATCGTGACGATCGCCGCCGAGTCGGAAAAGCGGAGCGAGCGATCCTCGCGCAGGCGGCCGAGGATGCTCGGAACGTCCCTCGTGCCGAGCACCTTCTCGCCGAGATCCGCCCACTCGAGTTGGAGCTCCGCGATGCAGTCGAGTCCGATCTGGTGGATCTCCTCGGGGGTGAGCTCGGTCGTCGTGTGCCTGCGTACCGCCGCCCGGTACCCCTCCTCACCTCCGGGGACGAAGCGGATGCCGACTTCGTTGTCACCACGAGCCACAGGCAGCAGGTCGTCACGTAGCCGGGCGAGGAGGCGCTCCATCGCCGGACGCACGCTCTTTGCGACGATGGCCTGGGCCTCGACGGCCAAGGCCTCGGCGTCGATCGCCCCCGAGACGATCGGCCGGGCCAGGGTGTCCTCGGAGATCGGCAACGCGAGATGGCCCGCCAGCTGTTCGATCGCCTGGCGGACGCCCGCCGCGGTCGGCAGGCGCCCTTCGCTCGTGGCCTCGCCATAACGCTCGGCGATCGCGTCGAACAGCCCGCCGAGGCTACCGAGACGCGTCAGGTAGGACTGCGACGCGGCGGCGTCGCTGACGACAGCGGCCGGCACGCACATGAAGATCATGGACTGCGGCGACGCGTAGCCCTCGCCCGAGACGTTCGCCTCCCACAGGCCGTGCTCGAGGTCCGATCGCGCGCCCCACGCGAGGCGCCCGAGCACCGCGTGGTTGACCTGGCCGGCCTCGTCGAGCAGGTTCCGGTCGATCGCGGCGAGGCGCTGCTCGATACCCGAGAAGCGCGCGGCGTCTCGGTGCGAGCCTTCACGGCTCAGGTCCGGCAGGAGCGCGTCGTAGCCACCTACGCCGAGCAGCGTGGCGCTGAGGGGATCAGCGGTGTTCTGGACCTCGAAGAACTCGACGCTCAGCCGTTCGAGATCAGTACGCGCCTCTTCGGCCGTCAACGACTCGGCTCCGCCAGCTCGTGTGTTACACCCACGTCGCCTCGAGCGCACGGAGGATGTTGCCGCCGAGAACGGCGCGAATCTCGTCGTCGCTGAAGCCGTGGTGGACGAGCCAACCGCAGATGTTCGGGAAGTTCTCGGTGGGGTTCTCAAGGCCGTCGACGTAGGCGACCCTCGGGAACGACGGGCCGATGCCCGGCGCCGGGAGGCTGAGCATGTGGGCGAACACCTGATGGAGCTGGACGTGGTCGCCATACAAGGTGTCCGGGCCGAAGGCGACGTGCTCGATGCCGACGAGCTCCGCGCAGTATCGGAAGTGGTCCATGACCGAGTGGATGCTGTGCTCAGGGTGTGCCGCGGACAACGTGGTGTGCGGCGCGGCAGACATGCCGATGACGCCGCCCGTATCCGCGATCGCCCGCAGCACGTCGTCGGGCTTCATCCGCGGCGAGTCCCAGACCCCTCGCGCGCCGGCGTGGGTCATGAGCACCGGCCGGCTGCTCTGGCGGCACACGTCGAGGCTCGTCTGGTCCGAAGAGTGGGATACGTCGATGGCGAGACCGAGCTTGTTCATCCGGGTCACCGCCCGGTGGCCGAAGGCGGTGAGGCCGGCGTCGGTCGGCTCGTTCAGACCGCTGCCGAGCGCGTTCGCGTCGGAGTAGGCGATGCCGATCTGGCGGACGCCGAGGCCGTAGAGCACGTCGAGCCGGTCGATCTCGTTCTCGATCGGGGTCGCCGCCTCGAGGCCGAAGACCAGGCCGACCTTCCCGCTCCTGTGCACGTCCTCGATGTCCGAGAGGGTCCGCACCACGACGATCTCGTCCTGGTGCGCGATGTCCGCCTGGCGCATGCCGAGATCGGTGATGATGTCGGTCCAACGCCACGGGGCGTTGCCGGTGACGCACGCCGTGCCGTCCATCATGTTGTCGAACACGACGGTCATCCCCGAAGCCGCCAGGCCTGCATAGGCCGCGTGCTGGCGGCCCGTCCGGTTGTACTCGGGCGTCTCCTCCATCCGATGAGGGAAGCGCACCGGGTGGTCGTGGAGGCTGATGACGATGCTCGACTCGAGCAGCGACCTCGCCCGCTCGACCTCGTCGGGGGTCAGGTCGCCCACATAGGCAGGAACCCGCCCGAACTCCGCCGCGAGCTCGAACGTGCGGAAGTCCTCGCCCGGGCTCAGGTAGGAGTACGCGCTATAGCTCGACGGCGGCCGGCGCGGCCGCGCGGAGCTCGCCGACCCACGGTCAGTTCCGTCCGCGCCGGCTTCGCTCACGGCGAATCCACCTTCGCCAGCCGGTGTGGGCCGTCCGCGAGCAGGCGCCAGAGGTGCTCCCAGGCGCGCATGCCTTCGCGAAGACGCCGGATCCGCATGTACTCGTTCGGTGCGTGCAACCGCTCGTCGGAGATGGAGAACGAGAAGAACAGCGTCTTCGCGCCGATCGTCCTCTCGAACAGTGCGGTGGCCGGCAAGGTACCGGCGATGCAGGCGAGCAGCACTTCCTCGTCCGGGTAGACGTGCTCGAGCGCGGCCGTCGCCGCCCGGATCGCCGGATGGCTCGCCGGGATCGTGTACGCCGGCACGGCGGCATAGTCGACGACGACGCTCGCTCGCACGCCCGGCACGCGCTGCGCCGCCACGTGGTCCACGATCGACTGGATCACCCGCTCCGGATCCTGGCCCGGCACGAGCCGACAGGAGATGTGTGCCGTCGCGAGGTGCGGGATGACAGTGTACTTCCCGCCGCCCTTCCATCCGTTGATCTCGAGCGTCGGGCGCTCCCACAGCCGCTCGATCGTCGTGAAGCCGGGCTCGCCGTGCAGCTCGTCGAGGCCGAGCCGCTCGGCCCACTCGTCGTCGTCGAACGGCACCGCAGCGAGCTCCTTGCGCCGTTCGTCGCTCAGCTCGGGAATCCCGTCGTAAAAACCGTCTACCGCGACCCCACCGTCGTCGGTGTGCATGCTCGCGAGGATCTGCGCGAGCGCATGCATCGGGTTGGCGACCGTACCGCCATAGCGGCCCGAATGCAGGTCGTCGTTGGCGCCGACGACCTCTATGTTCATCGTGACGAGCCCCTTCGACGCGAGCGAGAGGGAGGGCTCGCTGGCACGCCACATCGCGCCGTCCGCCGAGATCACGAGGTCGGCCGCGAGATCGTCGGTGTGTCGCTCGACGTATGTAGGAAGGTGTGGGCTGCCGATCTCCTCTTCACCCTCGAAGAGGAACTTCACGTTCAGAGGCAGCGCCCCCTCCTGGGCCATGAACGCCTGCGCCACCTTCAACACGATGAACACCGGACCCTTGTCGTCGGTCGCTCCCCTGCCGCGCATGACGTCGCCGTCGACGATCAGCTCGAACGGCGGGGTCGTCCACTCCGACGGGTCGCCGGTCGGCTGGACGTCGTAGTGGCCGTAGACGAGGATCGTCGGAGCCCCTGGGGCGCCGAGCCATTCACCGCGCACGACCGGGTGGCCTTCTGTCTCCTCGACCCTCGCGCCGGCGAACTCCAGCTGGGCCGCCAGCCAGTCGGCGGCTTCGCGCATCGTGGCCGCCGTGGCGTCCCGACTCACGCTCGGTATCGCCACATAGCCCGCCAGCTCGGCGACGTACTGCTCGTCCGTCAGCTCAAAAGAGAGCATGTCCACCATCGATCGATAGCGTCTGGCCACTGACCCAGGACGCGTCGGGCGATACGAAGAACCTGACGCCGTTCGCGATGTCCTCCGGCTGGCCGAGCCGACGCACGGCGATGGCCTCGACGAGCTTCTTCTGGCCCTCGTCGCCGTAGCTCTCCCACTGCGCGATCGTCGTCGGATTCGAGAGCACGAAGCCGGGAGCGATGCAGTTGACGGTGATGCCGTGGCGGCCGAGCTCGTGCGCCATCTGGCGGGTGAAGGCGATCTGGCCGGCTTTCGCGCTCGCGTAGGCCTGTATGCCCGTCAGGCTGACGCTGCGTCCCGCGCCGGACGAGATATTGACGATCCGGCCCCCTCCACGCTGCTTCATGCCGGGCACGACGGCGCGCGTGCAGTTGAACGTGCTCGTCAGGTTGGCATCCACCACCTGGCGCCAGTCCTCGTCCGAGATCTCCTCGAGCGGGCGGCCCACCTGCCCGCAGACGCCACCGGCATTGTTGACCAAGATGTCGACGTCGCCGATCCCAGCAATGAATGCCCCGACCGCGGCGGAGTCGGTCAGGTCGACCGTGTCCTTGTCGACGCCGTGCACCTCCGCACCGTCCGCCTCCAAGAACTTGGCGATCGTCGCCCCGATGCCGTGAGCCGTACCGGTCACGACGGCGACCTTGCCAGCAAGTGACGAGCTCATGACACCCAACCCTTCTCGATCAGCTCACGGACCTCGGCGACGCCCGCGTCCCACACGACCTGCATGTCTTCGTCCGATCGCTGGTAGGCCCCGCCCATCGTGCCGTCCGGCGCAAGCTGGCGGATCGAGGCTGCATCGAGGTTCCCGATGAGCTCACGGGCGACCACGGGCCTCGAGCCCGAGGGGACCTCCACTCCCGGCACTCGAGTCCATGCGAAGTTCTCGACCCATGCGCCGTGCATCTGGTCCTTGTCGAACTGGTCAGCCGCGGCCGCAGTGCGTGGCGCGTTGTACCAGCTGTGGAAGAGCACCTGCATCTGGTACGGGCGGGACCGGCAGACCCATTCGCGCAGCAGTCCGGCGATCGGCGAGTTGCCCCCGTGGCCGTTGACGATCGCGATCCGGCGAAAGCCTTGTGACTCGAGGCCATCCAACAGGTCCCGCACCACCTCGATGTAGGTGCTCATGCGCAGGCTCATGGAGCCGGGATAGGAGGCGAAGTACGGGGCCAGCCCGAAGGGGATCGCCGGGAGCACCGGCACCCCGAGCGGCTCGGCCGCTTCCACTGCGACGCGCTCCGCGAGGATGGCGTCCGTACCGAGCGACAGGTACCCGTGCTGCTCGGTCGAGCCGGTCGGGAGGACGATCCTGTCGTCGTTCTGCAGGTACTGCTCGATCTGCATCCAGTTGGTGTCAAAGACTCGCACTAGGACCCGGTCTCTTCCTGCTAGGTGTCGCGACGATTTCGGAGACTGCAGATACTGCGGTGTGCCGAGTACTCCGGCGCTGCCCGCGCGTGTCGGAAGCTGGATCGACCCGGCGGATTCTATAGACGATAACGCGCGCACCGCCGGTCGGCCAGACCCTCCTGAGCTGGCGAGCGCGCCCCGATCGATCAGCCGGCAGTCGGGGCGAACGGCGACTTCAGCCCTGCCCCGGTGAGCGCGATGACGGTAGACGGCGCGCCCTTGGCGCCGGTCCACTCCCGCCAGCCCGCGTACGCAGCGGCGGCCGTCGGCTCGACATCGATTCCGCGAGCGGCGAGCTCACGGCGTGCCTCGGCGATGCCGTCCTCCGAGGCGGTCACCACCTCGCCATCGCTCTGGTCGACGATCTCGAGCATCTGGCGCAACCGGGGTGGCTCTGCGATCGCGATCCCCTCGGCCGCCGTCTCCTGTGGCGGGCCGGGCGCGACGTCGCCGGCCTCGAGGTGATGCTCGAGGCGCCACGCACGTGCGAGCGGCGCGCACCTCTCCGCCTGGACCGCCACCAATCGGGGCAGCCGTTCGGTGAGCCCGGCTGCGACGAGCTCGGCAAAGCCCAAGCTCGCGCCCACGAGGAGCGTCCCGTTGCCCGCCGGCAGCACGACGGTGTGTGGAAGGCTCCGGCCGAGCTGCTCCCACAGCTCGAACGCGAACGTCTTCGTGCCCTGGTGGAACAGCGGGTTGTAGACGTGGCTCGCGTAGAACGAGCCGGTCGTCTCCACCCGGTCGATCGCCGCCGCCGCTGCGTCGGCTCGTGTCCCCTCGACGCGACGCACGGTGGCCCCGTAGCCGCGTAGCTGTGCCACCTTCTTCTCCGAGGTGGCTGCCGGCACGAACACCTCGGCCTCGATACCCGCGCGCGTCGCGTACGCCGCGATCGAAGTGCCCGCGTTGCCGCTGCTGTCGGCGACGAGCCGTTTGACGCCGAGCTCGGCCGCCTTCGCGACGAGCACGACCGAGCCGCGGTCCTTGAACGAGAGGCTCGGCATCAAGAAGTCGAGCTTGAAGAGCAGATTCTCGCCCCCAGGGACGAGCGGGGTCGCCCCCTCGCCGAGCGTCACCTGCTCCCAGCCGGTCGCCGATCGGGAGAAGGGCAGCGCCTTGCGGTAGCGCCAGAGCGACCACGGCTGGCCGTCGAGCTCCGCGAACGCGTCGTCCGCAGGCTCGAAGAGCAGGTCGAAGACGCCGCCGCACCGGCAGCGCCACGCGCGCTCGTCGAGCGCGTACTCGCTCGCGCACGAGCGGCACCGGTAGCGGCTCACGCGTCCGTCCGCCCGAAGGCCTCCGCCTCGGCGAGCTCGGCAACGCGCTCTTGGGTGTAGCCGAGCGTTTCGAGCAGCACCCTGTCCGCGTCCTCGTTGCGAAGAGGAGCCCGCCGGTAGCTCGGGCGCTCTTCCCCGACCCGCACCGGGCTCGCCACTTGCTCGACGGTGCCGAAGCGCGGGTGCTCGGTGCGGACGACCATCTCGCGGGCGAGGGTCTGCGGATCGACCAGCGCCTCGGCCACGGTGTTGACGGGTCCGCAGGGAACGCCGGCTTTGGCGAGCAGCTCGAGCCACTCGAGCGCGCTGCGCTCCTTGAACGCTCCCTCGAGGATCGGCATCAGCTCGGCCGCGTGCTCGCGGCGCCGCTCGAAGGAGCAGAACCGTTCGTCCGTCGCGATCTCCGGCTGCCCGATGGCTCCTGCAAGGCGCTGCCAGAACTTCTCCTTCGGACAAGCCACGACGATCCAGCGGTCGGACGTCTCGAATGCCTGGAACGGGATGAGCGACGGGTGCGCCGAGTGGCTGACGCGCTTCGGCTCGAAGCCGCCGCCCAGGTACCACGCCGCCGGGTAGGTCAGCATCGAGATCGCCGTGTCGAACAGGCTGACGTCGCAGTCCGTCCCGATCCCGTCGCGCCGCGCCGCGTGCAGCGCCGCGAGGATCGAGATCGCGGCGACCAGGCCGCCTGAGTAGTCGACGACCGAGAGCCCCGACTTGGTCGGGGGACCGTCGGGCTCGCCCGTCAGGTCCATCCAGCCTGCGAGGCCCTGGAGGATGTAGTCGTAGCCGGCGTCCGAGCTGCGCGGGCCCGTCATGCCGTAGCCGGTGAGCGCGCAGCAGACGATCGCGGGGTTGAGGTGCTTGAGATCCTCGTAACGGATACCCAGCTTCTCCGGCACGTCGCCCCGCAGGTTGGAGTACACGACGTCGCTGACGCGCACGAGGTCCTCGAAGACGCCGCGCCCGGCCGGGCTCGCCAAGTCGAGGTCGATGCTGCGCTTGTTGCGATTGAAGGTCTCGAAGAAGAGGCTGTCGCCGCCCTCCTGGTGGGGCGGCACGTAGCGCCCCACGTCGCCACCGGTCGCGGGGTCCTCGATCTTGATGACCTCGGCGCCGAGATCGGCGAGGTGCACGCTGCCGAACGGACCCGCCCCGAACTGCTCGACCGCGACGATCCTGACGTCCTCGAGGGGTCTCATGGCGAGGGCGCCACGCCCGAGCGGCCGGCCGGCCGGCCCTTCGTGATCGCGGCGACCCGCGCCATCTCGTTGCTCACGGTCATCAGCCCTTCGTCTACGCCCATCCCGGGCTTCGCGAGGATCTGGTCGGCGCCGCACGCCATCGCGACGTGCGCACAGATCTGGGCCGAGCGATCGGTCTCGTTGCACGTGCCGCCGCAGTACGCGAGCAGGCCGTTCCGGCGGACGTGGAGCAGCGCCTCGGCCGTGTTGTTGATGCCGCCGAGATCCGGCGTCTTCACGTGGATCACGTCCGCGGCGCCGGCCGCGACGAAGGCCTCGATGTCCTCGAGCGTGTTGCACCACTCGTCGACGACGATCTCGACCGTGGCACCGATCTCGAGAAGTCGGGCCCGAAGGCTCCCGAGCGCGTCGATCTGGCCGGCACGGCTTCCCGCGTCGATCGGGTGCTCGATCCGTAGCCGGTAGGGCGCCGCGACCTCCGACAGGTGGGCGAGGTAGGAGGCGACCGCGTCGATGTCGGCGCCGAAGGCCATGCCGATCGTGCCGTAGGTGTCGAAGTGCAGCAGCGGGCGGTACGAGTCGTCCGAGCCGAGGCTCTGGATCCGGTCCCGGACCCAGACGACGAACTCCTCGAAGATCTCGCCCTTCGCCCCGAGCTTCTCCTCGACGTTGTTGACAAGACCGTGCGGCAGCACCTCGACACGCTTCAGGATCATCTTGTCGACGTTGTTGTACCGGTCGTCCCCGGACTGGACGAAGATCGGAACGGGCTTTAGGTCGATGCCGGTCTCGTACTCGTCGCGCACGACCTCCGCCATCGTGACACCCCGCGTCCGGGCCACCGCGTCGAGGATCGCCTGGGTCACGCCGTAACGGATCGCCGTGTGCAGCGGGGCGCCGTCCACCTCGAGGGCGTCGATCTCACCGGCGAGCTCGCGGAACGACGCAGCAGTGCGCCCCTCGAGCAGCGGCACGACGTGGCGCTCGATCGTCTCGATCGCGCCCGCCGCGGCGAACACGGGATCGCGGCCCCCGGCACCCGAGTACTGCACGGCGGCACAGTCCCCGAACGCGATGTCACCCCCGTCGAGCACGAGCATCACCGACACCGCCTCGCCCGGCTGACGGATACGACTGAAACCGGCCGTGAGCGGGACACCGGTGTAGTCGAAGCCGTCGTGGCGGGCACCGGCACGTATCGCCTCCTGATCGTCCGAGTAGAAACCGGTGCGGACCGGGACGCAGATGACGTCGGTGATGGGCAAGACGATCTCCTGTGATTGGAACGAATGCGCTGCGCCCGCTCGAGCGCACGGTGCAGCGAAACAGCGGGGGTTGGAGCGGCCGACGGCCGTGCCACGAGGACGATCCGGGGCCTTGACTACGGTAGCAACCCGACGCGGCTCGCCTCGGCGGGCAGGAAGGACAGCCATGTCTACGGTCAGATCCGGCGCGGGCCCAACCGGCGACTGGAAGCCGGTCGAGTCTGTGGAGACGGACGTCATCATGTCCCGATCGCTCGTCGCGCTCGACGATCTCCTGGACGGCAAGGGCGCTGGCGACGAGCCGGGCTCGATCGTCCCGCCCCTCTGGCACTGGCTCGCCTTCCTTCCCCGTGCACGTCAGGCCGACCTCGGCCCCGACGGCCACCCGAGACGCGGCGGCTTCCTTCCCCCGGTGTCCCTCCCCCGAAGGATGTTCGTCGGCAGTCGAGTAGAGATCCTCGGAGAGGTGCGCGCGGATGCTCGGCTCGTGCGCCGCGGTCGAGTGGTGTCCGTGCAGGAGAAACAGGGGCGCTCCGGCGCGCTCGTGTTCGTGACCGCTCGTTACGAGCTGACGTCCGCCGAGGCCGGCGAGCACCTACGAGCGGACGCGGCGCCACTCCTCGTCGAGGAGCAGGACGTCGTCTACCGCGACCTGGCGGGCAACGCCGATACAGCAGCCGCGGAGCCGGGCCGGGCCGGGCCTGTCGCGGAGCCGGGTCCGGACGCGCAACAATGGCGCTGGCGCTGGGACATGTCGATCGAACCGTCACTGTTGTTCCGCTTCTCGGCGCTCACCTATAACGCCCACCGGATCCACTACGACCGGGAGTGGGCGATGGGCGCCGAGGGATATCCGGGGCTCGTCGTGCACGGCCCACTGCAGGCGGTGGCGCTGGCCGAGCTGTGCCGTCGGTTCGAGCCCGGGGCGGCCGTGCGCCGGTTCAGCTTCCGGGCGATCCACCCGAAGTTCGACGACGGACCCCTGCTGCTTCGAGGCGAGCCGGTGGGCGACGACACGATCGAGCTCGCCTCGTTCGACCATCGCGGAGTACAGACGATGCAGGCCACGGCTGTGATCGTCAGGTGACGCCGCAGGCCTGACGCGCCAGCGATCCGCGAGAGGACCTATCCTCGCTGAAGGCATCGGACCGTACGCAGCAGCGTGGCTGCACGGGCCTGGGCTCACGGCGCCGCGAGGCCCCGACCGGTTGGGCGTCGCGGGACGTCCAACTGCACGGACCACGTCACGCAGCAATACCACGTCACGTAGCAATGAGGAGAGCTTCCGTGGGTCGCGTACTCGAGATCAAAGATCTGGCCGTTCGCATCAAGATGCGTCACGGTGCAGTCGCGCCCGTCGACGGCGTGAGCCTGCACGTGGATGCCGGCGAGACGCTGGGGATCGTCGGAGAGTCCGGCTGCGGCAAGTCCATGACCGGGCTGTCGATCATGCAGCTGCTGCCCTCGGGCGGCTACATCTCCGGTGGCGCCGTCAACTTCATGGGCCGGGACCTCGCGCCTCTCGACTACAACGCGATGCACAAGATCCGCGGCAACGAGATCGCTATGGTCTTCCAGGACCCCATGACGTCGCTCAACCCGACGAAGAGCATCGGCCAACAGGTCGCCGAGCCGGTCCGCATCCATCGCGGCGCCAGCAGGCGCGCCGCGATGGAGCGAGCGGCAGAGGTTCTCGACCTGGTCGGGCTGCCCCGGCCGAAGGAGCGGCTCGAGGACTACCCCCACCAGCTCTCGGGCGGGATGCGCCAGCGCGTCATGATCGCGATGGCGCTCGCGTGCGAGCCCAAGCTACTGATCGCGGACGAGCCGACGACCGCGCTCGACGTGACGATCCAAGCCCAGATCCTGGAGCTTCTCGACAAGCTGAAGCAGAAGCTCGGGATGTCGGTGCTGCTCATCACCCACGACATGGGTGTCATCGCCGGACGGGCGGATCGCGTCATGGTGATGTACGCGGGCAAGGTCGTCGAGGCGAGCGACACCGACGTCTTGTTCCACGAGATGCGCCATCCCTACACTCGGGCCCTGCTCGCCTCCATACCCCGCCTCGAGCAGGACAACAAGCAGCGGCTCTACAGCATCAGCGGCCTCCCGCCGGACCTGAGCGATCCCCCCGTCGGCTGCCGCTTCGCCCCTCGTTGCACGGACGCCACCGATCAGTGCCGGGAGCACGAACCGCCGCTCACCGGTGCCGACGAGGACCACGCGTTCGCCTGCTGGCACCCCGTCGTGGGTCCGCTCGACACCCGTGCTCCGCAGGGTT
The DNA here is from genome assembly GCA_025464005.1 of Acidimicrobiaceae bacterium. Taxonomy (GTDB): domain Bacteria; phylum Actinomycetota; class Acidimicrobiia; order Acidimicrobiales; family Bog-793; genus RYN-46. The sequence goes on along the minus strand of JAODBO010000017.1, from coordinate 19,053 downwards.
CCGCCGATACCTGGCAGGGCGACGGCGCAGCGGAGGACGAACGCGTCCTCCTGCGGGTGACGAACCTCGTCAAGGAGTTCCCCGTCACCGAGGGCATCCTGCGCAAGCAGACCGGGAGCGTCAAGGCCGTCTCCGACGTGTCGTTCTCGGTCCGACGGGGCGAGACCTTCGGACTCGTCGGGGAGTCCGGCTGCGGCAAGAGCACCGTGGGTCGGCTCGTCACCGCTCTCGAGACTCCCGACTCAGGCTCGATCGTCCTCGACGGCGACGACATCACGACCCTCGACAGGAAGACGCTGCGTGCGAAGCGCCGCGACTTCCAGCTCATGTTCCAGGACCCGTACGCGTCTCTCGACCCGAGGATGCGCGTCGGCAGGATCCTGCGAGAGCCGCTCGCCATTCAGGGCATCGGAACCAGGCACGAGCAGGACGACATCATCCAGCGTCTCCTGGCCGAGGTCGGACTGCCGGCGAGCGCGACCGACCGCTACGCGCACGAGTTCTCGGGCGGTCAGCGCCAGAGGATCGGGCTCGCTCGAGCGCTCGCGCTCAACCCCAAGCTCGTCGTCGCCGACGAGCCGGTGAGCGCCCTCGACGTGTCCATCCGGTCGCAAGTGCTCAATCTCATGAAGCGGCTTCAGGCGACGCACGGTCTGACCTACATCGTGATCTCCCACGACCTCGCGGTCGTCAAGTACCTCGCCGACACCATCGGCGTCATGTACCTCGGCAAGCTCGTAGAGACCGGGCCGAGCGCGGTCATCTACGAGCAGCCCGCGCACCCCTACACGGCGAGCCTCATCGACGCCATCCCCTTGCCGTCGCCCGAGCTCGAGCGGGCGAAGTCCGGCGACGTCGTGAAGGGCGAGATCCCGAGCGCGCTGCATCCGCCGTCGGGCTGCCGCTTCCGCACGCGCTGCCCCCGTGCCCAAGAGGTCTGCTCGACCGAGGAGCCGGTGCTTCGAAGCTTCGGTGAGGAGCACATGGCGGCGTGCCACTTCCCCCTGGACCGGGCTCCCGTGACCGTCGGCTCGTCCTCCCGGCACGACACATCCACGGAGGACACCCCTGTCTAGCTGGGATTTCGCCGGCAGTCCGGGCGATTCGGCGCACATTACGAATCTGCGTCGGTTGCTTGACTCTCCATCGCGGCTCCGCAATACTGGCGGATCGTCTCTGCACCACACAGGATATATTCCATAATGCGCGGTGGCTACGGCGCCGCAAGGAGCTGAAACATGCGAATGTCACTCGCCAGACGAGCGGGCGCTCTGTCCCTTGCGCTCGCCTCGGGCGTCACGTTGGTCGGCTTCGGCTCCGGTGCCCTGGCAGGTACCTCGGCCGCATCGACCGCCAAGGCCAGCTCGGGAAGCGGGACCATCACGTTCGCGCTGCCCCCTACGGTCACGCCTGACTACATCTTCCCATTCATGACGGCTCAGTACCTCACCAACGTGAACCTCTACCAGTTCCAGCAGATCATGTACCGGCCGCTGTACTGGTTCGGGCAGGGCAACTCGCCGACCTTCAACGCGACGCTCAGCATGGCGAACGCCCCCGTGTTCAGCAACGGCGGCAAGACCGTCACGATCACCATGAAGAACTACAAGTGGGCCGACGGCAAGCCGGTCACGGCGCGTGACGTCATCTTCTGGATGAACATCGTCAAGGCCGAGAAGAGCGTCTACCCGCTGTACGTGCCGGGCGAGTACCCGGACAACATCGTGAAGATGGCCGCTCCCTCGCCGACCAAGGTCGTCTTCACGCTCGACAAGGCGTACTCCTCGACCTGGTTCCTCTACAACGAGCTCAGCCAGATCACCCCGCTCCCCCAGCAGGCGTGGGACAAGGAGTCGGCGACCGGCGCGGTCGGCAACTACGACGAGAGCCCGGCAGGCGCCGCGGCTGTCTACAAGTTCCTCGCCCAGCAGTCGGCGACGCCGGCAACCTACGCGACGAACCCGTTGTGGAAGGTCGTCGACGGCCCGTTCGAGCTGAAGAGCTTCCAGACGACCGGCTACTCGGTCTTCGTGCCCAACCCGAAGTACTCGGGACCGGTCAAGGCCAAGTACAGCCAGCTGATCGAGCAGCCCTTCACGACCGACAGCGCTGAGTTCAGCTCGCTGCGTGCCGGGACCCTCGACTACGGCTACATCCCGACCCAGGACACGAGCCAGATCCCCCTCCTCAAGAGCCAGGGCTACACCTCGTCGCCATGGATCGGCTGGAGCATCAACTACTTCCCCATGAACTACAACAACCCGAAGGTCGGGCCGATCTTCAAGCAGCTGTACTTCCGCCAGTCGGTGCAGTACATGGTGGACCAGCCGACCGACGTGAAGAAGGCGCTGTTCGGCTACGGCTACCCGACCTACGGCCCGGTCCCGATCGAGCCGAAGAACTCGCTCTCGACGGCCCAGGAAGCAAGCAATCCCTACCCGTTCAATCCCAAGAAGTCGGCGAGCTTGCTCAAGAGCCACGGATGGAACGTCAAGCCGGGTGGCACGACGACGTGCGCCAAGGCGGGCACGGGCGCTAGCGACTGTGGAGCCGGCATCACCAAGGGCGAGGCGCTGAGCTTCAACCTGCAGTACGCGTCGGGCCAGACCTACATCACCCAGGAGATGCAGCAGCTGAAGTCGAACCTCGCCCAGGTCGGGGTGCAGCTCAACCTGACCTCGGCGCCGTTCAACACGGTCATCGCCAACGCGGCGCCGTGCAAGGTCGGACCGTCCTGCACGTGGCAGATGGAGAACTGGGGCCAGGGCTGGTCGTACGGCCCTGACTACTACCCGACGGGCGAGTCGATCTTCGCCACCGGCTCAGGCATCAACGAGGGCAGCTACTCCAACACGGTGAATGACGCCAACATCAACGCCACCCACACCGTCTCCGGCACCAAGGTTCTCGACACCTACGAGAACTACCTGGCCAGCCAGCTGCCGGACGTCTGGCAGCCCAACCCGGACTTCCAGGTCTCGGAGATCCGCAACACCTTGAAGGGCGTGGTGCAGAGCCCGCTGCTCAACTTCACGCCTGAGTACTGGACCACCTCGAAGTAATCGGAGCACGAAGATCGTCAGCGGACAAGCACGACAACCACGATGACGATCGTGCAGACCCTCCGGGTCGACGGGGCCGATGGCCTCGTCGGCTCGGAGGTCCCTTATATAGAGCTCGGCAGCAGCGACCTCGGTCCCACCGTCTGCCTGATGGCCGGTGTGCACGGATGCGAGTACAGCTCGATGCTCGGGCTCCGCAGGTTCCTCGCGCACGTCGACGAGTCGCAGCTGCAGGGCCGCATCCTCGCCGTTCCGATCGCGAACCTCGCCTCGTTCGAGAGCCGCACGCCCTTCGTGGTGCCTCACGACGGGCTCAACCTCAATCGCTGCTTCCCCGGTGATCCGGCGGGCAGCTTCACCGAGCGCCTCGCCCACCAGCTGTTCGACACCGTCATCAGGCCGAGCGACTACCTGGTGGACCTCCATGCGGGCGATCAGGTCGAAGCACTCGAGCCGTTCACGCTCTTCGACGCGTCGGACGTCGAGGAGCGCTCCCGGGCGATCGCCCATGCGTACGGACTTCCCTACTCGATTCGCGCCGAGCGATCCGCCAGCCCTGTCGCCGGAACCTCGAGCGCCGCAGCCGCAGAGGTCACCATCCCCGCGATCACCGCCGAGGCGGGTGGGCGCGGGCTCGTCGACGAGATCTCCGTGGAGCTGCACCTGAACGGCATCCGTGGCGTCCTCGCGTCCCTCGGCATCCTCCCCGCGTCACTGCCCGCTCCGCTGCCTCCGATCGAGCTCTCGAGGTGGGTGTGGCTACGCTCGCCGTCCTCCGGCTGGTGGTCGCCCACGGTCGCCGCCGGGGACCGCGTGAGCGCCGACGAGATCGTCGGGACGGTATCCTCCCTCCTCGGGCGCGAGGTGGTGGAGATCCGGGCGCCCGAAAGCGGAGTCCCGCTCTTCGTCACGACTAGCCCGGCCGTCGCCGCAGACGGGCTCCTGCTCGGTCTCGGCATCGGATGAAGCGCGAGACCGGCCTCCGCCGACCGGTCCGTCGAACTACAGTGCCGTCCTTCACGAGAAGCGACCAACACGTGGGCCCAAGGTGACCGGCTACCTACTACGCAGAATCGGACAAGCAGTCGTGGTGATCGTGCTCGTCTCGATCATCACCTTCCTGCTGCTACACCTGCTCCCCGGCGGCGCGGCGCGCGCCATGCTCGGCGTGCGCGCCACCCCCAGCTCCGTCCGGGCGTTCAACATCGCCAACGGCTACAACCACCCCCTCCCGCTCCAGTACGTGTCCTACGTCGACCGGCTCTTCCACGGCAATCTCGGTTTTTCCTACAAGACCAACGAGCCGGTCTCGACGTTGCTCTCCCAGGACCTTCCGAAGAGCGCCTACCTGAGTGGGCTCGCGCTGATCTTCACGGTGCTCATCGCGGTTCCGCTCGGCATCTACCAGGCCGTCCGTCGCAACAAGCCCGACGACTACGCGCTGACCAGCCTCTCCTTCGTCGGCTACTCGATGCCGGCCTTCTGGCTCGGCCTCCTGCTCATCGCCGTGTTTGCCGTGTACACCAAGCTGCTGCCCCCCGAGGCGCCACAGACGGCGGGGGTGGGCGGTGCGTTCTCGGATCCGAAGGCGATGATCCTCCCGGTGCTGACGCTCACGATCGTCGGTGTCGCGTCGTTCAGCCGGTACATGCGATCCTCCGCCATCGAGAACCTTGCCCAGGACTACATCCGTACGGCGAGGGCCAAGGGAGTCACGAAGCGGGGCGTGCTCTACCGGCACCTCTTGCGCAACGCGATCCTCCCGATCGTGACGCTGATCGGACTTAGCCTGCCGACGCTCATGTCCGGGAACCTCGTCACCGAGTCGGTATTCAACTATCCCGGCGTCGGCCTGCTCTTCTGGAACTCGGCCCAGGCTCGTGACTATCCGGTGCTCCTCGCGCTCACCCTCGTCGTCGGGGTCCTCACGGTCGTCGGCAACCTCCTGGCGGACATCGCCTACGGGATCGTCGACCGCCGCGTCAGGTACGCATGAGCAGCCTCTGCCGGACAAGGAGCGTCGCCCGACATGGCAGTTGACGCCGAGCAGATCCTCGGCGAGGCGACCGTACCGTCGTCGCCTCTCGTGCGACCTCCACGAAAGCGTGGGGCGGCCGTGCTATCGGTCTTCGCGGAGAACAAGCTCGCGCTCGCCGGGCTCGTGATCATCGTCCTCGTCGTGCTCTTCTGCTTCCTCGGTCCGGTCTTCTACTCCACCAACCAGGTCTCCTCGAATCTCGCCATAAGCGGGCTGGCCCCGAGCGCCAGCCACCCGCTCGGTACGGACAACGTCGGCTACGACGAGCTCGGGCGGCTCATGGCCGGCGGGCAGAGCTCGATCGAGATCGGATTCGCAGCTGCCGCGATCGCGAGCGTCCTCGGCGTGCTGTGGGGCGCTGTGTCCGGCTACTTCGGCGGCATCGTCGACACCGTGATGATGCGGATCGTCGACGCGTTCCTCGCGCTGCCCGTGCTGTTCGTCCTCCTGCTCATGGCGGCAATCGTCAAGGTAAACGCGTTCAACCTCACGCTCGTGGTCGCGCTGTTCTCATGGCTCGTCCCCGCCCGGCTGATTCGCGGCGAGACACTCTCGCTGCGCACGCGCGAGTACATCCAGGCCGTGCGCGGCATGGGCGGCGGCGCCGGGCGGAGCATCTTCCTGCACGTGATACCCAACGCGATCGGCACGATCGTCGTCAACATCACGTTCCAGGTCGCGGACGCCATCCTCGTGCTCGCGACCCTCGGCTACCTCGGCTTCGGCATCCCGCCACCCGCCGCCAACTGGGGGTCGATGCTCTCCCAGGGCGTGACGTATCTGTACTCGGGCTACTGGTGGCTCATCTACCCGGTCGGCGGCCTCATCATCCTCACGGTGATGGCCTTCAACCTCGTCGGCGACGCCCTACGCGACGCGTTCGACGTACGGCTACAGCGCAGGTAGACCTCTCAGATCCGTAGGTGCTCAGGTCCCGGTGAACTGCATGTTGAGCGGCTTGGGTAGGCACGCCGGAGCGGTGACTCGCAGCGTTCCCTTGATCGCCCCCGTCGCGGACGACCCGGTCGTCACCGTCCCAGAGATGGACACCGAGACCGTGACCGTACGGGCATCGGTGGACCCGAGGCGCTTGACGTGGCTGACGACGACGTGCTCGGCGAATGCGTAGTGCCCGTTCGAGTAGCCGAGGACGAAGCGGGGAAGCCCGACGTAGGCATCCCCGTCGGCACGGCCGGCGGCAGTCAGGCAGTCGACGTAGACCACGGTGTCCTGTGGCTTTCCACCAGTGCCGCTGATGTAATTGCTCGGGCCGGCAGTGATAACCCGCGGCCCGCCGGCCACGAGGTGCATCCCTCCGGTGAAGGTGTGACCCCAGAAGTAGAAGCAGTAGGCGTGGCCTCGGGTGAGGATCGCCGGGCTCGCCAGCGCCGTCGACGCGAACAGGACACTGCAACCGACGATCGAGCCTGCGCACAGCGCTGCTGCGGCCAGCTTGTCCCGACCCCGCATCCGATGCAACGTGCTCATCGCGAACCCCCCTCGTTCGGCGCAGTGCGCCACAGTTGCATCCTAGATGCAGCCGTGGCCCCGAAGCCGAGCGGTGGAGCGCTCAAGTCTCAAGTGGTAACGGTGCAAAGCACCAGCTTGCTGGTCGATGCGATCTGATCAACGGCTGATATATTAGCTGGCCGGTAGTGGTTCTCACCGTCCGAACACGATGGCCGCTTCGACAGAGATGGCGCCCGCGCTCGAACGCGAGGGAGAGGCAAGGCGTTGATCGAGGTCGAGGGCAAGATCGTCTACACCGAGCTGAGCGAGCTGGTCGACCCGAAGCACACCGCGCTCGTGCTGATCGACGTGCAGAAGGACTTCGTCGAAGAGGACGGGGCCTTCGGCCGGCTCGGGGTCGACCTCTCGATGTACCCCGCCATGCGCCTGCGCCTCGCTCGCCTGCTCGCCGAAGCACGCCGCGCCGGAGTCCTCGTCGTGCACGTCCAGATGACCGCCCTCCCCGGCCGCATGAGCGACTCCCCCGCGCAGATCCGCTTCAACCTGCGCATGCACGAGGCCCTCCGCGACGACGGTCCGCCGCTTCGCTACACCGTGGCGGGTACCGAGGGCCAAGAGTTCGTCGCCGAGCTGGCCCCCGTCGAGGGGGAGCTCGTCGTGGCCAAGTTCCGGTCGAGCGCGTTCTGGGGCACCAATCTCGAGCAGCTGCTCCGAAGCAACGGCGTCGAGACCCTCGTGATCACGGGCGTCACTACCGAAGGGTGCGTGGAGTCGACGGCGCGCGACGCGATGTTTGCCGACTGCTATGTCGTCGTCGTGGACGACTGCGTGGCGAGCGACGACCGAACCCAGCACGAGGCGTCCCTCTTGTTGATGCGCCACCGCTTCGACGTCGCCGGGTCCGACGAGCTCGAGAGGCTGTGGCGCTCGCCCTTCATGGGAGACGCGGCGAAGCGCGATCGTGCCGTCCTACGCGGAGCGACGGCCGACCAGTGACAAGCGGCCGGGACCTGCTCGCCGACAAGGTGGCCGTCGTCACCGGGGCCGCGTCCGGCATCGGAGCGGGCATCGCCGAGGCCTTCGCCGCCGAGGGTGCAAAGGTCGCGCTGATCGACCTGGCGGACGAGGTGCGGGCCGAGCGGGCTCTCGCGGCGGTCGAGGCCTTCGGTGAGGGCGCGCTCTACGTCCGTGCCGACATCGCCGACGAGATCCAGGTCCGAGCGATGGCCGATACCGTGCTCGGGCGCTTCAGCCGGGTCGACGTGCTCGTGAACAATGCCGGGATCTTCGGCGAGTCCCCGGTGGCAACGATGGCGGTCGACGACTGGGACCGGGTGCTTGCGGTCAACCTCCGGGGAACGTTTCTCTGCACGCGGTTCCTCCTCCCCCAGATGCTCGAGCGCGGATCAGGACGGATCATCAACATCGCCTCCCAGCTGGGTCAGATCGGCGGCATCGACGCCGCCCACTACGCGGCGAGCAAAGGCGGGGTCATCGCCTTCACCAAGTCGCTCGCCCGCGAGGTGGCGCGCGACGGCGTCCTCGTCAACGCCATCGCACCCGGGCCCATCACGACCCCACTGCTCGAGAGCGAGACCGAGCAGTGGCGCGAGCGCAAGCTCGCCGAGCTGCCGATCGGTAGGTTTGGCCGGGTCGGCGAGGTCGCACCGACGGCCGTGCTGCTGGCGTCGGACGCCGGCTCGTACTACGTGGGCCAGACGCTCGGCCCAAACGGTGGCGACGTGATGCTCTAGTGGGCGCATCCGCTGAATCGGATCACCCGCCAGGATCGGAAGGAAGTGCGATGGACGACGGCCAGATCGACCTCGGGCCCACGGACGCGGACGTGGTCGTGGAGGCCGCCAGATCCGCGGGTGTCAAGCTCGTCCGGTTCGAGTACTGCGACGTGAGCGGGGTCGCTCGAACCAAGGCGGTGCACGTCTCGCAGCTCGCGCACAAGCTCGTCGAGGGTGTCGGGCTCACCCGGGCCCAGATGGCGATCAACCTTCTCGAGCAGATGACCGACGTTGACGGGATGGAGCCCGTCGGAGAGATCAGGCTCGTCCCCGACCTCGACACGTTCTCCGTGCTTCCGTGGGTGCCGGCGAGCGCCGGCATCCTCTGTGATCAACTGGACCACGACCGCAGGGACTGGGGAGCGTGCCCTCGCAGCTTCCTCAAGGCGATGGTCTCGCGAGCCGCGGGGATGGGCATCACGATCCAGGCCTCGTTCGAGAACGAGTACTACGTCGCTCGGGAGCAGGACGGCCGCTACGTGCCGTTCGACCTCCTCGACCACGCCCCGGTCTACAGCTCGATCGGCCACGACCTTTGCGCCGAGCTCATGATCGAGACGGTCGACGCCCTCGAGTCCCAGGGCATGACGGTCGAGGCGGCGATCAACGAGTTCGGTCCGGGGCAGCAGGAGATCGCCGTGCGCTATGCGGACGCGCTGCGCTCCGCGGACAACCAGATGAAATTCCGCGACGCCGTCCGGGGCGTTGCGCTGCGCCACGGCCTGCTTGCGAGCTTCGCCCCGAAGCCCTACCCCGACCGGATCGGCAGCGGCGCTCACGTGCACTTCAGCGTGTGGGACGCCGCGGGGCAGCGCAATCTGCTCTACGACCCCGGTGCGCACCGTGACCTCTCGAGGCTCGGTCGCCAGTTCGTCGCCGGCGTCGCCGAGCACCTTCCGGCCCTCGTGGCCCTGACGGCACCGAGCTACAACTCCTACCGCAGGCTCCAGCCGAGCGCCTGGGCGTCGGCGACGACTGCGTGGGGTTTCGACAACAAAGAGGCTGCACTTCGCGTGGCATCCCCCTTCTACGGTCGTGAGGAGCAGAGCTACAACATCGAGTTCAAGCCTTCGGACGCGAGCGCTAATCCCTACCTGGCGCTCGGCGCGCTCATCGCCTGCGGTCTCGACGGAGTCGAGCGCGAGCTCGATCCGGGCGAGCCGTGCGAGCGGGACCCGGCCCGGCTCGGGCCGGAAGATCTGCTGCGCGCCAAGGTCCGCCCACTGCCGAGCTCCATGGCCGCGGCACTCGACGAGCTCGAGAAGGACGAGATGCTCGCCGGCGCGATGGGTGATCTGTTGTTCCGCTGCTACATGACCGTCCGGCGCTCGGAGGAGGAGGCGTTCTCGGCGGCCGACGAGTCCTTCGAGATCCACAACCACTTCTACCGCTTCTGATGGCGCGGCCCTGGGACAAGGTTCTCGACCTTGGCGGCATCGCGGTCCTCGACAACCACTGCCACGCCGTCGAGGCGGTGCAGGGCCAGCGCGACGCCGCCGCCTGGCGCTCCTACTTCACCGAGTCCTCCGATCCAGAGATGCGCGCGACCGCCGCCGGGACCACGGCCTTCTACGGACGCCTCATCCGCCGCATGGCGGAGTACTTCGAGACGGCCCCTAGAGAGGCCGACGTGCTCGAGGCGCGTGCCGAGCTGTCGGCTACCGAGCTCGTCGGTCGGCTCTTTCGCGACGCCGCGATCGGCGGTGTCGTCGTCGACGAGGGCTACCCGGAGCCGGCGGACGCACTGGCGAGCGAGCAGCTGACCGCCTCGGCGGGCTGCGCGCACGGGCGGCTTCTCCGGCTGGAGCTCGCGTTCCAGGTCGAGGTCGCCGAGCACGCCAGCCTTTCCGAGCTTCTCGACGCGGTGCGCGACCAGCTGGGCGATCTTCGCGGCGATGGCTACGTCGGGCTGAAGAGCATCGTCGCGTACCGGACGGGCCTCGCGGTGGAACGCTGGGGGCGCGAGGACGTCGAGTCCTCCTTCGCCCGGGCACGCGAGGAGATCCAGCGTTGCGGCGCCGTTCGCCTCGGTCACAAGCCGCTCCTCGACACCTTGCTCCACGTCGCGTTCGAGGAGGCGGCCCGCCAGGAGCTGCCCGTGCAGTTCCACGTCGGCTACGGCGACCCCGACGTGGACCTGCGCCGGGCGTCTCCGCTCGAACTGCGAGGCGTCCTCGAGGAGACCGCTTACCGCGCAATGCCGATCGTGCTGCTGCACGGCTGCTGGCCGTACTTCCGGGAGGGGGCCTTCCTGGCCTCGCTGTACGGCAACGCCTACCTCGACCTCTCCTACGCCATCCCCTTCCTGTCGCTCGGCGAGATGCGAGCGATGACGAGCGCCGCGCTCGGTGCGGCGCCGATCTCGAAGCTCATGTACAGCTCGGACGGTGTCCGGGTGCCGGAGCTGCACTGGATGGGCGCGCTCGACGGCCGACTGGTGCTGGGCTCAGTGCTCGCGGAGATGGTCGACGACGGCGAGCTCGACGCCGGTCAGGCCCTCGACGCCGGCCGGCGCGTGCTCGCCGGCAACGCCGAGAGGCTGTACGGGATCTCGACGGCCGAGGTGATGAATTGACGACGCTCCCGACAAAGCGCGCGCTTGTCACGGGCGGCGGAGGGGCGATCGGTCGAGCGAGCAGCCTCATCTTCGCCCGCGAGGGCGCGCGCGTCGCCGTGGTCGACGTCTCCCTCGATGCTGCCGCGGAGACTGCACGGCTCGTGAATCGAGCGGGTGGGGAGGCGATCCCGCTCGTTGCCGACGTCCGTGACGACGCGCAGGCGGCCCGTGCGGTGGACGAGGCCGCGGTTCGCCTCGGAGGGATCGACGTGCTGTTCAACAACGCCGGGATCATGTCACACGAGGACCGGTCCGTCCTCGACGGCGACGAGGAGCTCTGGCGGGAGATCCACGACGTCAACCTCTTCGGCACGATGCGCTTTTCCAAGCACGCCGCTCCCCATATCGAGGCCGCCGGTGGCGGCGCGATCGTCAACATGAGCTCGTTCCTCGCGGTGCTCGGCTGCAGCGCTCCCCAAGACGCCTATACGGCCAGCAAGGGGGCGATCGCCTCACTCACGCGATCGATGGCCGTCCAGCTCGGGCCCAGGCAGATCCGGGTCAACGCGCTCGCCCCGGGCCCCATCGCCACGGCCCATGTCGAGCAGTTCTTCCCCGACCCCGAGGCGCGTAGCCTCCGACTGGCGCGCTTCCCGCTGGGCCGCTTCGGCCGCCCCGAGGACGTCGGCGAGCTGGCGTGCTTCGTCGCCTCCGACGCAGCGTCGTGGCTCACCGGTCAGGTGATCGTCCTCGACGGCGGTAGCTCGTGCAATTACCTGTGACGAATAGGATGGCGTGATGGAGGATGCGGGCGCGAGGCAGGCTGCGCCGAAGAACGTCGTCCCGCTGCGCGCGAGCGACATCGCCTACGAGCGGCTCCGGGAGATGGTCCTCGACCTGCGCCTCGAGCCGGGGAGCATCGTGAACGAGCAGGCGCTCGCCGACTTGCTCGGCATCGGGCGCATGCCCGTGCGCGAGGCCCTGGGGCGGCTCGTCACCGATCGCTTCGTCGTCTCGCTGCCGCGGCGAGGGACCGTGGTGACCGCGCTCACGCTCGAGTCGGTCGTCGACCTCTTCGACGCTCGCGAGGCCGTCGAATGCGGGATCGTCCACGTGGTCACGCGCAAAGCCACGGACGAGCAGATCGACGTCCTGCGCAAGATGGTGCATGCCGCCGAGCTGGCACGTGGCGAGTCCGACTCCGAGCGGTTCCTCCTCGACGACCACGAGATCCACGTGTACCTCGCACACATGGTCGACAACCCCTTCCTCCAGGACACCGCGGACCGCCTCCTGCTCCACAACATCCGCTTCTGGCGCTCGTTCTGGGCCTCGCATCCCGCGCACCCCGGGACGATGATCTCGCACGCGGAGCTCATCGAGGCGATCGAGGCACGTGACCCCGAGGCTGCCGAGCGCGCGATGCGGGCCCACATCGCGCTGTCGCGCCAGCTCCTGCAGGCGATCTTCTGACCGCCTCGGCCGCATCGGCGCGCGCTGCCGGCGACGGCGCCGCACGACCAATTGCGGGCGGGCTCGACCCGGCCTTCGAGGTCGACGACGACCCGGCCCGCGTCGACCGGGACGCGCTCTGGCGCTTCTTGACGGAGGAGGCGTACTGGGAGCAGTGGCGAAGCCGCGAGCTCGTCGAGGCCCAGCTCGCCGCCTCATGGCGTGTCGTCGGTGTATACGAGCGGGCGAGCGGTCGCATGGTCGGCTTCGCGCGGGCACTGTCGGACGGTGTGGCGATCGCGTACCTCGCGGACGTCTATGTCGAGGCCGACACCCGCGGGCGCGGCCTCGGCGCCGCCCTCGTCCGGGCGATGATCGACGACGGCCCCGGAGCTTCGTTTCGCTGGATGCTGCACACGAAGGACGCGCACGGCCTGTACCGCAAGTTCGGCTTCGTCGAGCCGACGGGACGTTTCCTCGAGCGCCCGAGACCCGAGTCCCCGACGTCCGAGGCATAACCGTCGGGTCCTGCCCGGCACACCCACCAAGCCGGGTGAGCACTGTGCCAGGATTCGCCCATGCGCGCATTTGTATTCGTCGTGGTGGCGACGCTCGTAGCCATCGGGGCTGGTGTCGGGATCATCGCAGCTACCGGATCGACGTCCTCGCCGGTGCTGAGTGCGCTCGGCATCGGCGAGACGCATTTCGGTGAGGCGAAGCAGGTAGCGGTCTCTGAGCTGAGACAGGTGCTCGGAGGTCCCACTGCAGCCCGGACGAGCGCCGGGTGCGGCCCCCGCTACAGCGAGGTGGTGTGGGGGGACCTGGCCGTGGAGTTCCGGCTCGGGACCTTCTCCGGCTACCGCTACCTCGACGGCGGGCTGCTCCACGACTACGGCTCGGTGGCGGGGCTCGAAGCCGCTCCCGTCGCTCCACGTCTCTCGGCGACCGGCGGAATCACGCTCGGGAGCACGCTCGGCCAGGTGCGCACCGCGCTCGGCCCACTGAGGTCCGTCGGGACGAACCGTAGCGAGGCCCGCGACGGTCTCATCTTCTATGACGACGCCCAGACGTTCCCGGATCCGTCTTCGTCCCGGATCATCGAGATGAAGATCGGCACATGCGGCGACTATTAATACGAACGGCCGCTGCTTCGGCGGCCGAGAATAATACGAACGGCCGCTGCTTCGGCGGCCGAGGAGCCGACGTGATTCGCCCTATTGGCCGGAAGGGTCACTCAGCTCGACTTCTGTTCCCAGGCGTGGCCCGTCGTCTTGGCCGGGGCAGGGATGGGGGCTCATGCTCACACCCGCCAGCACGGACGCCGTCAACCGGGCAGCCCGGCTTTCCTACGAAGAAGCCACCGGGATCACCCAAACGGTGCGGAACTACTCTGCCAGCCTCGGCTTCGCGATCCCCGGCACGACCCTTGTCTCCGAGCTGCGATCCAGGATCACCGCGTCGCTGATCGCCCAGGGCGCCTCGCGGCCATCTGCGACGGCGGAGGCGTCCAAGATCAGCCAGACACAGGGGGCGAGTGGCAGCGCCGGGGTGGCGAGCATCCCGTACTTCATCCGTCTCGACTTCGCCTACGCCTCGCGCACCGTCTTCGACGCGATGGCGGCCATGATTGCCGTAGGAGCCGTGGTGGACTTCCTGGGTCTCGAGCAAGGACTCCAGCGCGCACCCGACGAGAACTTAGAGCTGGCATCAGCGGAGGTGCATCGATGACGAACGGCGACGGCATCACCACCAAGCTCAGCCCTCGGTCGGTCGCCGATACGACCTCGAGGCTGATCGAGCTGATCGAAGCCCGACAGATGAAGGTGTTCGCGGTGATCGACCAGTCCGCGGAGGCACGCCGCGTCGGGCTCGCCCTTCGACCTACGACCCTCGTGATCTTCGGCAACCCGCTCGCCGGCACCCGGGTCATGGAGGTCGCTCCCCTATCGGCGCTCGACCTGCCCTTGAAAGTGTTGGTGTGGGCCGAGGCCGACGGCCAGCAGGCGAACGTCTCCTACCTGGCGCCTCAAGCGTTCGGAAGCCGGCATCATCTCGACACCGACGTCGTCGCGAACCTCGCGGGTATCGACCCGCTCACCGACGCGCTGATTGCTCCGTAGGACCGCCCGCTCGTCAGGGCCGAGCTTCGGGCATCACGGGAGCGTCCTTGGCGCTCGCTGGCTCGGACCCGGAGGTAGCCTCACGCATGGCACGTTTCAGCCTCCATGCGGTCGCTCCCAATCGGCCGGGAATCGTCGCGGCCGTGACGCAGTCCCTCACCGACGTCGGCTGCAATCTCGAGGACTCCCGCATGTCGTTGTTGCACGGGCAATTCTCGATAGTGCTCGTCCTCGAGGCACCCGGAATGTCAAGCGGAACGGTGATCGAGGAGGCACTCGCGCCTCTGCTCGAGGAGCTCGCGTTACAGCTGTTCGTCCGCCCTATCCCCGAAGGCGCGGACGACATCGAGCTCGGGGATCTCGTCTTCATCTCGGTACACGGAGCCGATCATCCCGGCACGGTCGCTCGGATGGCGCGAGCGATCGCCGCTTGCGGTGGGGACATCGTCGATCTGGTCGGGCATGTCGTCTTGGAAGGGGCAGAGACGCCTTCCCACCTCGAGCTCACGGCCGCGCTCGCGCACGACGCCGTGCCCGGATTGCAAGTGACCCTCGAGGCTCTCGCGGTCGAGCTCGGGATGCAGTGTGAGCTCCGTGAGGAAGCAGCCCGACCCGTCTAGGCCGTCGCCTGGCAGCTTGCCGGAGCTGGCGAGTCGTCAGTGATCGAATCGGAGTCACAGCAGCCGCGTGTACGCGCCGCCGCCATTCACGCCGGCGTCCCCGCCGAGTAGATAGAGGGCTCCTCTAACGATGGCGCCTTGGCTCTCGCCCAGATCCTGTGCGAGACACTCGTATCCGCTGCCTCCAGTTCCCGCCGGGGGCGTCGCGACGACACGCTAACGACCCATATCGGGATCGATTCGCACGACCGCCGGCTCGCTTGTGCATGTGCGATCGGTATCGGCATTCGCTGCCGCGCCACGCGCAGCTGCGACGCAACTGTCCAGAGACCCTCGGACTCGTCACCGAGCACGCTGATGCCGAATGGAAGCCGCGTCGGGACGTGGAAGACCCGCCGAGCGGTCGGCCCGTCGAAGCGCCAGATCGCCTGCGACGGCCCGCCCCCCGAGGGAGATACAGTGCCGATGTCGTCCCAGAGGCTATGGCCGGAAGTCACCATCCAGAACGTTGCATGGCCACCGGTGAACACGAGCTTCGCGACGTTCGAACCCGCGGCAACGTGATAAATCGGCGAGCCTGGGAGGCTCCGGTCGTACCCCCCGTTCATTGCAATGCCCATCCACAGTCCGTCGTCGTCGGTCGCGAGGACCGGACGGTCGGTGTCACGGGGCAAGTGGATCGTGTTCTCGACACGGCCGTTGCGCTCAGAGACGCGGACGACCTCGGCGCCTTTCCGCGTGTACGCGTCGAAGATCCAGAGCGAGCCGTCGCCGACGATCGACTCGAAATGGGTATCCGACGCGTCGGACCACGTCATGATAACGGGGCCGAGCGCGTCCTTGCCCGTCGCCGGATCCCTGTGCGCCCTACCCACATCCCAGTTGGTGGCTCCTTCCAACAATGGTGGTGCGGGGATTCTGCCTTCAACAGTCCGCTAGTAGGGAAGGTCTTCGGGGTGACAGTTCTGATAGTCGGGCTCGGGGAGGTGTTCGAATCGCACAGCGCGAACCGCCGATCGACCCTCGAGAAGCGCACGTGCGACTCGATGCATACCATCCATCACGCGTCCGTCGGGACCCAGGATGATCGGCCATGCCAAGTCGACCTCTTCGATGAGCCGAGCATGCTCCGCGATGCTCCGAACTGTAGGCACCTCACGACTGTCAAACCAATAGACCGCGTCGATCTCCTTGATCTCATCGAGTGAGATCTCTCCGACCGGGAAGTCCCTGCTCAGCCTGATAAGTCGATCGACATCCCACGCATCCAGCCCTTGAGCACCTGCCCAGAAGTGATACTGCTCGCGCACAGTGCCATCTTTACGGAGAAGACCCGCGGGTGAGCGTGGGCGGCGGGGTGGCTCTGCCGGCGGCGTTGCTCGCGACCGCGCGACCCGACAACGTGGACATCTCGAAGTGGGCCACTCGTGCGACGGGCTACGACCCCGAGGCGTTTGTCGCCATCCAAGGAGGTCATTGCCCTGAGCTCGGCGTCCTCTTCAATCTTGTTGCTCGAGCCAAGACATCACCTATGGAGACACGGGGCATCCAGGTGTAGGGTCGGAACGTCGGGCTCGGCGCCGCCGTCGGCCCACGATCCGGAGGGCAGCCATGCCAACTGTTATCGCTCACCACGACGTGAAGGACAAGGATCATTGGCTCTCCTCGCCTAGGCGCGAAGAGGTCTTCGGGCCCCTCGGTGTCAGCAACATCAGGACGTTCGTCGATCCCCAGAACCCGACTCGTGTTGCCGTACTCATGGATGTTGCGGACATGGATGCCGTTTTGGGCGCGATGAAATCGAAGGAGATGGCTGAGGCTATGGCGTACGACGGTGTGTTGCCCGAAACCCTCGTGATCCTCGTCGAGGCTTAGCTCGGGAGCGCAGTTCCTTGAGGTCGCCTCGGCCTCTCGCCGACGGCTCGGACCGATGCAGGGAACGACCGAGCACCAGAGTTGTCGGATATGCGGCAGTCTCACCAGTACTCGTCACACCGGAAATGACGCTCTGGCTGTGCCGACTCCGCTCCGGTCCTCCCTGGAGGCTGGTTCGTCCTTCCAGCTGCGCGAACCATTTGGATCTAGGAGCTCGAATTACGCGAGGACGAATTCGAAATCGTCGAGACCAACCCGGCGCGAGCATCGTGCTCCATCGCACAGAGGGCCACGACCAGGTTGATCGGTCGCCGAATGCGATGCGTCTACTTGTGGGCACGTAGCCAAAACCGTGACGACGCTACGGGTATCGGTCGGCCGTGGAGCCTGAGGAGTTCATCGCGGTAGCCGTCGATGGTGAAGCCGGGGACCGCCCACGGCACGTTACTGAGGTACCAGGCGAGCGCGCCGATGTCCGCGAAGGCCGTCGTCGACTGACCCATGCCCGACTCGTCAAAATGGAATCCGGCTTCAAGGAGCTGCTCGGTGGCTAGTTCGAGTCGGAACTCCTCAACGATCGGCGGATCGCGATCAAGCAGCTCATGAAATTGCCGTGACCCCGAATTGGCTTGCCAGGTCACGAACGTTCCTCCTCGGCTCAAGACACGGCGAACCTCCCGGGCGGCGAAGCTCTCGTGGCGGTTGACGACGAGATCGAACGCTCATCCCGAAACCAGCCTGCCTCCTGAATCACCGTGGCGTTGGAGCACGTTGTCCAGCGCCCCCTCGTCGTGCACGACCGAGACTCCCAACGGTCGGAGCCGGGCAGCGGCAACAGGGACGTTCGGTGCCCAGCTCTCAGTTGCCACTACCCGGGCCGGTAGTCGCCGCAATGAGGACAGCCATTCACCTCCGCCAGTTCCCATCTCGAGCATCGTCGTGGCGCTGTCAACCAAGTCCGTGACGATCCCCTCGAATGACCACGGGGGCGGTTCAAGACGGATTCGATCACCGAGCGCCGAAAAGTCCCAACCCCGAAACGGGATCTTGGTCGCCTCATCGAGCAGTTCCTCGCTCGCAGTCATAGGTAACAGTATGAATCGCGCTCGCCCCGACGATGAGACGCGGTAATCGTCTAGAGCCGCTCCGCTACGGTCGATCCGGTGAGGATCGGTTTTGCACTCCAGACCGGCTTGTCGACGAGGGCGGACTGGATAGATCGTGCTCGCCAAGCCGAGGAAAGCGGATTCGAGACGATCTGTGTCGCAGACCACCCTGGCATCACCGGATCGCCCTTTGTCTCCCTCGCGGCCGCAGCCCAAGCGACGACGCGCATTCGGCTAGCGACGGCGGTCGCGAACGTCGGAATTCGTGACCTCGTGCAGCTTGCGGCTGACGCCGCCACACTTGACGTGTTGTCGGAGGGACGGGCCGTGCTCGGAATCGGCGCCGGTCATACGCCCATGGAATGGACATCGATTGGACGTCAATATCCCACGGCGCAGCAGCGGGTTTCGCGCTTGGTCGAATCGGTCGGCGCATTGTCCATGCTTCTCGATGGCGAGCCTGTAACGGTGAACGGCAAGTACGTGCATCTCGACGGAGCGCAACTCGCGCGACCGCGACCCATCCAATCACCGCTTCCGATCTTGGTCGGCGGCAACAACAAGGATCTCGTCCGTTGTGGTGCTCGAAGCGCCAGCATCGTCGAACTAACGGGGCTCGGGCGCACTCTTGAGGACGGACACTTCCATGCAGCTGAGTGGGCTGCAGAGTCCGTCGATGAGCGCGCGGAATTGGTCAAGGCAGAATCGAGCGGACGATCACCGATGCCGAGACTGAGCGCGCTTGTTCAACATGTCGAATTGACCGAAGACCGAATTACGGCGAGTGAGAAGTTCCTTGAGGAGCTTCCTGCGCCGTTGGGATCGCCAAATGTCGCTCGCCAGCGACATGGGACCACCCTGCGCTGAACTTCGCCAGCGACATGGGACCACCTCGTCGCCAGTCATGGGACCACCCGGTATCCACCAGCAGCGGTGCTGCTGCCGGTGGACTTGCCG
>JAODBO010000154.1 GCA_025464005.1 Acidimicrobiaceae bacterium | reverse complement strand
GAAGATGCTTCCTGAACACATCCGGCATAGAAGAGTTGGCCTGCACGTACGGCTTCGGTCGCGATGGAGGGGCTTCCGCTTGGCCGGGCAGGTTCCAACAAAACAACCAAATGTCCATCGGCAACGAAGACGAGATCGGTGTCCAACTGCGAGGCAGCGTTGACAGTCGACAACCTCGGTGACAAACTGGACGTCGAGAAGAGACCGGAAAGGACGGGACGACGGCCGCGCTGCTTCGGCGGGCCGCTAGCTCTCTCGAGCAGGATCTGATGCGTGCCCAATTGGCTAATTGGGGACGCGCCGGAAGAACGATCAGGGGGAACGTGTGACGAGTCGACACGCATGACGTGACTACTCACCGAGTTGCTCGATCCAAGTGGACGGACCGCCGTCGTGATTGGAATTGGAGCCGCCGGCCACAGCGACAGTGCGGAGCCGTAGGGCTCGCCGAGGCGGGGGCCCGTGTGGCGATGGTCGACATCCGCTGGGAGGGTGTCGGTGCTGCGGCGGCGCTAATCGCCAATCGAGTCCCGGAGCCGGTCACGATCGTCGGTGGCACCGCCTGGCCGGAGCCGGTTGCGGGGATCGTGAGCGCTGCGCTGAAGGTCCTCGCTACGGTACACAGCTTCTTCAGCAACCTCGGCTGGGGTGTTCACACCAAACCCGAGGGTTTGCCCTTCGACGACTCCAGAGAGTCGCGTGACGTCGGGAGCGCCGAGACGTCGACGAACTCGGTCACCACGGCTCCCATCGTGGACCGCGCCGTCCGGCCGAATGACCGGCGTCCAAAGCATGACCGGTGTCAAAGGCATGACCGATGTCCAAGGCCCCCCGTGGCCGAGCTTCGCGAAGATCGTCTCGGTGATCTGGGGGTTCGAGGGCGGCGAGAACGCGGGTGGAAGCCGAACCAGCCCGGCCTTCTGCTTCGAGAGGATCTCGAGGAAGGCTTGTTGACGTCACCGACGGCCGACATCAGACCTGACCTCGACCCGCGCGTCGGCATTGTTTGGGGTGATCGACCGTCACTGGACTCAGGGACCATCGGAGCTAGATCCTTGCCAGACGACCCGGCGTCACCAGTTACCCGAGGCCGCAGACTTCAGATGTAACACCCAGGAGAATCCGACAACAGAACCAGAGAGGAAACCTGTCATGGAAAAGCCTCTAGAGGTACAGCCGACTACATCAGCGGTAAGCGGGATGCCATCCTCCGGCGACAGCACCACGATGTCGCGGCGGCAAGTCCTCAAATATTCAGCGCTGCTGGGTGCCGGCATACCGGCACTTCGGATTCTCCAGCGACCCGCTTCTCTTGGCATGTCGCGCACCGGGGCTGCCGCCAACAAGGTGCAGCTTCGCATGCTCCAGTACCAGACGTACTACCAGGATGACAACGAGATCTGGAAAGCCTATGAGCGTACGCAGGACAAGGTGACCGTCACCACCGACTTCACCTCTTACACGACCTACCTGGCTGCCCTCACCACGAGGGGCCGGACCGGCAACCTCGAGGACCTCGTGAACATGCAGGCCGGCTCGACGTTCGCGGCCGCCAACCCGTTGCTCCACGCGTACAAACAGGCAGACTTTGGGAGCCTCTACAACCAGCTCAGCGGTTGGAGCAGCTGTCTGGAGCTTCCGAACCTCAAGACGTACTTCGGCGTGCCGTTCGGAACTGTCGCCGTCGTCTGGTACTTCAACAAGGCCGCCCTGAAGAAGGCAGGGGTTCCCACGACTTCTCCGCCCGCCACCTGGGCCGAGCTGGTCAAGGCATGTGAGGGCATGAAGGCCGCCGGCATTACGCCGATCGCCAACTCGGGCTCGGACAACAACACAACGTGGTTCATGTGGAGCACCTTGACGGTTCAGTACTACCCCGATCAGCTTGACGGTCCGCGATTCGCGTTGGGCCAGCTCAAGGTGACAGATAGCGGGATGACGAACGCGATCGGCTACATGGAGAAGATGTACCAATCAGGCTGGTGGACCTCGCAGTCGCTCGGCTACACCTATTCCGATGCCGTGTCAGACTTCATCAACGGTAAGGCGGGGATCATCGCAGGGCTCAATGTCAACCCGATCTACTGGGGGGTCTTTGACCGCCAGATGGGCAAGGACGCCTATCTGGTCTCCAGGGCGCCGCTGCTCCCCGACGCGAAGACCAAGGTTCCCTGGGGTGTAGCGCTGCCAAATCAAGTGGTTAGCATAGCAAAGGACACGCCGCACTACCAGGACGCTTACGACGCGCTGAAGTACCTTGTAGGCCCCAAGGGCCAGGCGATCCTGCTGGAGAAGGTAGGACAGTTCCCGAACCGTTCAGACGTGCCGGTGCTCGCGATCACCGGAAGCCCGGGAGCCGAGTCGATCGCGAAGATCCTTAAGGGCAAGACCGCGAATGCTCCGCTCGGCTACATGAGCGCCGGCGCCGCGGACATAGGCTTCAAGGATCTGAGCGAGGCAATCGTATCTGGGAAGACATCGAGCTTCCTCAGATCGATGGAAGCCGCACAGGGTGCGTCACTTTTGAAATGATGCGAGGAAGAGCAGACTATCCGCCTGCCCCGGCGAGCAAGGACGGCTCGCCGGGGCCACGGCTTCTCGGCACCACGGCCAAGGCCAGGGTGAAGGGACGCAGGTCAGCTCAGCGCAGGCTCGCGTTGCAGGGGATTCTATTCGTCGCACCGATGGTGGCTCTCGTCGCTGGTTTCGTCGCGGTCCCACTCGTGCGAGTCGTCCAGCTTTCCTTCACGACCTGGACCGGCCTCGGAAGCCCGAGGCCGGTCGGCCTTGCCAACTATCGCTACCTCTACGGCTGGTCGTCGTTCAGAACGGTCCTCGTGAACAACGCCATCTTGCTCAGCGGTCTGGTGCTGTGGGTGTTGCTGCCGTTCCTGTTGGCCACCGTCGTCTACAGGTTGCGTCGAGCGGCCCTCGTCCGGACGATCATCTTCATCCCGACCATCCTGCCGCCGATCGTCGTCGGCGAGGTCTTCTCGATCATGCTCGCGCATTCGGGACCACTCAACATCGTGCTACGTCATCTCGGTCTCGGTGTCGTCGCCCGAGACTGGCTGACGACGCCCTATCTGGTACTGCTTTCGGTCATCTGGATGATTTCATGGGCGACCTTCGGCGTCGGCGTACAGTTCTTCAGCGCGGCGCTCGTGGCGATACCGTCCTCGTACATCGAAGCTGCGCAGATCGACGGTGCGCGATGGTCCCAGGTGGTGTGGAACATCTACCGACCAGTCCTCCGGCCCGTGATGCAGTTCTGGTTCCTTGTCCTGACCATCTCCACGGTGACGTACTTCTTTCCCTGGATCTTCGGCCTAACTCAGGGAGGCCCCGGCTACGAGAGCACGACGCTTGATTACATGGTCTATCTGACCGGGATCACCAATGGCGAATACGGGCTTGGGTCGGCGATCTCGGTGATCCTGCTGCTCTTCCTCCTCGTCCTGCTGCTGATCTACGAGGCAGGCCGCCGGTTCAGGCGCGCGTATGGCTAGCGCCAGCACGCCGCTATCGAAGGCAGTCGCCTTAAAGGCCTTTGGACACAAGAGCGCGGTTGGACCGCGGACGGTCGCTGTCGTAGCGGTCGTCGCTGTCCTGTTCCCGCTGGCCTGGGTGATCCGGGTCGCGGCCCGACCGACGGAGGCCTACGTCCGAAACCCGAATGGCATCGGCGGAGGCTTCACCCTAGGAAACTTCGCCTCAGCGTGGCGTGAGGGCCTCTTGGGCCCAGCCCTTCTCCACACGCTCTACACGGTGCCCCTGGGGGCGGTTCTGGCAACCGTCGTCGCCGCCTTCGCCGGCTACGGTTTCGCCAAGCTGCGCGTGCCCTTTCGCCGGTTCTTGCTCGGCTTTGTCATCATGGCAATCGCGATCCCGATACCGTCGATAATCATCCCGCTCTTCAACGAGGGCCTCGACATCGGCTACACCAACAACTACATCGGGCTGAGCATCGTCTGCGCAGCGCTGTACGGGTCGTGGGGCACCTTCTTCCTCTACGGCCAGTACAAAGGACTGCCTGATGCCTTGATCGACAGCGCCCATATGGACGGTGCACACGAGCTGGGGATCTTCTTCCGGATAGCGGTACCCCTGGTGGCGCCTTCGATCGCGACGGTGCTTGCACTCAACTTTATCCTTCAGTGGAGCAATATTCTGCTTCAGCTCGTTCTTCTGCCGACTTCCACCAAGCAGACCATGATGGTTAGCGTGTCGGCCCTTGGAGGTCAGTACACGTCAGCGACGCCGATCGTGGCAGCCGGGTATTTGGAGGCGGCGGCTCCACTGCTTCTTATCTATGCGCTTAGCCAGCGCTTCATCCGCAGAGGCATGTTCGCCGGTGCTCTAAACGAATAGGTGACGAAGGAGTAGGTGTGACGGACAACGACAGTTGGCTCGACTATTTCACGACGTGCTCGAATACCGGGCGCTGGGGCGCTGACGACCAGCAGGGCACCTTGAATTACATTACGGCTGACCGCATCTTGGAAGCGATCCGGACGGTTGATCACGGCGTGTTGGTCTCCCTCGGGTACGACCTGACACTCGGTACCGAACAGCTGGAATTGGGGGGAGCGAGCCTACGAATCCTGCACGAGGCCGGAAGCCGAGGGGTCGCCGACGTGGTAACTATCGCGCCGCATGGCTTTGCCGTGACGCACATGGACGCCCTTGGTCACGTCGGTCATGACGGTTCCGTTTATAACGGCCGGAGGCTGGAAGACGTGGTCAGCGACCGGGGCCTGTCGTTCGGAGCGGTGACGGCGATGGCCAGCGGGATTATGGCCCGTGGCGTCCTTTTGGATGTCGCCGAAACGCGTGGCGTCCCCACTCTGCTCGAAGGCGAGGGTATCTCGGTGGACGATCTCCTCGCGGCAGAGCGCCGATGCGGCACGGTTGTCCGTGCAGGTGACGCTCTCTTCCTACGGTCTGGCATCGGGCAAGATGCCCGGTGGTTGGATCCGTCCACCATCGGAGGTCGTCCAGGCGTGCTCACGGAAGTTATTCCCTGGCTCCATGAGCGGCAGGTAGCTCTCTTCAGCGGGGACTGCATCGAGCGGCTGCCAAGCATCGGCGACGTAGGCGATCTACCACTGCACGAGATCGGTCTCGCGGCGATGGGTCTGGCGATGTTGGACAATTCGAACGTCGAAGCCCTCCGTGCGGCGTGCCAAATCTACGGGCGCGCCGAGTTCCTGCTCGTCGTCGCGCCGCTTCGCATCCCAGGGGGGACGGGGAGCGCGGTCAACCCCCTCGCTGTCTTCTAGTCCCTTCCCTTTGTTCTCTACCCGCTCCCGTGGGCCTTGTTACAAGATTCAGATGGCCACTCCAAGGCGACCCACGGGGGTCGGTGGCGGCGCGATTTAGGTGTACGCCCAAACTGAGCCCGAAACTCGCAATGGGCGAGAGTGGCGAAACCGTGGCCGACCGCGCGGCGGCCGCTGCTGGTCGGGACCGCTGTGTGGAGTTCTCAGTTCCGCGTCGTTGACATACTCATGCTCCGCTGCAATGCGATCTCGGGAAGGCGTGAGATGCCACCCGTCGCGCTGACGAGAGCACTCCTCAGCCGACGGTCGCGCCGACGCTCGTGCCCGGTAGAACTCACGGCGGGGCATCGATGCTCATGAGTATCTTGGCGTCGAGGAGGAGTGGGGGCTCTGTCACCGGGACGACCTCTTCGAGCGTAACGCCAGGCGCGAGCTCAGCAAGGACGAGACCCTCTGGCGTAACGTCTATGACGGCCAGATCCGTAATGATGCGGTCGACGACTCCCTTTCCCGTAAGGGGAAGTGAGCATTCGTTGACGATCTTCCGCGATCCATCCCTTGCTACGTGCTCCATGACAACCACGACGCGCTCTGCTCCCCGGACGAGATCCATCGCCCCACCCATTCCCTTAATCGTCTTTCCCGGGATCATCCAGTTCGCGAGATCACCGCTAGCCGAGACCTGCATGGCACCGAGGACCGCGAGATCAAGATGCCCCCCACGGATCATCGCGAACGAGAGTGCCGAATCAAAGAACGACGCTCCCGGAAGGACCGTGATCGTTTCCTTGCCTGCATTGATGAGATCTGGGTCAGCCTGTCCATCGTCGGGATATGGTCCGGCCCCGAGGATGCCGTTCTCGGAGTGCAGTTGGACGGTGACATGCGGGGGTACGTAGTTCGCGACAAGCGTGGGGAGCCCGATGCCGAGGTTCACGTACTGTCCGTCGACAAGCTCCCCGGCCGCTCGGCGGGCGACCTCCTCTCGTGACCACACCATTAACGCCTCCCGCCGTCCAGTAGATCCGGCCCCGCCCGACGAAGCGTCAACCGTTCGATGGGCTTCTCCCGGTATGTCGGTACTTCGACAACTCGCTGGACGAACACACCGGGTAGATGGACCTCGTCAGGATCGATCTGCCCAACTTCGAGAATCTGCTCGGCTTCGACGATCGCCACCGCTCCTGCCATCGCACAGAGCGGATTGAAGTTCCTCGCCGCGGCGTGAAATACGAGATTGCCGATCCGATCGCACTTCGCGGCGTGCACCAGTGCGAAGTCACAGGTGATCGCCTCCTCGAGCACGTAGCTCCTCCCGTTAAACACACTCACCTGCCTCGCAGGCGAAGCCAGTTTGACCGCTCCGTCGGCTCC
The DNA here is from genome assembly GCA_025464005.1 of Acidimicrobiaceae bacterium. Taxonomy (GTDB): domain Bacteria; phylum Actinomycetota; class Acidimicrobiia; order Acidimicrobiales; family Bog-793; genus RYN-46. The sequence continues at coordinate 3,734 of JAODBO010000154.1, read as the reverse complement.
ATATCGCCACGGCAGCCCGCCATCAGCAACGTCGGTTCCCACTCCAGTTGCCGTATAGAAGGCGGGGATCCCAGCTCCACCTGCACGGAGCCTCTCCGCGAGGGTTCCCTGAGGTGTCAATACCACTTCGAGCTCGCCGCAGAGATATTGACGGGCGAACTCCCTGTTCTCGCCCACGTAGCTCGCTGTGATACGTGAGATGCGCCCTGCGTCCAGCAAGGTGCCAAGTCCGACGCCGTCGAGGCCGCAGTTATTGGATACGATATGCAGATCCGTAGGACCAGCGGCCACAAGCGCCGCAATGAGCATCTCGGGAATCCCACATACCCCGAACCCGCCTACCGCGATCGACGACCCGGAACAGATATCGGTGATCGCATCCCGAGGGTCCACAATGACCTTGTCCATGTCCCCCCTCTCCCGTTCTCGTCATGCTGTCGAGTCGCGGCGATACCCTGTTCCTACTCCGATCGGCTCACGATCGAACTTCACCGGCTGACCGTCGACGCTCAAAGGGGAAACAGCGGCAGCGCACACGGCGACTCGTCGCCTGCGCGGCCCCGCATCTCTTGGGTCAGCAAAAGACGGCCGGTACCCGCAACGCACTTCGCAACAATTGACACAGTAGTCAGACCGATAAATACCATCGGCGTCATCGGAATCAGGATGCCGGCTAGCTTGCAGAACACCTGCGCTTGCGCTATGCCTGGCGGCAGAGGGCGGGACACAACCGCCGACTTTGCCGAAGCAGTCGCTATCGCGCCCGGCTGCAAAGACTCTCCCCGGAGGCCGGCGATGACCAGAGCGGCGCCGCATTACGTTCATCGCGGCAAACCCCACGGGACTGCGGCAATCCCGCCACCACGGATCCAAGGGCAGGCCGGCCATACGGACCAACAACGCTCCGCCGTCGCCGTCAGGCGAGAGCCGCTCGACTGACCCTAAACGCTGTCAATCTCGAACTGGTACGCATAGGTGCGCTGCGCTAATGCCGGCACTTCCACACCAGCTTCGATTTCGGCGTGCCGCTGATCTTCACCCGCCGCGATCTCCTCGGCCCTTTCAACTACGGCCTCAACGAGGGCAAAGGGCACGAAGCACACGCCGGTGTCATCTGCGACGACGAGGTCACCGGCATTTACCGGCGTCCCGCAGATGTTGACCGGACCATTGATCTCCACTGTCACGGCCCGCCACTTTCCCGTCACCGGTGTGACCTCCTTGGACCAGATCGGGAAGCCGATGGAGCGTTGCCACACCACGTCACGAACGCCACCGTCCACAATTGCCCCGAGCTCACCTTGGCGCCTTCCGATCGACGCCGAGATTCCACCCATGTTGGAGGCGCCGGGGATCCCCTCGATGACCATGACGTCACCGGCGGCCGCCTGGTTATGACCTTCGATCTCGGCCAGATTCGATAGGCGCTTTCGAGCGAGCTCTGATGCGTCCCCCTCGGCTCGGATATTCCGCACGGTCAGAGCCCGCCCAATTAGACGCGCCCCCGGGCTTCTCGGAATCAGGGTGCTGGCCCCAATGCATCCGGCCACCCCCATCTCGTCGAGAACGTCGGACACCGTGCCGGACAAATCCGATATGGCCTCCAACCGAGCGAGGACGCTCGACGAGGGATGTTTTGCAATCTCGTGGACGTGCTCTGCCGGAACCTTACCTGTGAGCGGTCTCATCTCATCCTCCTGCAGGTCTCCCTGCCGACTCGCCGAATCGCCATCAACGCGAGAACGTCTTTTCGTCGCTATTCACCACGGTGCATCGGTGTCTTCAGGCCTTTCTCCCCGCGCTCCTTCACCACCTTGTCGAGCGTATTCAGCCCATGGGTGTACGCGTGCGGTCCCATCAGCCGACCCGTTGCGAGAATCACGTCGGCAATCTCCTGCGCCGTCGCGCCCGCGTCGAAGGCCTTGTTCATATGCACGTCGAAATACGGCGAGGGCCACGAGACGACGGAGTCGATCGCAATCGCCAGGAACTCGCGCACTTTAGGCTCGAGTTCCACGTGCTCACGCGCCCTCGTAGTCCACGCTACATAGGCCTCGTACATTCCTGGGTCGTAGCGATAGAACGACTCGGCCCACGAGAACATCGGAAGTTCATTCCTAGTCATGATCTCGCGCAGCGACTCGAGCGACTGCGGCGTATTCGGCATATTCTGACCTCCGGGTAATGTTGTGGGTAGTGGGAAAGCGTCACCTACCGTCCGACGACACGCCCATCGCGGCGACGCGTCAGAGGAGCGACTAATTTTGGAGCGAGTTCAACGCGTTCGCCGGGATCTGCGATAGCGTCTTAATTTGCCCATTTCCGGTGTATTGCTCTACAGCGAAGCCGCCGGTAACTCGGTGATAGGAGTTGTAGACCATGGGGCTTCCAACGCCGACGTACTTGATCTGCTTTCCCTGGGCGAGGAGCTTTGCACCTTGCCCGAAGCTATAGACGTTCGTCTTGCCAGAACCTGCCGCCGTCACCGCCAGCACGTACTTTGAGTAGACGGTGGGATCGGTGGAGTGCGCTGCCACCATCGCCAATGCCTCCACGGTCATGCCGTCATACGCGTACACCGACAGGTAGTTCGGCTGCTTGTGGTAGCGCTTCAGGAATCCTTGGATGAATAGGTGGTACGACTGGCCTTGGGTGTTCGTCGCAGCCTCGACCGATAGCACATGGGCTTGATAGTACGCAGTGCCGACCGCCTGGGACCAGGACGCCTCGAGCGTGAGGTCACTTCCGATAACCGGCAGTGATCCGCCCTTCAGCGACTGCAGCTCCGAGAACACCGTACCGGCCGTGTTGGGCTCGACTTGGGTCAAGATCGCGTCGGGATGCCCAGCAAGGACCTGCTGGACCTCAGCCTCGTAGGAGGGAGCACCGACCGGTAAGGGTGGGTTAGCCACAACCTTGATGTTGAGTTTCCGCGCTGCAGCCAGAATGCCTGGAACCAGAGTCTGCGACGAGGAGGTGGCGTCGAAGAGCAGCGCTATCCTTTTGTAGTGCTTGACATGCGCGTAATAGACCATCGCTGTGCCCAACAAGGCATCGGATGGGCCCGTGCTATAGCTGTACGGCATTTTCAGTTTGTCAATATCAGGACTACCGATGTGAGTGAATGTCACGATCTTCGCTCGGTTGAAGATGGGCAGTGCGTCTTGCCAGTCGAGTGCAGCCAACCCCACCTCTCCTTTGATCTGGTCGTTGGCGAGCATCTGCCGAACGGTCGTCACCGCATCGACGGGATCGCCCTTTGTGTCGCACGTGACGAGATTCACCGCGTGCCCATTGACGCCCCCGTTCGCGGCGATGTCGTCTGCTGCGACCTGAACGCCCTGAAGCCACGGTTGACCGTAGGTAATCACGCCTCCGGTGAAGGCAGCGCATACACCGATATTGATTTTGCCAGCCTTCAGACGGGGCGTCTGAGCCGCGCCCGCGCTGACGCCGAGACCCGTAGCGCCGATCAGCGCCGCCAAGCCCGTGCATATGGCTGCACGACCCCCCCTATATCGCCTTGACATTCCCCGCATGGTCTCCCCTTTCCTGGACGGATGATTGTTCATCCGCCATGGCCTAAGAACCCTTCGGTCCCCCCACGTGCTGCGCTTCGAAGGCTTCACCACCTACCTCTACTTTCTCTGCCTCCCCTATGAACAACTGCTCGAAGTCCGGGCGATCCCGAAGATCTTGTGCAGATCCGGTTAGTCGCACCCGGCCTCTCGAAA
>JAODBO010000142.1 GCA_025464005.1 Acidimicrobiaceae bacterium | reverse complement strand
GTGTGAACGCCACCCGGTCCAGACCCGGACCGTCGTAGTCGAGGTGGACGGGAAGGCCATCGCGGAACGAGTCACCAGGCTGGAGGTCAAAGCCGAGCGCCCGATGGAATGCCACCGACGCTTCATTACCGGGACTCGTGATGCAATTAACCGTTCGGGCGCCCTGTCGGGCGACTTCGTTGAAGAATTGCGCGTAGAGCGCCGCTCCCAGTCCGGCGCGACGGAACTCTGGATCAACGCCGACGAAATGAATGTAGGCCATATCCGGCTGCGATGCGGACACGAATCCGATGAGGAAGCCTAGCAGTCGAGCATCGTCACCTTCGACGAGGTAGCTGCAGGCAGCGAAGTGCTGAAAGAACAGTCGGGGTAGCAACAGTGCTCGCTGTCGGGAACCGTCCCGTCCCCCCAGATCTCCCCACCAGATGTCCATTACGGCTAGCACTCGCCCGTGATCCAACGGCGTCGGCGCGCGCACTCTGGCCCCCTCCGGCCATGCAAAGTCGCCACTATCTCCTCTCATTCCGTACCTCGCCGCTGAGTTCGCCCGGAATTGCATTGCTCAAAGTCGTCCCTCGCGGCCGTCACTGCTCTCCTTCTTGTTTCACACAGATACCTACCGGGCAGCGTGCCAGAAATCATCGGTCCAAGCGATGAATTTCGACGGTCGATCCGGTAGGTATCACCTTGGTCTTGCGAGCCCCGACAGCTGCTGAAGAACTCACGGTGACTTCGCAGCGCTCGCCGATCAGCACCCACTCGACTCAGCCTCTCACCAGGTCGTCGGTCAGTGAATCGAGGCTTATTGATTCGTTCCGGCCCTACAAACGTTGACGATTGGTCCGCGGCTTACGATGACGGCAAGGCGGACCCTAGGGTCGCATCAGTGCTCCAAGTCGGTCGCCGGAACTATATTCCTCGTGACTCAGTGACCGTGATACTCGTCGTGGCGGCGCCACCAGAATCCCCTCTCGTTGCGACCGAGTGGCGCTCGGTCGAGCCACGGGTACATGCCCCAGATGCTGTCCACCCCGCGCTCGTACGTCGAGTAGGTATGAAAGACGACGCCATCCTCAATTGCGAACGCGCTCACGCCGGGTCCCTGTTGTCTGTATGTCGGCCAGTCCGTTCCAACGCTCGAGGCGATCGCGTCGACAAAGGGATTCTCCTCGCCCTCCGGCAGCCGGAGGTCCATCGTGCGGTAGTTGTACTTGACGGCTCCCGAGTCCCACTCCTCCTTGGTGTGCGTTACCCGGAAGTCGTAGTTGAAGTCGCTATTGAACGAAGACGCCCAGGGAAAGCCCCAGCCCATCCGTCGCTTGTACGTCTGCAGATTCGCAAGCGGAGCCTGCGACACCGCGCAGAGCGTGACGTCATGATTTGCGAGGTGAACGACAGAGCCGTCGAAGCCGTCCGCGATCGCCGAGCAGGACGGGCACCCTGCCGTGTAGTCGGGTCCGAACATGAAGTGATAGACGAGCAACTGCGAACGGCCGCTGAAGAGATCGGCAAGCGACGCAGTACCCTCGTCGGTCTCGAAGCGGTACTCCTTGTCGATTCGGACCCACGGCAGCTCCTGACGCTGCTGCGCCAATTCGTCGCTACGTCGGGTCAGCGCCTTTTCGGCCTCGAGCAGCTCAAGACGGGCCTCAAGCCACTCTTCACGTGTTCCGGTCTTGTGGTCGGTCATTGCTTCGCTCCTGTTATCTATATGGTTTTGTCGGCACAGCAGGTCGAGGTGGCTCCCACCACCGGGGCGATCACGTCGGTGGCACGAGTCCAGGGATTAATGCGGGATCGATGATGATCAGGACGCCCAGTCCGACGATCGCCAGTGCCACCGGCACATCGACCGAGCCCCTGACGGGCAGCAACTTCTGAGCCAGGACGAGAACCGTAATCACAGACATCCATGTCACGCTCATAATGCTCACCGCCACCAGTACCAGCATCAGTCCGATGCTCGAGCCGACACAGCAGAACCCGAACTCGAATCCGGAACGTACAGCAGCGCTGCAGCGTCGGCGGAAGCGCGACTTGAGTGGCGTGAGCTCGTAGACCCCCGCCGCGATGACGACGCTGCCGGCGGTGATCGCTCCATGCGGCCGGTAAAGCGCGAAGACGGCGACGCCAACTAGTGTCCAGACGGCCAGGTACGACCCGACAAAGAGCGGAACGACGCTCAGTTGGCCACTGACCTGAGCACGTCTCGAGACGGCCGGGGTTGCACCCGGCAGCATCATTGCCGCCATCATCGACGCCCACAGGACGACGAAGAAACCGAATGAACCGAGTCGGCTCGCAGCGCCCATGTTCATCCCGACCATCTGCCGGATGGCAACGACCCAGCATGCGGCGGCGACCGCGAGGGTCGAGGTTGCTGCAATGTACCGAAGGTGAACGGTGTCCTTCGCGTTGTTCATGGCTCGCTCGTTCGGACTCGTCATTCTCTGTCAGAAATCTTTGGAGCAGATGTGGGGACGGGGGTCGTCTCCTCCAGCGGCGGTAGCCAAGCGATCGAGATAGTGGTCCCAGCCACTGAGGGCAGCTCCACCATCCAGATCATCCGGAGGATGTCTCGACGCCTGGGCTCGGCAAGTGCTTTGAGGGCGACGTCCACAGATCCCAGTGTAAGCAATTACTTGCGTAAGTGTCAACTGTCAGAAGGCGATGCGACTGCGACTGAAAACCGATGCTTGTCCTCAAACCCAAGACCGAGCCGTCTCAGGTTGCGCCGGAGTGGGTGCGCAACGGGATGCCCCGATGGCTCGCGCCAGACTCGGAGGCCCGGCAATGGGTTCCATGGTGCAGCATGTGGCGTGCCCGATGCCCCTGCCCTGCTCAGGCTTTGACAGGTTTTGCCCGAGCGGCGCGGGAGGTTCTTTGGCCCAGGAGTCGGGACCGGTAGTCCTGGCGCCACGGTTTTGTCCCGCAATGGGTCCGAGCCAAGGGAAAGGGACGGACAGCGGCTATACCGCGATCGTGCCTTTGTCCTCGAACTCCCAGGCGTCGTCAAAGACATGCCATCCACGGCGACGAATGGCGTATGGCACTGGCCACGTTGGCGAGGTGCGCCTTGATCGCAGCCCGACCGCCACGGAGAAGCGCTGATCGGGCCATCGGGTATGGGGAGGAATTCGAACGCCCGTCTTCGCGCTGGAGGCGCGCTCGGCCTCGCGAACGTGGTCGACCATGGCGTCGCGTTCCCGCCCCCCGCCCCGTGGGTCCTTCCGCAGTTCGGTTGGTGCAACAGAGACCACCGTCGATGGCGGTCTATTCTCCCTTCCCCGCCGAGACCAGCCCGGCCAGTCCAAGGCTGCGGCGAACACCCTCGTCT
>JAODBO010000058.1 GCA_025464005.1 Acidimicrobiaceae bacterium | reverse complement strand
AGCTTCGTCGGCCCGAGGCCGGGTGGCCCCCGCCCCCAGGCACGGGGGCGGGGGCGCAACGCCGCGCAGCCGCCGGTCGCAGATGGACCGAGCCTCGATCGGCACCGCAGCCGGCACGTTGGTCTCCCGGCTGAGCGGCCTCGTCCGCCTCGTCGTGCTCGCCGCGGCGCTCGGTGGCGCCGGACTCGCAAACGGGTTCAACCTGGCCAACAACACCCCGAACATGATCCACGACCTGGTGCTCGGCGGGATCCTCGCGGCGACCTTCGTTCCGGTGTTCGTCGATCGCCTCGCCAGTCGTTCGAGCGACGAAGCGATCGAGTCGATATCGGCTGTGGTGACGCTGTCGATGGTCGTGGTGCTTGCCGCCACCGTCCTGCTCGTGGTGTTCGCGCCCGTGGTCGTCGACGCCTACACCGCCGGCTCCGGTGCGAGCAGCGCCGCGACCAGGGCCGTCGCAGTCGAGCTGCTGCGTTGGTTCGCGCCGCAGGTGCTCTTCTACGGAGCGGTCAGCCTCATGTCCGCCGTATTGGCGACGCGCGACCGGTTCGCGATCGTCGGCATCGTCCCGATTCTCAACAACCTCGTGAACATCGGCGTCTTCGTGGCCTTCGCGGTCGTGGCACAACACCTCGCCGTCCACGGCGTGGTGTCGGCGAGCGCCGTGCAGCACGACGCCGGCCTCATCACGCTGCTCGGTCTCGGCACGACGCTCGGGGTCGCCGTCCAGGCCGCCGCCCTCGTGCCGTCCCTCGTTCGCAGCGGTGTGCGGCTCCGCTTCGTCTGGAGGCCGAGCGACCCGGCGGTGCGCACGATCGTCTCGCTGTCGGGGTGGACGTTCGGGTTCGTCGTCGCCAACCAGCTCGCGGTCTTCGTCGTGCTCGCGCTCGAGTACCACCTGGGCGGCGGAAGTGTCAGCGCCTATACGTACGCGTACCAGTTCTTCGTGTTCCCCTTCGCCGTCGTTGCAGTCTCGGTCATCAACGTCGCCAGCCCGGACCTCGCGCGCGCGTGGGCGGCCGGAGAGCTGCGAACGATGAGCGAGCGGTTCGCGACCGCGACACGCCAGACGCTCGCGCTGATCCTGCCAGCGACGATCGGCTACCTGCTGCTCGCCCGGCCGGCGATGGTGCTGTTGATCCAGCACGGCGCGGAGACCCATCAAGATGCCGAGCTCACCGCGTCTGTCCTCGCGCTCTTCGCGCTCGGGCTGCCCGGCTTCTCGGTCTTCCTGCTGGCGACAAGGGCTTTCCAGGCGATGCAGGACACGAGGACGGCCTTCGTCTGTTACGCGCTCGAGAACGGGACGAACGTGCTGCTCGCCTTCGTCCTCTACGGTCCGCTCGGCGTGCGGGGCCTCGCTCTGTCCTACTCGATCGCGTACACCCTGGCTGCGATCGTGGCGCTCGCTGTGTTGCGCGAGCGACTCGGTCGCATCGGGGGACGGGCGCTGCTCAGCTCCTCGCTCCGCTCGATCGCGCTAAGCCTCGTGATGGCCTTCGCCGTGGCCTTCGTATCGGCGCTGCTCGGCAGCGGGACGGGCTTGACCGGGTGGGTCAAGCTCATCCTCACCGTCGCCGCGGGCGGTGCCGTGTACATCGGCGGCGCAGGCGCAGCGGGGTCGTTCATGGCCTGGCAGAATTCCCGCCGGCGACCCGGGGGTCGCCTGCACACGAAGGGGGCACGTGGCCGGGATCCGGGTAGTCACTGACAGCGCCGCCGACCTGCCGGTCGAGCTGCTGAAGGAGCACGACATCGTCGTGGTGCCGCTCGACGTCCGTCTCGGCGACGTCCCCGCTTCGGAGATGTCCTCGCTGACGCCGGCGGAGTTCTGGGTGCGTGTCGCCCAAAGCGACGCACTTGCCGAGACCTCAGCGCCGTCGCCCGGGGCCTTCAGGGACGCCTTCGCGGCTGCGGCGCACGACGGCGCCGACGGCGTCGTCTGCGTCACGCTTTCGTCGGCGCTCTCGGCGACCTTCCAGTCCGCAGTGGCCGGCGCCGCGGCTGTGGCCGGCGAGATCGCGGTCGAGGTGATCGACTCCCGCTCGGTGACGATGGGCGAGGGATTCATCGTGCTCGACGCTGCGGAGGCGGCCGCCCGCGGCGGCGATCTCGTCTCGGTCGCCGGCGCTGCGCGGGCATCGATCGGCAAGGTCCGTGTGCTCGGCGGCCTCGACTCGTTGGAGACGCTACGCCGGGGCGGTCGGATCGGCTCCGCTCAGGCCTTCTTCGGCTCGCTGCTCGCCATCAAGCCGGTTATCGAGGTACGCGACGGCGTCGTCGCCGGCGAGTCGCGCCAGCGGACGCGTAGCCGATCGCTGCGCTACCTCGCCGACAAGGTCGCCGAGGCGGGCCCGCTCGAGCGCCTTGCGGTCGCGCACGCCGCGGCGGGTGACCTCGACGTCTTCCTCGAGATGTTGGCAGGTGTCCGCCCGGCGCGCGAGATCGTCGTCACCCACATCGGCGCGGTCATCGGCGCACACACCGGGCCAGGCACGATGGGCGTCTGCCTCGAGCTCGTGTGATGCGTCGGCTGCTCCCGGGCCCCGAGGCAGGAAGTGTTGTAGTGGTCGCGCGAGCCGCTGAAGTGGTCATACGACACGCGCGCCGAGCCAGCTTCTAACCTCGCGGCCATGGACCACGCCGAGCAGGGCACAGCACCGTCGGACGACTGGGCCGCGCGGGCGACCCGGTGGGTCGAGAGTTTCGTGGAGGCGGTGCGCGACCGATCGGTGCGGCCGGCACTGTTCGCCGTGCGAGCGCTCGTGGTCGGCGTCCTCGTCGGCCTCATCGGGATCTTCCTGGCCGTCGCCGCCTCGGTTGGCCTCGTGCGCTTGCTGACCGAGGATGCGTTCGGTGGCCGCGTGTGGGCCAGCGACCTGGTCGTCGGGGGAATCTTGGCCGGCGCTGGAGCGTTCCTCTTGAGGCTAGGCAGCACGCGGAGGAGAGACGATGGCGACAAGTGAGCGTTCCAGTGGCGTCGGTGGCACGTCGGGGGCGTCAGAGCCCCGGGAGGTGGTCGTCCTCGGGTCGGGGCCCGCGGGCCTGACCGCCGCTATCTACACGGCGCGCGCCGATCTGCACCCGCTCGTGCTCGAAGGGGAACCCTCCTCCACGAGCGACCAGCCCGGTGGGCAGCTCATGCTCACAACCGAGGTGGAGAACTTCCCGGGCTTCGTGGACGGCGTGATGGGCCCCGAGCTCATGACGAGCTTCAGAGCGCAAGCCGTCCGCTTCGGCGCGGAGATCGTCACCGCCAAGGCGTCCAGGATCGACCTCTCCTCGTCGCCGATCGCGATCTGGACCGGCGATCCCGAGGATCCCGAGCCGACGTTTCGCACCAGGTCTCTCATCATCGCGACCGGTGCACGGTCGCTGATGCTCAACGTTCCCGGTGAAACGAAGCTGCTCGGCCACGGGCTCTCGACGTGTGCCACCTGTGACGGCTTCTTCTTCCGTGGCCAGCCGATCGCGGTGGTAGGCGGGGGGGACTCCGCCATCGAGGAGGCGATCTTCCTCGCGAAGTTCGCCTCGTCCGTGCTCGTCATCCACCGCCGCAAGGAGCTCCGGGCGTCGAAGATCATGCAGGACCGCGCCCTCGCGAACCCAAAGATCTCGTTCCTGTGGAACTCGGTGGTCGAGGAGGTGCTCGGCGACACCACACTCCAGGGCTTGCGGGTCCGCGACGTCGTCACCGGCGGCGTGTCGGACATCGCGGTCGACGGCTGCTTCGTCGCGATCGGCCACGAGCCCAATACCTCTTTGTTCGCCGGACAGCTCGAGATGGACGAGACCGGCTACCTCGCGACCCATGACGGGACGAAGACCGCCGTTCCCGGCGTCTTCGCTTGCGGCGACGTCCAAGACCACGTCTACCGCCAGGCCATCACCGCCGCCGGCTCGGGGTGCATGGCTGCGCTCGACGTGGAGCGGTATCTCGAGGCGCTCGGCCAGGGCTGAGGTCCAGCGCCTTCGGCGCTGTTGAGCTGAGCGTCGCAGCGCTCGTTGGAATGGCGGGCGGCCCGAAGGCGTTCCACCTGGTGAGGATCTGCTGGGCGGTAGCCGGGCAGGCGACTTGCCGCAACGTCGGGCAGTCGACAACTACCGACCCTCGGGTCGCAAAAGGAGAGAAAGATGGGAAATGCAACAGTGACCGTCACTGACGGCAGCTTTGACGAGCAGGTACAGCTCGCCGATATGCCGGTGCTCGTGGACTTCTGGGCGGAGTGGTGCGGTCCCTGCAAGATGGTCGCGCCGATCCTGGACGAGATCGCCACCGAGAAGGGTGCCGCGCTTCGCATCGCCAAGCTCAACGTGGACGACAACGTGAAGACTGCGCAGCGCTTCGAGGTGATGAGCATCCCCACGATGATCCTGTTCAAGGACGGCGAGGTGTTGGCTCGCATCGTCGGCGCCAAGTCGAAGTCGGCGCTGTTGGCGGAGCTCGAGCCGCATCTGTAAGTCGATTCGCGGCGGCACCGATGCCCCAGGGACGCAAAGCGTCCCTGGGGCATCGTCGTTTCGAAGGACCCGAGGAGCGCATCTGGAGGTCCCGAACGCCACGACGGCGGCTGCCGGACTTCTAGCATGACGGGAATGCGCGCGCCGTCGAGCCCTCCCTGGGGGCAGTACGAGGAGCGCCTTCCCCTCGCGAGCGGCGACGAAGGCGACGCTGTCGTCGACCTCCAGCAGCGCCTAACCAAGCTCGGCTATCCCTGCGGCGGCGGCGCGTTCGACGGGGAGACCGAGCTCGCGGTCCGCTCCTTCCAACGCCTGCGCGGCCTCCGTGAGAACGGCATCGTTGACCTTCCGGCCTGGTCAGTGATCGTCGAGGCCGGCTACCAGCTCGGTGATCGCGCGCTCTACAGACGCCGACCGATGTTCCGCGGTGACGATGTCGCCGAGCTCCAGCGACGCCTCAGCCAGCTGGGATTCGACCCGGGCCGCATCGACGGCATCTTCGGGGACGAGACCGTCGTCGCGCTCATGGACTTCCAGCGCAACGCGGGTCTCACCATGGACGGGGTTCTCGGGCGCCGGACGCTCGTCGACCTGCACCGCCTGACGATCCGCAAGGGCGCCGCAGACCTGGTGAGCCCGCTTCGCGAGCGACTCCTGCTCGCCACGGGCACGACCAAGACCCTTGCAGGACGCCGGATCGCCGTCGGTGACGGAGGAGGGTTCGCGTCCGGGGTGGCGTCAGTCTGCCGTGCACTCGAGCACGGCGGCGCCACTGCCATCGCCGTCCAGCATCCCGACGCGTCACACCGCGCCGCCGAGGCCAACGCTTCCGAGGTCGACTGCCTCATCGACCTCCAGCTGATCGCCGATCGCAGCGACTGCACCGTCGCGTACTACCGCGGCTTTCGTTACGAGTCGATGGCGAGCAAGCACCTCGCCGAGCTGGTGCAGGCCAACCTGGCGTCGAGCCTGGGGCTCGACGACGGGGGAACCGCAGGCATGGCGCTGCCGATCCTGCGAGAGACGCGCATGCCGGCGATCGAGATCCAGCTCGGATCGCCCATCGTCGTCGTGCGCCGTACTGCTGACCTGGCCAGGGTGCTCGCGCTGTCGCTTGGCACCTGGGTCGCCACCAGCTGGGACTGAGCCCATGATCCACAACCTCATGCACAGGTTGTGGATCAACTTCCACCAGCGCGTTAGACCTGCCCTCGATCAGCGCTCGAGGGTCGTGACCGACCCTCGAGACGTGGTCGAAACTCACGTGCAGTCAGATCCGGCGAGGCATCCTCGCCGATGATGAAAGCCCAGCTAAATACGGGTTGTTCTCACAAGTCATCTCACAAGTTAGCGATCGGCCGAGGACGAAGGTCGGAGAGTGACTGCTCCTGCTCGACCTCCACTAGAGGTCGAGTGCACTCAGCGAGCCAGGCCACCGATCATGGCACGATAGATCCGTTCCAGATCTTCGAGCGTCGCGAAGTCGACGACGATCCGCCCCCGACGCGCGCCCATGTCGACGCGCACGCGAGTGTCGAGATGAGCGGCGAGTAGCTCCTCGAGCTCGAGGACACCGGGGGGGCGCAAAGCGGTCGCAGTCGAGGGCAGGTGATCTCGACGCGTCGAGACGGTCGCGGTCGGGCGCGAGGGAGCGTCGTCCTCGGCTAGTGGAGGAGCGTCGTCGTCCTCGCTCTCGCTGTCACCTTCGGGAGCGGCTTCGTGCGATCTGGTCTCGACCGGCACTGCCTGCACGACGGCTGCCATGGCTTCGTCGTGAACGTAGGCTCGCACGAGCTCCTCGAGTGCCCGCACCGACAGGCTCGCCGCCGCCGCCTCCTGCGCGAGCCGTTCCTGAAGCTCACGATCGGGTGTCGTCAAGAGCGCCCTCGCATGACCCGGAGTGAGCTTCGTATCCCGCACGAGTCGCTGCACCGTCGGCGGCAAATGGAACAGGCGGAGACTGTTCGTGATCGCAGCCCTGCTCTTGCCGACCCGGCGTGCGACGTCCTCGTGTGTGAGGTGGAAGTCCTCGATCAGCTGCTGATACGCCGCCGCCTCGTCGAGCGGGTTGAGATCCTCGCGATGGAGGTTCTCGACGAGCGCCTGCTCGAGACTGGATACGTCGTCCGCTACCTGGACGAGCGCAGGGATGGTCTGGAGACCCGCCCGACGCGAGGCGCGCCAGCGCCGCTCGCCCGCGATGAGCTCGTACTCGCCGGCAGCCACCTCGCGCAGCAGCACCGGCTGGAGCACGCCGATTGCGCGAATGGAGTCGACCAGCGTGGAAAGCGTCTCCTCGTCAAACTGCTTGCGCGGCTGGAACTGGTTCGGGCGGATGCTCGAGAGAGGCACGTCTCGCAGGGCCGAGCTCGAGGATTGCGTAACGCCCGTTGGAATCAGGGCATCTAGGCCACGACCGAGACCGCTACGCCGGGCCACCGCTGACCTCCTTCGCGAGCTCTCGATAAGCGATGGCGCCGCGAGAGGATGGATCGTGCACCGTGACGGGCTGCCCGAAGGACGGGGCCTCGGACACCCGCACGGAGCGCGGTACGACGGTGCGGCAGACCGCGTTGCCGAAATGGCTGCGTACCTCCTGCACCACCTGATCGGCAAGCTTGGTCCGTCCGTCGTACATCGTGAGCACGATGGTCGTCACTTGCAGCTGGGGATTGAGGTTGCCCCGCACGAGCTCGACGTTGCGCAGCAGTTGCCCCACCCCCTCGAGCGCGTAGTACTCGCACTGGATCGGGACGAGCACCTCGCCCGCGGCAGCGAGACCGTTCACCGTGATGAGGCCCAGCGACGGCGGGCAGTCGATGAGCACGTACTGAAAGTCCTCGCGAACCTGGTTGACCGCCTTGCGGAGTCGCAGCTCGCGGCTGAATGCCGGCACGAGCTCGATCTCGGCGCCGGCGAGGTCGATCGTCGCCGGCGCGACGAAGAGGTTCTTGATGCTCGTCGGCTCGATGCAGTCCTCGAGCGGGACGTCGTGGAGGAGCACGTCGTATATGGACGTGTCGAAGTTCCGTGCCTCGATGCCGAGTCCGGTCGTGGCGTTGCCCTGGGGGTCGAGGTCGATCACGAGGACTCGATAGCCGAGATCGGCGAGCGAGGCGCCCAGGTTGACCGTCGTCGTCGTCTTGCCGACCCCGCCCTTCTGGTTCGCCACGGCGAACACGCGCGGGAGCGCTCGAGGGCCGCCTGCGCCAACTGTCATGGATACGGTCGAGTTCTCGCTGGCCTCACGAGTGGCCCGGTCGAGGGCGACCACGATCCTGTCCGTCTCGCCCGCACCTGCATCGGCAATATCGTTGTCCGATGTCAACGGCTCTCAGAACCCATCGCGTCGTTGCTCCCTTCGCATCCCGGCTCGCGGTGAGCCTGGACGCAGACTTGTGTGTCGGTCGAGATCGGGCGAGCCAGCTTGCGCTGCCTGGACGAGGAGAGAGCGACCGCGCACCGGCAGCGTATCCTCGCTGGTCGTCGACGCGCCGGGTGTGGGAAATGGTCGATCCCGTCGTCCGGCCCGGATCGAGCGAACCATCCTCGCCGCCACGTGCCTCCCGGTCAAGCTTGGGTTCGCGCGCTCGGCGCACCAGCCCAGGAAACGATCATCCGAGAGGCCGCGCTAGATCGTCACGTTTCACGTGCGTCATGACGGTGAAACAACAACCCTCGTGTCTGGAGGTCCCCTTGGTTTCACGTGGTACCTTACGGTGAAACAGCGCCTTGGGAGGTCCGTCGGTGCCAAGCGAGTTCGAGGAGGGACTTCTCGTCGGTCTCCTCATGGGCGAAGGCCACTTCGGTGGCGACGGCAGGCAGCCGCAGGTGACGCTGCGGATGCACGTGCGCCACGAGGCGATGTTTCGCTGGCTGGAGCGGACGTTCTCCGGAGGCAAGCTGTACGGACCCTACGACCACGGCGGCCGTCACTACTTCCAGTGGATGGCCCGCGGCCCCTACCTGCGGGACGAGCTCCTACCCGTGCTGCAGCGCCGCATGTCCCCCGAGCTCGACGCGTACAGCTTCCAGCGCTTCGAAGACATGTGCAGCCGGTACGCCGACAAGCTCCAGCCACCCTCGCCCCCGGACGAGAGTCGGGCGTAGCGGCCTCTCGTCCGGCGCACCTGGAGTTGTTAGAAGAGCGGTCGCTTCGCGGGCACGCCGACGCGCCGGGGATAGCGATCGGGACAGGGAAGCTCCTGGCACAGGAGTGCGAACGACCAGGGAAGTGCCTGCAGCGACCTCAAGGCCATCCCCACCAAGGCGCATCCCTCCGCCGGCCACCGTGGGTCATTGTCCGGAGCGTCCGGTGGCTCGGAGACGACCAGGAGGCCGCCGACACGAAGCAGCGGGGCAGCGCACTCGGCGGTGACCGCGGGACGGCCGAATCCCCTGGCGACGACGACGTCGTAGGCCCCACGCCGCTCCGGGTCGCGGCCGACGTCTTCGGCCCTCGCTCCGAGCACCTCGACACGGCCGGACCAGCCGAGCCGCTCGACCGCGTGCTCGAGGAAGTCGACGCGTTGCGTGCGGCCGTCGAGCAGCGTCACGTGGGCGCTAGAACAGCGAGCCGCGATGACGAGACCCGGGATGCCCCCGCCACTTCCGAGGTCGAGCACCCTGGCATTCACGAAGCTCGCGGCACCGCCGGCATCGACGAATGCTGCTGCGTGGTCGACGTGCTGCTGCAGCGGTGCCCCGCCGAGCATGCCCCGCTCCTGGGCCTCGCTCAAGACGGCCTGCAGCGAGTCGGCGATCCTCACCGGCCCGAAGAGAGTGTGGCGCTCTCAGCCCTCGTCGGGCTCCCCGGCCTCGTCGGCGCGGACGTCGTTGCCAACGTCAGCCCGGCCGGACGGCCTGATCACGACGTAACGGCGTGGGTCGGTGCCCTCCGACGTCGTCTCGACGCCGTCGATGCCGTTGACGGCGTCGTGGACGATCTTGCGGTCCGCAGCAGACATCGGCTCGAGAGCCTCGGGAGTGCCCGAGGCTAGGACCTCGTCGACGATGCGGCGGGTGAAGGACTCGAGCGCTGCCGCCCGGCGGGCTCGGAAGCCCGCGACGTCGACAACGATCCGTGTCCCGTGCTCCTCGCCCCGCCGCTGGACGACCGTACGGGTCAGCTCCTGGAGGGCGTCGAGGGTGGTGCCACGGGGGCCGACCAACAGCCCGAGGTCATTGCCGTTGACGGCGACCGCGACGTGCTCTTCTGTGATCTCGACCTCGGTCGTCGCGTCGAAGCCGAACCTCTCGACTACCCCACGCACGAACGAGCCCGCGAGCTCTGCTTGCTGGTCAACGCTCATCTGTTCCTCCTCCTTTTCGGAGGTCCGGACACGCTGCCCAGCTCCATCCGTCTTAGCTGATCCACGACCCCGCCCACCGCGTCGCCGGCGCGTCGACTGCGACCCGGTCGCCCCCGCGAGGGGGGCCTCGGCGTCCTGCTCGTCGGAGCGTCGTTCGTCCGATCCGCGAGACGTCTCGTCGCGCTCCGCGGACGCTGGCTTCGCGCCACCTTTGCCTCCGGGGCGGCGCGAGGCCGACCCGGGCTGGCTCGTCGCGTCGTTCCCGCGCCCGGACGCCTTGTCCGCGCCCCCACCGCGGCCCGCGCCGCGCTCTCTGCGACCCCGCTGAGGGCGCTTCGGCCTCGGTGCCGAGGGCCGCACCCGAGCGCGGACGCGCGCCTCGTTGCGACCGATGCCGAGAAAGCCGTTGCGAGGCTCCTCCACGATCACCACTTCGGCGTCCTGCTCGTCGACGCCGAGCTCGTCGAGGGCGCTCTCGAGAGCCGCTGCGAGGCTCCTGCCTGTCGTCTCGACCCACTCCATGATCAGCGCGGCCTCCGAGCCCGCTTCCCCTGCGCTCGAGGCTGCGGCTTCGGCCCGGGGGCCTTGCCGTTGCTCGAGGCGGCGGCCTGGCCACTGCGCCGGTTCTGGCGCTGGGCGGCGGTCGGCGGCTTCGATCCGTTCCTTGCGGGGCCGGACTTGGCCGGTCCCGAGCTACGGGGCGGCGTCCCTTTCGACGGGGAGGACGGGGAGGATCCGCTCGGCCCGGCTCCGGCCGACTCGACTGCCGGCATCAGTGCCGCAGGACGTAGACGAGCCAGGATGCCTTTGCCGCCGCTGCCCGACTGGTTCGCGACGGCTCGCGCCGCGATCACCTTCGGGTCGTTCTTCGTGCGCTCGCGCAGTTTCTCCATCGCTTCGCGCAGCTGCGGGTCATGGCGGTACATGAACTCCTGCTGTCCGATCCTGAACAGGCTCGAGACGATGAAGTACACGTTGACACCGGCCGGGATGGAGATGTAGATGACCGCGAAGATCAGCGGCATCACCTTCTGCATCTGCTGCATCTGCGGATTGGCCTGGGCCGCCGCAGGGTTCCTGCCACTGAGCTGCTTCATCTGGACGTACTGGAGCGCAATCGCGATAAGGATCATCACGACGTAGGGAACGCGACCGACGCCCGAGAGGCCGTGGCTCTTCACCGAGTCGGCGAGCTTCAGGCCGAAAGCCGGCAGGGCCGCTCCGCCGTGCAGAATGTCCTGGTAGAGCCTCGTTGAGTGGCTGATGTAGAGCGGCACGACGTGGGTGACGGCATGGACGCCCTTGCCGGTTGTCACCTCGTGGGTGAGACCCCGGATGGTGGCATAGAGGATCCAGAAGATCGGGAACTGGAGGAACATTGGCAGGCAGCCGCCGGTCGGGCTGACGCCGTTCTCCTTGTAGAGCGCCATCATCTCTTCGTTGAGCTTCTGACGGAGCTCCTGGCGCTCCACCGTGCTCATACCGGGCTTCGCCTTGTACTTGGCCTGGAGGGACTTCAGCTCCGGAGAGAGGATCTGCATCCGCATCATGGAGCGCGTGCCGCGCCGGGTGATCGGGAAGACCACGATCATCACCGTGATCGTGAGCAGCGCGATCGCTACCGCATAGTTCGGTATGACCGAGTAGAACTCCGCCAGCAGCCACGCGAAGGCGACGAACAGCGGGTGGACGATCTTGCCGAAGGAGCTGGCAAGCACCACGGAGAAAACGGACACGAGAAGCGGCCTCTCAGCCCGGGACCGGGTCGAAGCCGCGGCCGCCGAGCGGGTTGCAGCGCGCGATGCGACGCGCGGCAAGCCACACGCCCTTCACGACACCGTGGGACGTCACAGCCTCGATGGCGTACTCCGAGCAGGACGGGACGAAGCGGCAAGGTGACAGGTGGCCGCGCCGCGCGCCCTGATAGGCGCGGATGGTCGCCACGACGGCGCGCGCGGGCCTGCCGGCATCGCTCATCGCCGCTGACCGCTCGCTCTGTACATGGTGTTGATCACTCGTTCTCTCAACTCGTCGAAGTGAAGACCGTGAACGTCTGCACCGACTCCGACGAGATAGGCACCGGGCGCAAGTCCCGGCCCTACTTCAGCGGCGATCGCGCGCAGTCGACGGCGCCACCGGTTCCGGTCCACCGCTCCGCCGACCTTGCGGCCGACGGAATACGCGACGAGCACCTCGCCACCGGGATCAGTCGGAACGAAGTGTACCGTGACTGGCCCGCTCCTAGCCCGCCGGGGGCTGCGTACGAGCGCGCGGAAGGCCTCGCGCCCATGTACGGGCGCCGGGCGCCCGGTCAAGCGGACAGGCGCACCCGCCCTCTGCGGCGGCGCGCCTTCAAGATCGCCTGGCCGGCGCGCGTCGACATGCGATGGCGGAAGCCGTGGCGCTTGGCCCGCTTCCTCGTATTTGGCTGGTAGGTCCGCTTCATCTCGCCCCTTTGAAAATGACCCCGCATCCTAGCGCGGCGAGACGAACCATGGCTTCCCGTAGCTTCGTCCCATTCGCCGGCGGCGTTGTAGGATGCTGCCCTTCGAGGATTCCCCCGTTGACCGGAATGTCTTGGTCCACATCTGTGGACCTGGCTGTGGAGAACTGCCTGGCCAGAAGGCTGGAGGCTGGTGACCGACGCACAGCAATTGTGGGATGAGTGCGCTGGGGCTATCCAGTCGCAAGTATCCGACGCGACATGGCGGACATGGTTCGCGAGCATCACCCCCGTAGCGGTGTCCAACGGCGTGCTTGTGCTCGCGGTGCCAAATTCCCTGGTCAAGGAGCGTCTCGAGAGCCGTTTCGAGGGGCTCATACGCGACGCCATGCACGATTCCACCGGTGGCGAGCTGCCGATCCGCTTCGACGTCCTTGTCGACGAGCTCGAGATCGACGAGCCGGCTATGCCGACCCGGGAGGTCGCGGGTGATCGCCAGCGCGCGCTATCCACAGACCGCTCCGAATCGGCCCCCGAGCAGGTCCGCGAGAACGGGCCGCTCGTCGGCGGCGCGAGCAGCCGGTACACCTTCGACACCTTTGTCATCGGTCCTTCCAACCGCTTCGCGCACGCCGCCGCGCTCTCAGTTGCCGAGGCTCCTGCACGCGCGTACAACCCGCTGTTCATCATCGGTGCTGCGGGCCTTGGAAAGACCCATCTCCTCCAGTCCATTCGCAGCTACGTCACGGATAATTTCGCCCGGTTTCACGTTCGCTATGTGTCCACCGAGACGTTCATGAACGAGTTCGTGGAGGCGATCAGGAACAACACCACCGGAGCCTTCAAGCGCCGTTACCGCGAGTGCGACGTGCTGCTTATCGACGACATTCAGTTCATCGAGGGCAAGGAGTCGCTCCAGGAGGAGTTCTTCCACACCTTCAACTCGCTCTACGAGGCCTCCCGCCAGCTCGTGCTCACCTCCGATCGGCCACCCGGCTCGATCGCGACGCTGGAGAGCCGGCTGCGAAGTCGGTTCCTGTCGGGCCTGATCGCCGACATCCAGCCACCAGAGCTGGAGACGAGGATCGCCATCCTGCGCACGAAGGCCGAGCATGAGCGCGCGATCGTGGGCGACGAGGTCCTCGAGTTCATCGCGAGCAACGTCAAGGACAACATCCGCGAGCTTGAGGGGGCGCTCATCCGGGTCACGGCCTATGCCAGCCTCAACCGCCAGCCCCTGACGCGTGAGCTGGCCGAGACCGTGCTTGCCGACCTCGTAGCCAGCCGCCAGCCACGCCGTATCACCGGCCAGCAGATCCTGACGACCACCGCCGAGTACTTCGGGTTCAGCATCCAGGAGCTCTGTGGTCCGAGTCGGCGCCGGCCGCTCGTGATCGCCAGGCAGATCAGCATGTACGTCTTCCGTGACCTCACCGACTTCTCCTATCCGGCGATCGCCCGGGAGTTCGGAGGGCGCGACCACACGACCGTCATCCACGCTGTGGAAAAGATCGCTGGTCTCATGAAGGAGCGGCGTCAGATCTACGACCAGGTCACGGAGCTGACCGTGCGGGTCCGCAGCGGTGAATGACCAGCGTGTCGAGCGGCTGAGCGAATCGCCTGACGCCGGCCCGGATCTGGGGACCGGAGGACGGTACAAGCTGTGGGCCGCCACGCCTCAACGGTGGACAGCGCGTCGGTCACCCACAGGGCCAACGCTGTCCGGGAAGACCCCTGTGGGCACAGCGGTACGCCCTGTGGGTACGATCAGCGCCCCTGACCAGCTACCACACGATGTAGTCCACAATCCCCAGCCCCTACCGTTACTACTGTCCTTTTTACGAACAGATCACCAGAAGGGAGTGCACGAACGGTGAAGTTCCGGACCGAACGTGACGGGTTGCTCGAGGCATTGGCGACCGCTGGACGCGCAGCTTCCACCCGCGGTGCTGGAGGGCCCGGTGCGACGAGCCTGCAGCTCGCATTGCACGGAAACCATCTCGTGGTCACCGGCTCCGATCCGGACCTCGTCATCGAGGTCCGCGCGAGCGTCGCGGGCGACTCCGACGGTGTCGTCCTCGTGCCGTCGCGCCTGCTCGTGGACATCGTGCGCTCCTTCGAGCCCGGCGCGGTGACGCTCACCAGCGACGAGGACGAGGTGCGGATCACCTCCGGGCGCGCCGAGTTCACGGTGCGTATACCGGTCGGCGCCGAGATCTCACGCCTGTCTGCGGCCGAGGGCGAGGGCATCACCCTGCCGACGACGCTCTTCGCGGAGGGCCTTCGCCAGGTCGTGCGTGCCGCGCTCGCCGACGACACACGTGCACCTCAGCTCACCGGCGTCCTCATGGTGGCGACCGACGCCGGCCTGCGCCTCGTCGCGACCGACTCCTACCGGTTGGCTTTCAGGGACCTCGCTGGAGTCAGCGCCCTCGCACCGGGTTCCGAGGTGCTCATCCCGGCACGCGCGCTCGCCGAGATCCAGCGCCTCGTCGGCTCGGGGTCCGACGGCGCCGAGGGCAAGGCCGAGCCGCTCGTGTTCCACCACGGTGAGCTGGACGCGGTGTTCGACCTCGGTGAGGTCCAGCTCACCACGCGGCTGCTGCGCGGTCCCTTTCCCGACTACGAGCGGCTGTTGCCCGCGTCGTACCCGAACTCGTTCACGACGTCTCGGGACGACCTTGCTTCGGCGCTGCGACGAGTGCGTCTCATGGTGCGAGACACCAAGGACGCCACCACCCCGGTCCGGATCGCTTTTGGCGACGGAGGGGCGGAGCTCACCGTGCTCACGGCCGAGACAGGACGCGCCGCGGAGCGAGTCGAGGGTGCGTACAGCGGCGACGAGCTCGTCGTGGCGTTCAACCCGACGTACCTGCTCGACGGCATCGAGGCGATCCGGTCCGACACGATCATCCTCGACGTCATCGACTCGACGAAGCCGGCGACGGTTCGTGGCGCCGAGGAGGACGATTACCGCTACCTGCTCATGCCGGTGAGGGTGTCCTGACCGAAGTCGTCTGGCTGGAGGTCACGGACTTTCGCAACCTCGTGCAGGGCGAGCTGCGGCCGGTATCCGGCGGTCTGACCGTCGTGACCGGTGACAACGGCGCCGGCAAGACGAGCCTGCTCGAGGCGATCGGGTACTGCTCGTCGCTGAAGTCGTTTCGGGGTAGCCCCCGAGAGTCTCTCGTCCGCTCCGGTTCCGCCTCAGCGATCGTGCGTCTGGAGGCCGCCGACGGCTCGCGCCACACCCTTGTCGAGATCGAGATCACCCCACCGCGTCGGGACCAGGCGATGCGCAATCGCCAGCGTGTCCGCCGGGTCCAGGAGCTCCTCGAGACGGTGCGGGTGACGGTGTTCACCCCCGACGACCTCGCGCTCGTCAAAGGCGGTCCCCAAGAACGGCGGGACTTCCTCGACGAAGTCGTGGTCTCGGCACATCCGCGCCTCAGCGTCGCCCGCCATACCGTGGAACGCGTCCTACGCCAACGCAACGTGCTGCTCCGTCAGGCCGGCGGCCGGGCCGGTCCGGAGGTGTCGACGACCCTCGATGTCTGGGACCACCAGCTCGCGGCGGCCGGCACCGAGCTCGCCGAGGCTCGCGCCACGCTCGTCGCGGAGCTCGCGCCCCTCGCCAGCTCGGCGTTCTCCCGGCTCACCGGCACGGGCGCGGGCGTTGTCCTCGACTACCAGCGGTCGTTCGGCGACTCGCTCGCAGAGGCGCTCGCCAGTCACCGCCACGAGGACCTGAAGCGGGGAGTCACCACGGTCGGGCCCCACCGCGACGACCTCGCAATCACGAGCGACGACCTCGACGCGCGGACGCGCCTCTCCCAGGGACGCCAGCGCTGCGTGACGCTCGCGCTCCGCCTGGCCGCACACGGCGTCGTCGGGTCATACGCGGGTGCGCCGCCGGTACTGCTCCTCGACGACGCGTTCTCGGAGCTCGATGACGCCACGGCCAAGGCGCTCGTCAGCGAGCTGCCTCCCGGGCAGGCGATCCTGACCACCGCGGGCCCGCTGCCACCCGGTTCCTCGCCAGATGCCGTGGTGAGGCTCCGAGATGGGAGAATCCTCCCGTGACGGACGAACGTCGCGGCCCGAGCCGCAGCCAGGCACCCTCTACCAGGCCACGACCGCCGCTGCGTCGCAGGACGTCGCCCACGGGCGACCAGAGCCTCTCGAGCGCCCTCGACGCCTACCTGCGAAGCCAGGGGCACGAGGGGGCGTACCTGCTCGGAGCAGTCTGCGGCTGCTGGAGCGAGGTGGTCGGAGCCGAGGTTGCGGCGCATGTCACACCGCTCGCGTTGCGAGGCGACGATCTCGTCGTGGCGGTCGACCACGCCGGGTGGGTTACCCAGCTCCCGTTCCTCGCGGGCCAGATCCTCACCCAGCTGGAAGAGCGTGTCGGCCAGCACGTCGCAGCACGCCTGAAGGTCACGGTGCGAGGCCGTCCTGGCATAGAATGATCTGGTCAGAGCACCCGGACGCCGCGGCGAAGCCGCAGGCACCGGTCGCCCCAACTTTGCATCGGAAAGAGCGCGCCCGTGGTCATGAACGCCGAGCCTTCCCATGAGTGACGACCAGACCCCAGTCGCCACGAAGTCGCGCGCGGTCGACCCCGCGTCGTACGAAGCCCAGGACATCACGATCCTGGAAGGGCTCGACCCGGTACGCAAGCGCCCGGGGATGTTCATCGGCTCGACGTCCTCGAGCGGCCTCCACCACCTCGTCTGGGAGGTCGTCGACAACTCGGTCGACGAGGCGATGCAGGGCCACTGCACGCGCATCGACGTCTCGCTGTTGAAAGACGGCTCCGTGCGGGTGCAGGACAACGGTCGAGGCATCCCCGTGGACCCGCACCCGAGCGATCCGAGCAAGTCGGCCGCCGAGATCGTGCTGACCGTCCTGCACGCCGGAGGGAAGTTCGGTGGCTCCGGCTACAAGGTGTCCGGTGGGCTCCACGGCGTCGGCGTCTCGGTCGTGAACGCGCTCTCGAGCAGGCTCGAGCTGCAGATCGACCGGGCCGGCAAGCACCACGAGCTCACCTTCGTCGACGGCGGCAAGCCGACCGGCCCGCTCCAGGTGACGGGGCCCGCTCCGAGAGGGCGCACCGGGACAACCGTGACCTTCTGGCCGGATCCGACAATCTTCGAGGAGACCGAGTTCCGCGCGCAGACGGTGCTCGAGCGCCTCCAGATGATGGCCTTCCTGCAGCGGGGGCTCGAGATCACCTTCACGGACGAGCGGCCTGGGCACGAGCACGCGGAGACCTTCTGCTACACAGGCGGCATCGAGGACTTCGTCAAGCACCTCAACGAGACGAAGGACCCGCTGTTCCGCAAGATCGCCTATTTCACTCAGTCCGAGGACGACCAGGAGGCGGAGCTCGCGCTCCAGTGGAACACGAGCTACTACGAGAGCATCCACTCCTTCGCCAACGGCATCGCCACCATCGAGGGCGGTATGCACGAGGAGGGGCTGAAGAAGGCGCTCACCAACGTCGTGAACCGCTACGCCAAGGCGAGGAACATCCTCAAGGAGGCCGACCCCAACCTCTCGGGCGAGGACATACGCGAGGGGCTGACGGCGATCGTCTCCGTGCGCCTTCGCGACCCGCAGTTCGAGGGCCAGACGAAGGCGAAGCTCGGCAACGTGAGCATGCGCTCGCTCGTCGAGCGGACGACGAACGAGAAGCTGGCCGAATGGCTCGAGGAGAACCCCCGGGAAGCCAACCAGATCGTCCAGAAGGCGCTGCTCGCCCAGCGCGCCCGGGCGGCCGCCCGGCACGCGCGCGACCTGACGCGCCGCAAGTCCGCCCTCGACGGAGCGGGCCTGCCGGGCAAGCTCGTCGACTGCTCGTCCCGCAAGGCCAGCGAGTCGGAGATCTTCATCGTCGAGGGAAACTCGGCGGCCGCCTCCGCGCGCGACGCGCGCGACCCGCGTATCCAGGCGATCCTGCCGATCAGGGGCAAGATCTTGAACGTCGAGAAGGCCCGCGTCGACAAGGTCCTCAAGAACGCCGAGATCCAGGCGCTCATCATGGCGATCGGTGCCGGGGTGGCGGACGACTTCGACATCGAGAAGATCCGCTACCACAAGGTGATCATCCTCGCCGACGCCGACGTCGACGGCTCCCACATCCGGACGCTGCTGCTGACGTTCTTCCTCCGCCAGATGAAGCCGCTCGTCGACGCCGGTCACGTCTACGCCGCGCAGCCGCCGCTGTACTCGACGCTCGTGGGCAACTCCAAGGTGTACCTGAAGGACGAGGCGGCACGCCTGCAGTTCCTCGAGGAGCACCCGAACCACAAGCAGGAGTTCCAACGGTTGAAGGGTCTCGGCGAGATGGACTTCGCTGAGCTGCGCGATACCACGATGGACGCGGGCAAGCGTTCCCTGCTCCAGATCACCATGGAGGAAGCGAGCATCGCCGACCAGGTCTGCTCGGTCCTCATGGGCGACGACGTGGAGGTCCGGCGGCGCTTCATCCAGACGAACGCGAAGGACGTACGGTTCCTCGACGTCTGAGCGCCGTCGCTCCAGTCGGCCGGCGACGTCCTCGCAGTGCGATGACTCGCACTGCGATACAGATACACACGATCACGAGCACCGGAGGCAGAGCCATCCATGGCACGAGGTGACGCCACCACAGCAGGCGCGGCAGGCGACGGCGGCGACCCGACCGCAGGATCGGTCGAGCCGATCGAGATCCAAGAGGAGATGGAGCGCTCGTTCCTCGAGTACTCAATGTCCGTCATCGTCTCGAGGGCCCTACCGGACGTCCGCGACGGGCTGAAGCCGGTCCACCGGCGGATCCTGTACGGGATGTGGGACACCGGGCTGCGCCCGGACCGTCCTTTCGTCAAGTGCGCCAAGGTCGTGGGCGACGTCATGGGGCGCTTCCACCCCCACGGAGACATGTCGCTATACGATGCACTTGCGCGCATGGTGCAGACCTTCAGTCTGCGTCATCCCCTCATCGACGGTCACGGCAACTTCGGGGCCCCGGGACCCGAGATGGGCCCCGCTGCGATGCGTTACACCGAGTGCCGTCTCGCTCCCCTCGCGATGAGCCTCCTCGAGGGTCTCGACGAGGAGACGGTCGACTTCGTCCCCAACTACGACGGCAGCGACAACGAGCCGGTCGTGCTCCCGGCTCGCTTTCCCAACCTCCTCGTCAACGGTTCGCAGGGCATCGCCGTCGGCATGGCGACCAACATCCCGCCGCACAACCTCGGGGAGGTCATCGATGCGACGCGCCACCTGATCGACAACCCCGAGGCGTCGTCTGACGAGCTCATGCAGTTCGTCAAGGGTCCGGACTTCCCGACCGGCGCGCTCATCCTCGGCCGTTCCGGCATCCTCGACGCCTACCGCACCGGCCGCGGCTCGGTGAAGCTGCGCGCCGTGGCGGAGATCACCGAGAACCGCAGCGGCACGGCGCAGATCGTCGTCACCGAGATTCCCTACCAGACGGCGGTCGACGTCATCGAGCGGCAGGTCTCTGACGCCATCGACGCCGGACACGTCTCGGGCATCTCCGAGGCGCAGAACGACTCGGCCGGCGGCAAGCCACGCCTCGTGATCACGTTGAAGCGCGACGCCAACGCGAACGTCGTGCTCAACAACCTCTACAAGCACACCCAGCTCCAGACGAGCTTCGGCGTGCACATGCTTGCGCTCGTCGACGGCGTGCCCCGCCTCGTCACCCTCGCCCAGGCGCTGACTGCCTACATCGCCCACCAGGTCGAGGTGGTGACGAGGCGCTCGCAGTTCAGGCTCGACCGAGCACGAAAGCGCGCACACATCGTCGAGGGCTTCCTTCGCGCCCTCGACATGCTCGACGCGATTATCGCGGCGATCCGCGCCTCTGCCGACCGCGGCGCGGCGCGCGGCGCCCTGATGGCTGAGCCCTTCTCGTTCACCGAGGAGCAGGCGACGCACATCCTCGACATGCAGCTCGGACGGCTCACCCGCCTCGGACGTGCCGAGCTCGAAGAGGAGATGGCCCAGCTAAGAGAGACGATGGCCGAGCTCGAGGCGATCCTCGGCGACCCAGTACGGCTGCGGGACGTCATCTCGACCGAGCTCGCTTCCGTGCGGGAGCGCTTCGCTACCGACCGGCGCAGCCAGATCGTCCACGACCCGGGCTCGCTCGACGCGGAGGACCTCATCGAGGACGAGCCGATCGTCATCACGCTCACCCGCGCCGGCTACGTCAAGGCTGTCTCATCGGACGCGTTCCGGACCCAGTCCCGCGGTGGCCGCGGTGTTCAGGGCGCGCGGCTCAAGGAGGAGGACCTCGTAGCCCAGGTCGTTCACACGACAGCGCTCGCGCACGTGCTGCTATTCTCCAACCGCGGAAAGGTCTACCGGCTCCGGGCGTACGAGATCCCGATGAAGGAGCGCACCGCCAGGGGGACGCCCATCGTCAACCTGATCTCGCTCGACCCGGACGAACACATCCAGGCGATCGTCGAGACCAAGGAGTTCCCGACCGACCGCTACCTGCTCTTCGCCACGAAGGCCGGGCAGGTGAAGAAGACACCGTTCAGCGAGTACGACAAGTCCAGGCGTGAGGGCTTCATCGCGATCAACCTCCACGACGGCGACGAGCTGATCGGCGTGCTTCCGACTTCGGACGAAGATGACGTGTTCATGGTCTCGCGTAACGGCATGACCATTCGCTTCGCCGAGGCCGA
>JAODBO010000083.1 GCA_025464005.1 Acidimicrobiaceae bacterium | reverse complement strand
TCGCTGAATGTCCTGCCCCGGCGCCGTGTCGCGGCCGGGGCAATGTCGCCGCCGGCTACGCGGCCGGGTGGAGCGCTCCGACCTCCGGCTGGGTGGACAGGAATCGGAGCGCAGCCGCCTCGATGCTCCGGACGCGCCTGACTCCGATGCCGAGCGTCCGCGCGGTCGTCTCGAGCGACGCCGGCGGCTGGCCGGTGAGGCCAAACCTCAGCCGGACGACATCCCGGTCGAGCTCGGGCAGCCGGTCGATCGCCTCATCAAGTTGAGCGACCGAGATGGATTGGGCCACGGTGTCGTCCACCGGAACCTCGTCGCCTGCGAGCAGGTCCCCGAGCGTGGCTGTCGCCTCGCTCGCCACCGGCTGGTCGAGGCTCGCGACGACGCGCGGCAGGTGTGGCTGCGAGTCGTCGCCTTCGCGCTCCGCGGCCGACTCGGCCGCCACGGCGTCCTCGGGCAGGCGTATCGCACGCCCCTTGGACTGGACCGCCCGCTGCAGCGACTGTCGGATCCACCAGGTCGCGTACGTGGAGAACTTGAAGCCGCGACGCCAGTCGAACTTTTCGACCGCGCGCATCAGGCCGAACGTGCCTTCCTGCACGAGGTCGACGAGGTCGACCCCGCGCCCCTGGTACCGCCGCGCCCAGTGGACGACGAGGCGCAGGTTGGCCGAGATCATCTCGTCGCGAGCGCGCTCGTCACCCTCCTCGACGCGCTGCGCGAGCGCAGTTTGCTCGTCGGAGCTCAGCAACGGGTGCCGCCCGACGTCGTCCAGGAATAGACGCATCAGGTCAGGGCCCCCACCAGTCCTGTCTGTCGTGTCGTCTGCGAATGTCGTGGTGGAGATGGTTTCCTCTCCTTCGTTCCGTGCGTCTTCGACGCGGCTGGTGGCCGAGCCTCGGACTCGTTCTAAGGTTGCACCGTTCCCAACACCACTTCGGCGCCGCACATTCCTGCGGACTGCTGCCTTCTTGTACGGGGCAGTCCCGGCACGAGAAGGACCCGGGCAGTGGCCTACCTACAAGGATCTTCATGACCGGCAGGACCGAGATCCAACCATCCCCGATCTATTCACACACGACGCGCTCGCGTGAGAAGTTGAGCACGTCCGGCCGATGAGCACACCGAGTGCGAGCTCGCAGCCCGCCGGCGCTCCTGCGAGCATCGTCCTCGTGCGCCACGGCGCGACGCAGTGGAGCCGTAACGGCCGTCATACGGGGCGCACCGATCTCCCGCTCGACGAGGGCGGCCGCGCGCAAGCAGCCCAGCTCCGCCAACGCCTCGAGGGCCGGAGCTTCGAGCGCGTGCTGTCGAGCCCGCTTAAGCGCGCCCTCGAGACCTGCCGGCTTGCCGGCTTCGGCGACCGGTGCGAGGTCGTCGATGACCTCGCGGAGTGGCACTACGGCTCGTTCGAGGGGCTCACCACTGCCGAGGTCCGGGAGCAGCACCCGGGTTGGCAGGTCTTCCTCGACGGAGCTCCGGAAGGGGAGTCACCCGAGAAGATCGGCGCTCGCGCCGACCGGGTGCTCGCGATGATCTGCGACGGCGCCGAGGGCGGCTCGGTCATCATCTTCTCCCACGGCCACTTCCTGCGGGTTCTTGCGGCCCGTTGGCTCGGCCTCGATCCGAGCGAGGGGCGCCACTTCGTCCTCGACGCCGGCGGCCTGAGCGAGCTCGGCTTCGAGCGAGAGGTCCGGGCGCTCTTGACCTGGAACAGTTGATGTCGGCCCGAGCCCAACTGGTCTCGGGCGTGGTCAATCGAGCGGCTCGAGCACCTGGGACATGTTGCGCGCCCTCCCGACCATGTCGGCGAGGGTGAAGGAGTCCAGGTGGTGGCGCATATGAGAGCCCACCTCGGACCACACGGCGAGCAGCACGCACTGCCCCTCGTGGTCGCACGCGCCGTTCTCGTGGGGCTCGCCGAAGTCGCCGACGGCGATCGGGCCGTCTACCGCGCTCACGATCGCTCCGAGGGTGATCTCGTCCGCGGCACGCGCGAGGACGTACCCGCCGCCGACGCCGCGCTTGGAGCGGACGAGGCCGGCGCCCTTCAACGCGAGCAGGATCTGCTCGAGGTACGGCTGCGGCAGTCCCGTCCGCTCGGCTATGTCGCGCACCGACGTCGGCCCCGGCCCGTCGGGTCGAAGCGCGAGCGACAGCAGCGCCCGGCTCGCATAGTCGCCGCGCGTCGAGACCTTCATGGCCCCTATGCTACGGCCGCGCCGACGACCGCCGTATGCTCGGGCCGATGAACGAGGCGGCACGGGGCGCGATCGCAAGTCGCGCGGCCGACGCCGCGCAGCCCCTGCTGCCCGATTACGGCGGCGCGTGCCTGAGCGAGGTAGTCCCCACGCTGTTGCGTCGCGGCGAGCACTTCTCGGCGCCGACGTGGTTGGCGCCGGTCGCCTTCGAGGCGCGCCAGGTGGTCCTGCTCGTGCTCGACGGTCTCGGATGGGACCAGCTCTCCGAGCGGCGCCGCAACGCCCCGACCCTGGCATCGCTCGCCGGCGGCCCCGTCACGTCGGTCGCCCCGACGACGACCGCCACTGCGCTTACCTCGCTCACCACCGGTACGGCGCCGTCGGTGCACGGGATCGTCGGCTACCGGATCGCGCTGGCCGCCGGTGTGCTGAACGTCTTGAAGTGGACGACGCCCCACGGCGACGCGCGCGCCGCCGTACCGCCGAGGAGCTTCCAGACCCACGCGCCCTTTCTCGGACGGCGCTCCCCGGTCGTGTCACGCGCGGAGTTCGCCGACACGGGCTTCACCGATGCCCACCTGCCCGACGTCCACCTGGCGGGCTGGCGAGTCCCGTCGAGCCTGCCGGTGGAGGTCCGCGCCCAGCTGCGAGCCGGCGAGCCCTTCGTCTACGCGTACTACGACGGGATCGACAAGGTCGCCCACGACAAAGGGCTCGGCGAGCACTACGACGCCGAGCTGCGGTTCGTGGACCGCCTCGTCGGGGACGTGCTCGCGACCTTGCCCAGCGGCGCCGCGCTCGTCGTGACCGCCGATCACGGCCAGGTCGAGGTGCTCGGACCGCCGATCGAGCTCGACGACGAGGTGGCGCGCGACGTCGTGCAGTTCTCGGGCGAGGGCCGGTTCCGCTGGCTGCACACCCGCGAGGGCGCGTGCGAGGCCGTCGCGGAGAGCTGCCGGGATCTCTACGGTGACGTCGCCTGGGTGCGCACGCGGGCCGAGATGCTCGCGGAGCGATGGCTCGGCCCTTCTCCATCGCCCGAGATCGCCGCCCGGCTCGGCGACGTCGCCCTCGTCGCGAGGGAGCCCGTGGCGTTCTTCGACCCGTCGGACACGGGCGAGCTGCGCCTCGTCGCACGGCACGGCTCGCTTACACCCGCCGAGATGCTCGTGCCACTGCTCGCCGGGACCCCGTGAGGATCTACACCCGGCGCGGGGACGACGGCACGACGGACCTGCGCGCGGGCGGTCGCGTCGCCAAGGACAGCCTCCCGATCGAGGTGAACGGCACCGTTGACGAGGCACAGGCCGTCCTCGGCCTGGCAAGGGCCGAGGCTCCTGCCGAGGGTGAGCTCGACGCGGTTCTCGTCGGGGTGCAGCGCGATCTCTGGATCCTCATGGCCGAGGTGGCGACGAGCCCCGGTCGTCGTGCGGATCTCGTGGCCGGGACGACCTCGGTCACTCCGGCGATGATCGAGATGCTCGAGACCACGATCGACTCGCTCAGCGCGCAGCTCGAGCTCGACCGCGGCTTCGCCGTGCCGGGGGGCACGAGGTGCTCGGCCGCGCTCGACCTCGCCCGAACGGTCGTCCGCCGGGCGGAGCGGCTTGCCGTGGGTCTCGAGCTGTCCCAAGGCGACGAGCCTTCCCTCGTCTGTCCCTACCTCAACCGCCTCTCCGACCTCTGCTGGGTGTTGGCGCGCGTCCACGAGGGCGAGCACCTCCGGGCCCGGGACGCCGCCCCGCTGCACCTGCCGTCGGGCGAAGGCACGAGCTGATCAACCGCAATCCATTGGGCACCGAGAAGGAGCGACGCAGTTCATGAGCATCGTGAGCGCAGCATTGAACCGCACCGACGACGTCGAGGCCGTGGCATTCGCCGTCTATGCAGATCTCGAGGCCGCGTCCCCGGACCTCGAGATTGACCTCGAGCAGTGCCGCCGCCGGGGCTTCGAGGCCAAGCTCGCCACGACGCTCGTGCTCGGCAGCGCCGGCCCGAGTTCTCCGATCGAGATCCTCGTCG
This sequence comes from Acidimicrobiaceae bacterium, assembly GCA_025464005.1. Lineage (GTDB taxonomy): Bacteria > Actinomycetota > Acidimicrobiia > Acidimicrobiales > Bog-793 > RYN-46. Next base: position 111,325 of record JAODBO010000083.1, on the reverse strand, counting down.
GCCTCGGGGAGCGCGATCGGGTGGACCGCGAGGCGCTGCGGCGGGCGGGCGCGGCTGTGGCACGCGCCGCTTCGCACATGCGCTCGCTCGCGATCGACCTCACCGGCGTCGTCGCGCCGGGCCTCGAGGTGGCTCAGGTTGGCGGCGCGGTGGCAGAGGGGGCGCTACTCGCCGGGTACAGCTACGACCGCTACCGGTCCGAGGCCCCCGACGGCCACATCGCGCGGATCGAGCTCGTCGGGCTCGAGATCGACGACATGTTCCGCGGGGTGGCGCGAGCCGAGGTCGTCGCCGAGGCGGTCGCGCTCGCGCGCGACCTCGTGAACACCCCGGCAGCGGACTGCACGCCGAGCAGCTTCGCCGACAAGGCGCGCGAGGTGGCCGAGCACGAGGGGCTCGTTATCCGGGTGATGGACGAGGACGAGATCGCCGCCGAGCGACTCGGCGGCATCCTCGCCGTGGCGCGCGGCTCGGCCGAGCCGCCGCGCCTTGTGCGGCTGGAGTACGTGCCCGAGTCGTCGGGCATCTCAGGTCCGCCCCCCACGGTCGTGCTCGTCGGCAAGGGCATCACCTTCGACTCGGGCGGTCTGTCGTTGAAGCCCGCGAACGGGATGATGACGATGAAAACGGACATGAGCGGCGCCGCGGCGGTGCTGGCGACGCTCGCCGCTTGTCGGCGCCTCGACGTCAAGGTGCGCGTCGTCGGCTTCATGGCGATGACCGAGAACATGCCCGGCGGTCGGGCCACCAAGCCGGGCGACGTGCTGCGCGCGCGCAACGGAAAGACGATCGAGGTGCTCAACACCGACGCCGAGGGCAGGCTCGTCCTCGCCGACGCATTGAGCCTCGCAGCCGAGGAGGCGCCGGACGCGATCATCGACCTCGCCACGCTCACCGGAGCATGCGTCACTGCACTCGGCGTGCTGATCGCCGGCTTGATGGGCAACGACGACCGCCTCGTCGCTGCGGTCGGGGAGGCGTCACGGGGAGCGGGAGAGCCCTCCTGGCACCTGCCGCTCCCGGCGGGCTACCGGAGCCACATCGAATCCGAGATCGCCGACATGAAGAACATCGGGACGCCCGGCCAAGCGGGCGCGCTGTCGGCGGGACTGCTGCTCGAGGAGTTCGTCGGGACGACGCCGTGGGTCCATCTCGACATCGCCGGACCGGCGCGCTCGGAGGAGGACAAGGGCTACCGGCGCAAGGGCGCCACCGGTTTCGGTGTGCGCACCCTGCTCGAGCTGCTAGGACAGTACGCGGCGCTGGGCGGGACCGTCGAGGGCCGGGCGACGGGCACGGAGGTGCTGCGATGACCGACGGCGACGGTGACCGCAAGGCCCGCTCCGAGCCGGATGCTGTCGCGGCTGAGCCGGCGGCAACTGGTGGTCCGGCGCAGGAGAGCGCCCAGGGGAGCGAGGCGCAGGGGGACGGGCCCGGCTGGTCCCGGACGCCGATCAGCCCCTTGACGCTGGCGGTCGACGTCGGCGGCACAGGCCTCAAGGCGTCGGTGCTCGACGCCGAGGGTCGCATGGTGGCCGATCGCGTGCGCGTGCCGACCACGTACCCCCTTGCGCCCGACGCTTTCGTCGAGGTGGTGGTGGCCCTCGTCAAGCCGCTCCCGGCCTTCGACCGGGTCTCGGTCGGCTTCCCCGGCGTCGTGCGCCAGGGGCGGGTGCTGACGGCGCCGCACTTCGTGACCGAGTCCGGGCCGGGCTCGCCCGTCGTAAGCTCGCTGGTGAAGGCCTGGACCGGCTTCCAGATCGCGGACGTGCTCGCGGAGCGCCTCTCCCGGCCCGTTCGGGTCGCGAACGACGCGGACCTCCAAGGTCTCGCCGTGATCTCGGGTACCGGGCTCGAGCTCGTCGTCACGCTCGGGACGGGCGTCGGCACCGGGCTGTTCCTCGACGGGAGCGTCGCGCCCCACCTCGAGCTCGCCCACGCACCGTTCCGCAAGAACCAGACCTACAACGAGCAGCTCGGTGACGCGACCTTGCAGCGCGTCGGCATGTCGAAATGGCGCAAGCGGCTTCTCGAGGCGCTCGACAACTTTCATGTGCTGTTGAACTTCGACACCTGCTACATCGGAGGCGGCAACGCCCGCCACGCACAGGGCCACGTCGACGATCGCTTCGTGATCGTCGACAACGTCGCCGGGATACTCGGCGGCATCAAGCTCTGGGACGACGAGGCCCGCCACTCGATCTAACGGCGAGTCGGCTACGCCGCTCTCTCAGCTGCCGTGGCTGAGGGTCTGGGCGCACTGAGCGGTGAGCGCGATGACGAGATCCGACTCCGGGACGCGCGAGCTCTCCGACAGCGTCGCCTCGAGCGCCTGCCACTGGCCGTCGGAGCTCCCCGCGAGCGCAGCCGGCTGGAGTGCGTCCCGCAGCTCCGACAGGGCCACGCCACGATCCGCCGCCGCTCTTGCGGGACTGGGAGCACTCGCCGCGGCCGCATAGGTGCGCAGCGAACGCGACACCTCGACACACGCCTTGTGCCCGAGGGCGTCGGAGCCGCTCCCGCCGCAGCCGCTGAGCGCCAGGCCGAGCGCTCCCGTCGTGGCCAGAACAGCACCGAGACGCCTAGCTCGCCGCGGGAACCGCCGTGTCGCGAGCGCCCGCACCGTCACGTTCCAGCGTCACTCACCGAGCCACGCGGGGGCTGCCTCGAGCAGGAACCTGCTCACGGCGAGCGCTCGATCGAAGGTGTCGCAGAGCAGTTCCTCGCCCGCAAGCACCCTCGCGAGCGAGACGTCCTCGCGTGCCACGATCGTCAGGCGACGCACCGGCGGGTCGGTGACCGAGCCGAACGAGTCGGTCGCCGAGATCTCGAGCGGCAGGTCCACCCCGCCGACCCCGGCGAGGTCGATCGCCAACCTGAGGAGGTCAGGCCCGTTGGGAAGGGGTGGAACGCCCCAGGTGAAGGTGAGCGGGAACGACCACTTGTCGGGCGGCTCGACGTCGTCGGGAAGCGCGACGACGGCGTCCTCGAAGTCGAGCAGCGTCCGCGGGTCCACCTCGAGGGCGAGGTGGAGGTCGATCGGACCCCCACAGCCCTCCTCGGGGTGCAGGTCGACCTCCCAGAACTGGCGCAGCGAGTACGTCTCGACGAAGTGGCGCTCGTCGTGCACGTGGAAGCCGTGGTCGACCGCGTGGTCCTTCAGCTCGGTCACGTACCCAGCGACGTCGATGACGGCCATCTCAGGCGCGAGTGTAGGCCTCGGCGAGCCCTCGCCCGGTAGCCTCGCCCGTCGTGGACGTGGACGCGCTGCTCGCGGTGCTGAACGCGGCATCGGAGGCCGTCGCGTCGGCGCTCTCCAGGCTCGACGACTGGAGCCTCGCTGGAACTCGGGAAGGCCAGTACCGGAGCGATCTGGCAGCCGACTCGGTGGCGCTCGAGCTGCTGCTCGGCGCCGGTCTCGCCGTGCTGAGCGAGGAGTCCGGCGTCCACGAGCCCGACCGGCCGCTGCTCGCGGTGGTGGATCCAGTCGACGGCTCGACGAACGCTTCGAGAGGCCTTCCCTGGTATGCGACGAGCGTCTGCGTGCTCGATGCCGAGGGCCCGCTCGTCGCCCTGGTGGTCAACCAGGCCACCGGCGCCCGCTACGAGGCGGTCCGGGACAGGGGCGCGCGCCGTGACGGGCGCGCCATCGAGCCCTCCGGCGCCAGTGAGCTCCGCCGCTCGATCATCGGTCTCTCCGGCTACCCCTCCCGGCACCTCGGCTGGCGCCAGTACCGGTCCCTCGGGGCCGTCGCGCTCGATCTCTGCGCCGTCGCCGAGGGTGCTCTGGACGGCTTCGTCGACTGCGTCGACGAAGCCCACGGGGGGCCCTGGGACTACCTCGGCGGCCTGCTCGTCTGTCAGGAGGCCGGAGCCGTCGCGGCGGACGCGATCGACCGGGACCTCGTCGTGCGCGACGCGGCCGAGTGGCGCAGCCCCGTCGCCGCAGCGACCCCGGCGCTCCTCGACCAGCTGCTCGCCGAGCGCTCGGCGGCGGCGCGCCCCGCCAGCCGGTAGCCTCCGCCGGATGAGCGAGGGGAATCCCGAAGGTGCTGGAAGCGATACGAGCACCGAGAGCTCCGCGCTCGCCCGGCTGCTCGCGCTCCAGGACGAGGATGTCCACTTCGATCAGCTGACCCACCGCCGCCGCCACCTTCCCGAGCAGGCAGCGCTCGAGGCCCTCGACGCTCGGATCGCGGCACTGGCGAGCTCGCGGCGCGCCGTCGACCAACAGCGCGCCGAGCTGGCTGGCCGCGAAGCCGAGCTCGAGCTCGAGACGGCGGAGGTGGTGGCTCGCGTCGCGGCCATCGAGGAGCGCTCCCGCTCGGGCGCGGCCGCCTCCTACCGGGACCAGGAGGCCATGGCCGTCGAGATCGAGTCGCTGACCCGACGCCGGTCCGAGCTCGAGGAGCACGAGCTCGAGGTGCTCGAGCTGAGCGAGCCGATCGATGTCGAGCTGGCGCGCCTCGGTGGCGAGCGTGACGGCCTGGACCAAGAGCGCGGGGATGCAGCCACACGGCTCGCAGCGGCCGCCGCCGAGGTCGACGCGGAGCTGGTGGAGTCGGGCGCCCGGCGCGAGCCCCTCGCGGGCGCCGTCCCGCCGGAGCTGCTCTCCGAGTACGAGCGCCTGCGCAGCCGCCTCGACGGCGTCGGCGTCGCACGGCTCGTGCGGGGAGCCTGCTCGGGCTGCCATCTGAGCCTTCCTGCGACCGAGATCGACCGGCTGCGGCACCTTCCCGAAGCCACGATCGCCCATTGCGAGCAGTGCGGCCGGATCCTCGTACCTTGAGGAGGCTCTCCGTGAGCTCGACGCGACCGGTGACGACTGGCGGGACACGGGCCGGCCTCGCCGTGACGCTCTGCACGGCGGCAGGTCTCGTCGCCACCGCCTGCGGCGGCCCGACCGGCCCGGCGAGCTCGGACCGAGCGACGACGACCCAGCCGCCGAAGGTCGTGCCGCTCCCGTTGGCGACAGTGCGCAAGAGGTTCCTCGCGATCGTGGGGCCGAGCGACGCGGCGTTCGCCAAGTTCTCGAAGCGCCTCGCGGTCCTCAGCCCCGGGACGACGTCGGCCGAGGTCCAGGCCTTTGTCGCGCCGGCCGCGGCCGCGGTGGCGCGCTCGGGACGCCAGCTCTACGCCCTGCGCCGGTCCGCGTCGTCTGGCGTGGCCAAGGACATGTACACGGTCGCGCTCGACGACAACACGGTCTGGCAGGGGCTCGAGGATCTCGAGAGCAACTGGGGGAGCAGGTCCTTCGACTTCTCGAGCTGGCAGGGCGCCTTCGTCCAAGCGGCGACGACCGCCAACGCCTCCGGCAGGTCGCTGCGCAAGGCGCTCGGCCTCCCGGTGAACGGATCGTGACTCGCACGTAAACTCGCGCGTGTCCACCAGGGCCTCCGCGTGGGATCATGGAAGCGTGAAGAACCGCTTAGACGAGATATTCAGCACCCAGCCGGGCCGATGCTTCAGGTACGTAGAGGACGAGGGAGGGCGGCCCGTGAGCTGCCCGGGTCCCGTGGAGTGGCGAGGGCACTTCCAGCCGCTGAAGGGAACTGCACGACTGGTGACCGCCTGCGACGTTCACTCGGGCGGGCTCTATCGGCCGGATCCGATACCGCAGCGTCGCTGACGCCATCGACGAGACGGGACGGGCGCAATCCCTCCGCCCCGCTCGCCCGTAGTACGGCTATGCAAGTGCGCGGAGAAGGAATCGACTTGTTGGCACGGTGTCTGGATCGTGTTCGGCCGCGACGACCGGCGACTGCCGACCCGTGCGCGTGACGCGGCGGGACCAGGCCAAGCGCCAGCATCATGTCGGCGCCGACGAGGTGCCCGATGAGGCGCTCGTCGCGGGCATGGCTGCCGGAGACGAGCACGCCGCCGTAGCTTTCGTCCGGCGCTACCAGCGGCGTGTCTACGGTCTGGCGCTCTCGATGCTCGGCGACCCCGGGATGGCCGAGGACGTGGCCCAGGAGGCGCTCGTCCGGGTGTGGCGCCACGCGGCGGTGTTCGACCCGCGGCGTGCCCCGGTGGCGGCCTGGGTGCTCACGATCACGCGCAACCTCGCCGTCGACGCGATCCGGGTACGGCGCGCCGTCCCGGTCGGACCCGACGAGCTCGGCCGCATGACCGGAGCCGATATCGCCAGCGACGCTCCGTTCGACGCGGCGCTCGCCATTCCCGGTCTGCGAGCCGCACTGGCTCTCCTCGCGCCCGAGCAGCAGCGTGCTCTCGTCCTTGCGGCGGGCTATGGCTACACGGCCGCGGAGGTCAGCGCACACGAGTCGATCCCGCTCGGGACGGCAAAGACACGGATCCGGACCGCTATGGGCAAGCTCCGAGCGCACATGGCCGAAGAGGGAGAGCTGTGAACGGCGACGACGTGTCGATCTGCGACGGGACCCGAGACGAGCTTTCTGAGCTCGCGCTCGGGATCCTTACCGGGGAGGAGCGCGCCCGGGTTCTCGCCCACCTCGAGGGATGCGAGCGGTGTGCGAACGAGCTGGCCGAGCTGGCGGTGGTGGCTGACAGACTGATGGTCGAGGGACCCACCGCCGAGCCGTCCGCCGGCTTCGAGCTGCGGGTGCTGGAGCGGATCCAAGGCGAGCCGCGCCGTCTCAGCCTCATGAGCCGGCGCGGCACGCGCATCGGGATGGCCCTCGCCGCGGCCGCCGTCGCGCTGGTCGCGGCGTTCGTCTCGGGTCGAAGCATCGCGACGACCGGACCGTCGAGGACGGTCACCAACGCGATCGCTCCCGCGACGGAGCCAAACCTACACGTAGCCGAGCTCACGTCCGCTGGACACGTGCGGGGGGATGTCTACGCCTTTGGCACGAGCAGGTCTTGGATGCTCATGACTGTGCAGGGCATGCCGGCGGGAAGCGAGGTCATCTGCGAGGTGACGACTGCGTCTGGCAAGACGGTGCAGCTCGGCTCGTTCTGGATCACAAGCTCGGGGAGCGGATCGTGGGCGAGCGGCCTGCCCGTCCGTGCCGACCAGCTGCGCTCGGCTCAGGTGGTCACGCCGGCCGGCACCGTGCTCGCTAAAGCGACCTTCTCCGCCTAGCTATACGGCGGCGTCCCAACGGGTCTCGTGGCGCCCTCGGGCCGCGGGACATCAGTCCGGTGGGATGTCGAGGAGGCTGGCGGCCTCGCTCGCGAGTACCGGCCGGCCGAGCAAGAAGCCCTGCACCTTGTTGCAGCCCTCCTCGCGCAGCAGCCTGAGCTGCTCCTCGCGCTCGACTCCTTCCGCTACGGTCTCCATCCCGAGATCCCGGCCGAGCTGCAGGAGCGTACGGACGAGTGCGGCGCTGCGCGGGGAGTCGCCGAGCGAGGCGACGAAGGACTTGTCGATCTTCAAGATGTCGACGGCGAAGCCCCGGAGGTAGGAGAGGGAGGAGTAGCCGGTCCCGAAGTCGTCGATCGCGAGGCGCAGGCCGAGGGCGCGAAGCGCGGCCAGGCGTTCGCTCGTCGCGTCGACGTCCTGCATGAGGGTGGACTCGGTGATCTCGAGAATGATGCACGAGGGGTCGGCGCCACTTGCTCGCAACGCCTCGGCCACGTCGTCCACGAGGTCCTCCTTCTCGAGCTGGCAGGCGGAGAGGTTGATCGAGACGTCGACTCGCCGGCCTTGGCGCATCCACGCCGCTGCCTGGTTGCAGGCTTCGCGCAGCACGAACCGGCCGACCTCGACGATCAGTCCCGTCGACTCGAGCACCGGAATGAAGACGTCGGGGACGATCGTGCCCTGCTCCGGGTGCTGCCAGCGCAAGAGCGCCTCCATCCCCGTCGCCTTTAGCGAGTCGAGATCGAACACCGGCTGGTAGAGCAGGAAGAACTGTCCGGATCCCGCCGCGTGGAAGAGCTCGGACTCGAGGGCGAGGCGGTTCTCGATCCTGCCTTGCATCTCGGGTGCGAAGACGACGGCGCAGTTTCTGCCTTGCTGCTTCGCCTCGTAGAGAGCGATGTCCGACTGTTGCAGGAGGTCGGCGATGTTCCCCGCCGCGCCGAGGGCGATCCCGATCGAGGCAGTGATGGTGTGCTCTTTGTTTCCGAGCTGGAAGGGCGCCGCGAACAGCTCGAGGATCCGCCTGGCGACCGCCTCCGGCCCGCGGTGGCCGATGCCCCCCTCGACGACCACGACGAACTCGTCCCCGCCGAGGCGCCCGACGAGGTCCGAGGCCCGAAGGACGCTGGCGAGCCGTGCCGCGACGTGACGGAGCAGCTCGTCGCCGGCGCTGTGACCGAGCGTGTCGTTCACGTCCTTGAACGCGTCCAGGTCGACGAAGAGCAGGCCGGGCACGACGCCGCGGTCGCGCGACTTGCGTAGGAGCGCCGCGCCCCGCTCGACGATGAACGCCCGATTCGGCAGTCCGGTCAAGCTGTCGTGGAGCGCCGCGTAGCGCAGCCGGTCCTCGAGCTGCTTTGCCTCGGTGACGTCGCGATAGTTGACGACGACCCCGGAGACCGCGGGATCTTCGAGGAGGTTGCGCACCCGCATCTCGAACCAGCCCCAACCGCCCGACGCGCGGCGTTGGCGGAACTGGCCACCGAGGTCGAGTCCCGGGCTGGCGAGGCTCGTGGCGAGCAGGCCGCTGAGCGCCAGGCGGTCCTCGGGGTGGACGCGATCGAGCACGCTCGTCCCGATCACCTCGTCGGGCCGCGTCCCCGAGATCCGCTCCTCGGAGGGACCGACGTCGGTGATCATCCCCCTGCCGTCCAGCAGCAGCAGAAGGTCGAAGCTGTTCTGCACGAGCGATCGGAAGCGACTCTCGCTCGTCGCGAGCTTCGCTACCTGGTCCGAGTGGACCTTCACGAGCTCGGCGAGCACGATGGCGACCGCGAGGGTGCCGACCCGGCCGTCGCGCCAGACGACCATGACGTCCTGGTCGCTGTCGACCTGGCCGCCGGAGAGGAGCGTGAGGCCGGCCTCGGTGAGCGACGTGCTTGCCGGCAGCACGGGGCCCGGCGCGACTCGGTCGAGGAGCTTGGCGAGCGGTGCATCGTGGAAGAGGGACCAGCCGTAGCCGAGCCGCCCGGCGAGCGCCTCGTAGAAGGCGGAGCGATTGACGAGCACGGGGCGGCTCGGGCCGGCGACGACGAGGCTGCGCCGGGCCGTCCCTGCCCGGAACCACTCGTCGATCGCCGCGCACGGGGTCTCGTCCGCAAGGATCTCCCGCTCGATCGCAAGATCTCCGAGGGACTGCCCCCCGCTCGAGCCGGGGACGGTGCCGGGTCGCCTCGCGCCGGCCCTCCTCGAGCGCGGAGGGTCGCGCCTCTCGTCCTCGATGAGCACCCTTACCGTCTCGGCAAGCTAGGGCCCGACCTTGAGCCTCTACGCGCCCACTACCTGCACGGGCGCGAGAAATTCACCAAACGTCCACCTGGATGCCGCCACAAGCTGTAAATCGGCGCTGCTGGGTGGTCGCTTTAAAGGGGGAGCAGCGTCCCCGAGTGAAGGTTGTAACCGTGTCTCGAACGAAGGTGCTGGCCTCATCTGCGGGTTCTCTGCTGTGCGTGGGGGCGCTTCTGGTCACGTTCGGTCTCTCCTCCCCGGCGGCTGGGGCCGCGAGGCCGTCGAGCGCCTCGCTCGCCATCACCGGAGCCGGCTCCACCTTCGACGCCCCGTTCTTCACGAAGGCCTTCTACGAGTACGGCAACGCCCATCCGGGGTTGCGGGTCGACTACGCCGCCATCGGTAGTGGGGGCGGCATACAACAGTTCCAGCAGGGGACGGTCGCCTTCGGGGCCACCGACGTCCCGATGTCCTCGAGCGAGGTGGCGCACACGTCCGGAGGACCGACGCTGCAGGTCCCCGTCGACCTCGGAGGTGAGGCCGTCGCCTACAACCTCGCCGGAGTCAAGGTCCGGTTGAAGATGAGCGGGACGATCCTCGGCGATATCTTCCTCGGCAAGATCCGCCAGTGGAACGACCCGCGCATCGCTGGGCTCAATCCCGGGGTTCGCCTGCCCGACGAGGCGATCACGGTCGTCCACCGCTCCGACGGCAGCGGCACTACGTACATCTTCGCGAGCTACCTCGCCGACACGTCCTCGGCCTGGGCGCGCGGGCCGGGCGTGTCGAAGTCGATCGCCTGGCCGACCGGTGTCGGCGGCCAGGGAAACGCCGGAGTCGCCGGGCTGGTGCACGAGATCCCCGGCGCCATCGGCTACGTCGAGCTCGCGTACGCGGTCGAGGACCACTTCTCGTTCTTCTCGCTGCAGAATCGAGCCGGCAACTTCATCACCCCTTCGCTCGCCACCGTCGCGGCGGACGCAGCCCACAAGTCGAAGGTCAGCGCCACGAACTTCGGCATCGTCGACGAGCCCGGAGCGAACAGCTACCCGATCGCCGGCTACAGCTGGCTTCTCCTGCACCAGCGCGCGACGAGCGTCAAGTCGGGCCAGGCGCTCCAGGCGCTCTTCGTCTGGCTGACGGGGCAGGCCCAGTCGATCGCGGGCTCCCTCAACTACGTCCCGCTGCCCTCCGGCGTTCGAGCGGAAGCTCACGCGGTGCTCGCCGAGATGACCGGTCCCGGTGGCGTAGCGCTTGCCGACTGATCCGCGCTGCTGAGATGCGAACGAGAGGGAGGCGACGGCCGCTGAGCCATCGAGTGCTGCGCGCCAGTCCGCGACTCGCCGTGATGGTCTTCGGCGCGCTGCTGCTCGCGATCGTCATCTCGCTTGGCACGGGCGCCGCCCCAGCGATCGGCCACTTCGGGACGGGGCTGCTCACCGGCACCGTGTGGGATCCTCAGGCGGTCCGGCTCGGCGCGCTGACGTTCCTCGTCGGCACGATCGAGACGACGGCGCTCGCCATGGTCGTCGTCGTGCCGATCGGGCTCGGATGCGCTCTCTTTCTCGTCGGATTCGTTCGGCCGAGGCTGCGGTCGATGCTCTCGACGGCAATCGAGCTGATGGCGGGCGTCCCGAGCGTGGTCTACGGGCTGTGGGGCCTGCAGGTCGGCGCGCCGTTCGTGCGCACGATCCTCGAGCCGGCGCTCCACGCGGCTCTCGGGAGCACGGGCATCGCTGGTGGCCCGGATCTGGGGATCGGCTTGCTGCTCGGGAGCCTCGTACTGTCGATGATGGTGCTGCCGACCATGGTCGCGGTGACCCGAGACGTGCTTGCGGCGGTGCCAGACGACCGGGTCGAGGGCGCGCTCGCCCTCGGTGCGACTCGTTGGCAGGCGCTGACGCGAGTCGCTCTGCCGGCAGCGCGGACGGGTGTGCTCGGGGCGGCCACGCTCGCCATGGGCCGGGCGATCGGCGAGACGGTCGCGATCACCATGGTCATAGGCAACAACCCCGCGTTCGCCCACTCGCTCTTCGCCCCGGCCGACACGATGACCTCGGTCATCGCCAGCGAGTTCACCGCGGCGACGGAGCCCTTCCACGCGTCGGCGCTCGTCTTCATCGGCGTGCTGCTCATGCTCGTATCGGTGATCGTGAACGCCGGCGCTCGCCTTCTCGTACGTGCGACGCTCCGAGGCTCGCTCGTGCGCCAGCGCGTCGCGGCCTCGTGACGGTGGCTTTCGGCGCGGCCAGGCAGGCGGTCTCCTCCTATGGCGCTGCGCTCGGCGCGATCGAGCGGCGTGAGGCGGTGCGCCAGGTCGCCCGGCACTCGTTGCGCCGCCGCCGGCGCGTCGCTCGGGCGATGGCAGTGCTGTCGGCCGGAGCGCTCGTGCTCGCGCTCGTGCCGCTCGTCGCGATCGTCGGCTACACCGCCCGACGAGGGATCGGCGCGTGGTCGGTGGCGTTCTTCACGCACATGCCGACCCCGGCGGGGATACCCGGTGGAGGCATCCTCAACGCGATCGTCGGCTCGCTGATCATCGACGGCATCGCCGCGGGCGTCGGCATTCCGTTCGCGCTCGCCTGTGCGGTCTGGCTCGCGGATGCCGAGAGTCGGACGGCGAGTCGTGTCCGCTTCGCCGCGGACGTCCTCGCCGGCATCCCGTCGCTCATCATCGGGATATTCGCCTACACGGTCGTGGTCGCGACGACGGGGACCTTCAGCGGTGCAGCCGCCTCCTTCGCGCTGGCGGTGATCATCGTCCCGCTCGTCATGCGAGCGAGCGAGCAGGCCATCAGAGGCGTCCCGCGCGACGTCCCGGCCGCAGCGCTCGCGCTCGGCGCGCGCCGCTCGGCGGTCCTGATGCGGGTCGTTCTTCCCGCAGCGATGCCCGGAATCCTGACCGCCGCCCTCCTCGGCACCGCGCAGGCGGCCGCGGAGACGGCGCCACTGTTGTTCACCACCATCGGTAGCCAGTACCTCGTCACCTCGCCGCTCCATCCGATGAACTCGCTCCCGCTGCTCGTGTACCTGGATGGCATCCAGGCCTATCCCGACCTCCAGCAGACCGCTTGGGGGGCGGCGCTCGTCCTCTTGCTGCTCGTCCTCCTGTTGAACGTGGGCGCGCGCTTCGCCGTCGCTCTGCTCCTCGGCCGCCGCGGCACTGTCGACCCCTCCCCGCGCGCCTACCTCGGACGACCGAACGTCTCGGTCCGGTCGGTCCGCAACCGCCCGCGACCTCCCGTTCGTCCGGGGCCGGCGTGATGGAGATCGAGGTGCGCCAAGTGAGCGCGTGGTTCGACGATCAGCTGGTGCTCGAGGACGTCTCGTTCACGGTGCCGTCGCTCAGCGTCACGGCGCTCATCGGCCCGTCCGGCTCCGGCAAGTCGACGCTGCTCAGGGTGATCAACCGGATGCACGAGGAGACTCGCGGGAGTCGCCTCGAGGGACAGGTGCTGCTCGACGGCGAGGAGATCTACGCGCCACGCGTGGACCCCGCGACCCTTCGGCGCTCGGCGGGGATGGTCTTCCAGGCGCCGAACCCCTTCCCGAACATGACGATCCTCGAGAACGCCTCCAGCGGGTTGGCCTTCAACGGCGTCCGCAAGCGCTCCGTCCTCGAGCACGCCGCCGAGCGGGTCCTGCGGCTCGTCGGCTTGTGGGAGGAGATCCCCGACCGGCTCCGCCGGCCCGCCGTCGGGCTCTCGGGGGGCCAGCAGCAGCGGCTGTGCATCGCGCGCGCCATCGCGGTGGAGCCTGACGTCCTGCTCATGGACGAGCCCTGCTCCGCCCTCGACCCGATCTCGACACTGGCCATCGAGGCGCTGCTCAAGGAGCTCTCGGCGACCTACACGATCATCGTGGTCACCCACGATCTCCAACAGGCCGCGCGCGTCAGCGACTCGACGGTATTTCTCAGCAACAACCGTGCCGGTGGCCCGGGACGGGTGATCGAGGTGTCGCCGACGGTGAAGCTGTTCACCGAGCCGAAGGACGCGCGGACCGAGGCCTACCTCACCGGCCGGCTCGGTTGACACGCATGCTCACGAGCCAATGTCGCCGCGCCATTGGGGTGCCCGGGTCGCCTTGTGTACTACGGACGAGACGCGCCTCCCGATCGAGCGACCGACACGCGCGCCGTGTCGGTAGATCAGCTCCTGCTGAGCGATACGGAAGAGGCTCGAGACGACGAAGTAGACGTTGACTCCGGCCGGGACGGAGAAGTAGATCGCGGAGAAGACGATCGGGAAGACCCACTGCACTCTGCGCATCCGCGGGCACCGAGCTCGCGTCCGGATTGCGATTGCGGCCGCTCAGCTGCTTCATCTGCAGGTACTGCAGCCCGACGGCGAGCAGTACGAGAGCCAGGTACGGGCCCCGTTGGGACCAGCCCAGTCCGCCCGTGCGCAGCGAGTCCGCGAGGTTCATCCCGAACGAAGTCAGATGGCCGGCCACGGCGTGGACGATGTCGCGGTAGATGCGGCTCGTGTGCGAGACGTAGAGCGGTGCGGCGTGCAGCGACGTTCCCCTTCCCGCGCTGTGGATGAGGCCACGGATCGTCCCGTAGAGGATCCAGAAGATCGGGAGCTGGAGCAGTATCGGCAGACATCCACCGGTAGGGCTCACGTCGTTTGCCCTGTAGAGGGCCAACATTTCGTCGTTGAGAGCCTGGCGCGCTTCCTGGCGCTCCTGCGCGCTCATGCCCGCCGTCGTCGCGTACTTCGTCCGGAGCGCTTTCAACTCCGGAGCGAGCAGCTGCATCTTCATCATCGACCGGGTGGCGCGGCTGGTGATCGGAGACACGACGACCATCACCGCGATCGTGAGCAGTGAGATCGCGATCGCGTAGCTCGGGACAAGGGCATAGCACTGGGCGAGGAGCCAAGCGAAGGCGACGAAGAATGGGTGTGCGATCTGGCCGATCGCAAAAGCGAACGAGGAAACGAGCACGGAGCTCTCCTATCTGTCTCGAAGCGAACGGGTCGGGGCGACGGCCTCGTGGGGCCGCCGCTCGACTCAACGCCGAGGCTTGGACAGGAGAACCAGAAGCACTACCGGGTGATCGTGATCTCGCGCAGCAGGCCCGGACCAGGGTTCGACGCCGCCGCCCACCTCGCTTGCTCGCGTGGCTCCAGAGGGCGACCTCATCGCACTCGAGCGCGAGAGAAGTGCGGCCACGACGGCTACGGCGACGGCGAGTGCGAGTGCGAGGTGGGCCGCGTCGGGATGAAGGACAGCAGCCGACCAGAGCGCTAGCGCGCCTGCCAGGACCAGCCATCGAAGCACGCGACGAACTCTACCGGTCCTCGTATCGCTGAACACAGCGAGACATGGCGACGCGCCTCGACGTTACGGTGCGAGCAAGTGCGCCTCGAGGCGCACTGGAGCACGTCACAAGGAGGAAAGATGGATCTCGAGTTGGCAGGCAAGCGGGCGCTCGTGACCGGGGGGAGCCGGGGGATCGGCAAGCAAGTCGCACTCCAGCTCGTTCTCGAGGGCGCCGATGTGGCGATCGCAGCACGCGACGAGGCGCGCCTCGTCGCCACGGCGATGGAGCTCGCCTCGGGCTCGGGTGGCCGAGTGGCCGCCGTGACGGTGGACACTCGCGTCGACGTCTCGGTTCGCGAGATGGTCGCCCGAGTCGCGTCGGAGCTTGGCGGGGTCGACATCCTCGTGAACTGCGCGGCCCGGCCCGGCAGCCAGGGTCCGGCACCTCGATACGACGAGGTGACCACTGAGGTGTTCCTCGAGGAGATGAACACCAAAGTCATGGGCTATCTCCGCTGCGTCCAGGCTGTCGCGCCGCTCATGATCAGCGAGGGCTGGGGGCGGATCGTCAACGTGAGCGGTCTTGCGGCGCGTCAAACGGGCACGTTCGTCGGGTCGGCCCGCAACGTCGCGGTCACCGCGCTCACGGTCAACCTCGCCGGCGAGCTGGCGCCCTTCGGGATCGGTGTGAACGTCGTCCACCCGGGCGCCACCCGCACGGAGGTGACCACGAGCGGGCGCGAGCAGACCGAGGCCGGGTCAAACCTTCTCGGCCGGATGGTGAGCGCCGAGGAGGTCGCCTCGGTGGTTGTCTTTCTCTGCTCGCCGCGGTCGCTCGCGATCAATGCCGACACGATCACCGCGGGCGGTGGCTCACCGGGCGTCATCCACTACTGACCACATCGAGCGGCGTCGGCGCCCGAGCGACTAGAAACGCTGGCGAACCTGGAGAGGTCGAGCGATTGGGAGGCGAGCGTGGTAATCGTCGCAGGGACATTCGAGGTCGAGCCCGACCGACGTGAGGAATTTCTGGCCGGCCATCATGAGCTGATGCGCAACTCCCGGGCGGAGCTGGGCTGCCTCGAGTACACATTCAGCGCCGATCCGCTTGATCCCGGCCGCGTGGTGCTCTTCGAGCGCTGGGCGAGCCAGGAGGCGCTCGACGCTCACCTGGTCGCACCGCGACCGGCTCCCGCTTCGTCGCGCGACGTCGTGGAGACAAAGACGGCCTCGATCATCATTTACGACGTCACCGGCGAGCGGCCCCTGCGTGGCTGACCCCGGCGTGCCCAAGGTGGCTGGGGTGCGGCTCAGGCCCAGCCCAGCTCTTTCAGCCTGTCGTCGTCGATGCCGAAGTGATGCGCGACTTCGTGGATCACTGTCCTTCGCACCAGTTCGCGCACTTCCTGCTTGCTTTGGCACGCCGCGCAGATCGTCGCCATGTAGATCGTGATCCGATCGGGCATGGATGCCGAGTAGTGGTCGCCCCGTAGGGTGAGCGGGACCCCTTGGTAGAGCCCCAGAAGGCGCCCTGGTGGGCTGAGGTCGTCCACCACTACCGCGACGTTCTCCATGGTGGCGCCGAGGTCGACTGGTAGGCCGTCGAGAGCGTCGGCCACGAGCACCTCGAACTCCTCGAGCGACATGGCGACCATGTCCGAGATCATGCCAAGGTTTCGGCCGCCTGCGGCGATGGGCGCCATGGTCAGGCGTGCCCGGCGACCTCGACGAATTCGACGCTCTCGAACGACGTGCCAGGGCTCAGCGACCCACCGGGCTTTACGCCCATGGTCTCGGCGTTCTTGCGGGCCGCATCCTCCGACTCGAAGACGACGACGGAGAGCCCGATCCCGTTCACCGGCGCCAGCCAGTAGCCACGGACGAATCCAGGGAGCTGGCGAACGGCGGGGATGATCTGCTCGCGAAGGATCTTGTATTCGGGGTCCATCGCTGATTCCTCTACACGTGTGTTGACAACGACAGCGTGCATGGCCTGCTCCTTCTGTCCTTGGCTATTGGAATGCATGAATGTCCGTCGAGCCGGGCTTCACTCGAGCTCGGCGAGCACCTCACCGATGATCTTCGTCGCCTCGTGGGCCGGGAGCGGGTCGCCGCCCTCTGCCTTCGCGATCTCGGCGGAAAAGTCCTCGACCGAGTGGACACCGCCGACGAGGACGTGCCGCAGTGCTTCGGCGCTTGCTTCGGGGTCGTCGATCGCCTCGACGGCCGGCGCCACTGCGTGATCGGGTGAGGTTGCGACGGCGTGCACGAGGGCCATCGCCTCTCGCCGCCCTGTTGCCGTGGAGACGACCGGCTCACGATCGGGGTTGTGCTCGAGGTCCCACTCGGAGAGCGCCTCGTCGTACCCGCCTTCGCCTGGATGGAGCAGCCGGGTCTTCGGTGCCGCGTCAGGCCCGGCGGAGTCACTTTCAGCACCGCCCGCCCGGGCACCCGCGTCGTCATCGGCTTCGTGGTGTCGTTCCGGCGGCACGGGGACGACGAGGGTGCCGTCGGCGTTTCGCACGATGCGCATGTCCATCGGAGCAGTGTCTCCTTCGGTAGACGCCACCTGCATGTATGCCCAAGCAGTGTCTATACCCGGGGGCTGGGCCGCGAACCGTCGCCAGCTTGGGTCGGCGACGGCGTGTCCGCCCTGCCGTCGAGGTCCGCCCTACCTCGAGCGACCTCGCCGCGCGGTCGAGCCCTCCCGCGCGGATAGACCGGGACTATGCAAATTGGAGTCGTGTACCCCCAGACGGAGCTGCCGACCGATCCCGGCACGGTCCGGGCCTATGCCCAGCGAGCCGAAGAGCTCGGCTACCGCCACATGCTCGCTTACGACCATGTGGTCGGCGCCGATCCTGCGCTCTATCCGGGCTGGAGCGGGCCCTACGACGTCGACACGACGTTCCATGAGCCGCTCGTCCTTTACGGGTACCTGGCCGCGATCACCACGCTGGAGCTCGTCACGGGCATCATCATCGCCCCGCAACGTCAGACCGTCCTGCTCGCCAAGCAGGCGGCCGAGGTGGACATCCTCACCGAGGGGCGATTCCGCCTCGGCCTGGGCATCGGGTGGAACGCGGTGGAGTACGCCGCGCTCGGTCAGGATTTTACGACGCGCGGCCAGCGCGAAGAGGAGCAAATCGGTCTCATGCGCCGCCTGTGGACGGAGCGGTCCGTGACCCACGAGAGTCGCTTCGACCGGATAATCGGCGCCGGGCTGGCGCCGTTGCCCGTCCAGCGACCGATCCCGATCTGGCTCGGCGCCCACTCTCCGACGGCCTACCGGCGCGTCGGCCGCCTCGCCGACGGCTGGTTCCCGCAGTTCGCTCCGGGGCCCGAGCTGGACGACGCTCTGGCCATAATTTCCGAGGCAGCCGAGGATGCCGGCCGAGACCCGTCGACGCTGGGCATGGAGGGCCGGATCAGCCCCGGGAGCGGAGACGCCGACACCGTGGCCACGATCGCCCAACGGTGGCGGGACGCGGGGGCCACCCACGTCTCCCTCAACACGATGGGTGCGGGCTACGCAGGCGTCGATGCCCACCTGGAGGCCCTCGCCCGTGCCGCCGAGGTGCTCCTTCCCGGATAGGCGCCCCCGGATCAGCCGCAGCGGCCGGTGAGCCCCGGCTCAGCCGTACATGAGCGAGCCCGGCGTGGTGAGCAGCTCGCCGCTCTCCAGCCAGGTCTTCAGCCCGGAAAGGATCATCGGCCAGCCGCCGTAGAGCTCGCTGTTGGCGCCCTCGCGCAGCTGGTCGTGGGTGACGACGAGGCGGCAGGAGTCGCCGACCGGCTCGATCTCCCAGGTGACCCTCGAGGTGCCCTCGCTCTTCACGTCGTCGCTCCACAACGCGACCATGCTCTGGACCAGCCGGCGTGGGGGATCGACCTCGAGGTTCTCGCCCTCACCGAGCAGGAAGCCAGCGCCAGGGGCGCTCATCTCGAAGCGGGAGCCGGGCGTCCAGTCCGAGGTGACCCGAGCTCCGAAGTTGTACTTGCTCCTCGTCTCGGGGTCGGTGATCGCGTCCCAAAGTCGCTCCGGAGTGGTGCGGATGTAGATTTCGAATACCTTCTCCATGGAACTCTCCAGTCTCTTTTTGAGGTCGGTCAGTGTGACGGTAAAACGTTCGGTGTACTTGTCGATCCACCGGTCGTGGATCAGGCGAATTGGCACGGGATTGAGAAGGTGGATCTTCTCTCGGCCCGCGCGCCGTGTGACGATGAGTCCGGCTTCCTCGAGCAGGCGTAGGTGCTTCATCACGCCGAAGCGCGACATCTCCAGCTCCGACTCGAGCTCGGTGAGCGTTCGGCCGTCACGCACGAAGAGGGCATCGAGCAGGAAGCGACGGGTCGGGTCGGCGAGTGCCTTGAAGACACGGTCGTCATCGGTCACGACCTCAGCATACGTGACCAAATGGTCACATGTCAACGGATCTCGACACGGCCGCGAACCGTCCCGCCGCCCCTGTCCCTTGGACCACTCGACGATCACCGAGGCCTCGAGGCGTCGGAGGGCCCTCGAGTGCTCGGGCTACTTGGACCGGGCGATCTGATCTGGCGTCGGCGAGGCCGGGACACCGAGCGATCCGCGACGACGAATTCGTCGTATTCGAACAGCCGCCCGGCGATTACTTGACGTCAGAACGCACGTCCCGCGCGATGTCACCAGGTCGGGCCATCGGTCATGTGGTTGCAGTCGCCAGTTGGCGATGGGCGTGCCAATGCTCGCGAAGCTGAGAGGCGACGTAGAGCGGGTAACCGATGCCGAGGAAGATATGTAGCACCAGCGCCACGACTGGCGAGATTGTGTCTGTCGCCCCTTCGTCGAGTTGCATCTGGCGGATACGAGCCGCGGTGCTATAGCAACTAACCAGGTTCGCCAGCGGGATCATCGCTGCGACAACGGACCACCCCGGCGTGACCTTGATCGATGGATCGTGTCTCCGGATCTCGTCGTTGATCTTGTAGTACCAGTAAAGGAAGTAAATGCCGAACGTGATGATCGAAAGGCCCAGTACGGCAGCGGGACTGCGGTCTTTGCCGAGTTGGTCCGATTCTCTCGTTTGCTCGCTCATGGTCCCCCCATTGGTTGAGCCGAATCGTATCGGGTGAAGTGCGGGACCACCTCGAAAATCACTTGCGTTGGACAGATATTTTGCATAGGCGATCCATCGCGACGGAAGACCGAAGACTCAGCGCCTTCGAATGCTCGTGAGAGACGAGCATTCGGAGCTAACCCGACTGCGGGAGGCCGCTGTCAACGAGCTCGGCCTCACATGGCAAACGCGCATAACGGTGAACGGATCTGTCCCGTATTGCACCAGGGCACCGAGTGCGATTGGGCTGATGCGGCCCCCGCGGCGGAGAGCCGATGCGCTGAGAGCGCGAACCGCGCGTCGACGGGGTCGAACCGCGCGGAGCCCCGATATCGCGAACGGGCTGTCGCGGCATCGTAGAGTCTGCAGCTAAGGCTCTGGTGGGACTCTCGAGGGGAGTGGCGACACGGTGACAGTTGCTGATGACATCAAGCAGCGTAAGAGGGGCACCATCGCGATCGATTGGGTCGCAGGAGCGGACCCCGTCGACGCGAGCGCGTACGGATGGGAGATTCGGTGCGAACCGCCGCTCCCCGACGGTCTGGTCGACGAACTGCTGAGAGAGATCGTCAAGGTCTACTGAGCACCGCTCGCGCCGGGACGGTCGCGAGGCAATACGTACGAGCTTGTCGGAGAGACGTAGCCCAGGTCAGATCACGTATTTGGCGGTGAGTCGGCCTGTAGGCGGGGTTCTGTCCCCGGCCCGAGGGCCAGGGGGTGGCCATCCATCTACGCGGCCTACCTGGGGACATTGGGCGAGCAGCCCGTCCCACGCTTGGCCTTGCTCCGGGTGGGGTTTGCCGAGCCATCCGAGTCACCCCGGATGCTGGTGCGCTCTTACCGCACCGTTTCACCCTTGCCTGAGCCCGTATAAGCGGGCCATCGGCGGTCTGCTTTCTGTTGCACTGTCCTGCGGGTCACCCCGACTGGCCGTTAGCCAGCACCCTGCTCTGTGGAGCCCCGACCTTCCTCGACGTCCGCCGGCACCTAAGTGTCTGCGAGCGCCGCGACCACCCGGCCGACTCACCGCCGGACACAGTCTCCCATGAGCAGCGTGCGTGCCGGCGAGGCGCACCTCGTGCTTGGGGTAGGGCGCCGGTCCCCGGAAGCGGGCGAGCCGGCTACTAGCCTTTGATCGTGGCACCACCGGGGGCTCCCGAGGAGCAGCGTTTCGACTTCGGCGAGGCAGTAGGCCCCGCCGAGCCGGTGGAGGAGCGCGTTCGCCGCGCTCCGGTCCCACGGGGATCGCGCGCCGCCCGCCGCGGCGCCTCGCCGAGCAAGGAGACAGCGGCAGTGACGGTTCGCGCCGACGAGGACGAGGCGGCGGATCGCGGAGCGCGCCGGCATGCCGGGGAGCACGGCGACGAGGCGGCGGCTGCCTTGCTGCGGCGCGTCGAGGAGGTCGCAGCCGTGGCCCACGGCGAGCGGGCCGGCCGGAGCACGCCCCGGGATCCGGAGAGTCCGTCTGGCGTCGCTCGTATCGGGGTGACACTCGAGGCAGCGCCCCCACTGCTTGCAGACGGAGTGGACCCGCTGGACGACCTCTCCGCGCAGGAAGCGATCGACCACGTCGACGAAGAGGACGTGGACGAGTCGGAGGAGTCGCTAACCGTCGCCCAGTTCTACGACCGCTTGAAGCGGGCGCTCGTGCGGGCCTTCCCTGACGAGGTCTGGGTTACGGGCGAGATCCGCGGCTTTCGTGAAGCCCGCGGCCATCGTTACATCGAGCTCGCCGACGAGGGTGTCGAGAGCGCTGGCCGCAGCACCGCCCAGCAGCTCGAGGTCGTCTGCTGGGCCCGGGACTGGGCCCCGGTCGGGGCGGCCCTCGCGGACGCTGGGGTGACCCTCGAGGTCGGGCGTGTCGTGCGCGTCCGCGGACGCGTCTCGGTCTGGGAAGGCGGCAGCAAGCTGCGCTTCACCTTGACTGCGCTCGACGTCGAGGCGCTGCTCGGCGGCATCGCTGCCGCGCGTCGGCGCCTGCTCCTGGCGCTCGAGCGCGAAGGCCTGCTCGAGGCCAACGACCGGCTCCGCGTGCCGCTCGTCCCGCTTCGCATCGGGGTGGTGACGAGCCAGGGATCGGAAGCCCACCGGGACTTCGTGGGCCAGCTCACCCGCTCGGGGTTCGCTTTCGAGGTCCATCTCGAGCGATCACTCGTCCAGGGACCGGAGGCCCCGCGCCAGATTGCCGCTGCGCTGGGTCGCCTCGCAAAATTCGAGCCGGACCTCGCCGTCGTGGTGCGCGGCGGCGGCGCACGCGGGGATCTCGCCGCCTTCGACAGCGAGGAAGTCGCCCGAGCGATCGCGCTCGCGCCGTTCCCGGTGTGGACCGGCATCGGCCACACGGGCGACCGCTCGGTCGCGGACGAGGTCGCCCAGCGCGCGCTCATCACGCCCACGGCCTGCGGCGAAGCGGTGGTCAGCGTGGTCGCCGACTACTGGGAAGGCTCGCTCCGGCAGGTGGCCAT
This sequence comes from Acidimicrobiaceae bacterium, assembly GCA_025464005.1. Classification (GTDB taxonomy): domain Bacteria; phylum Actinomycetota; class Acidimicrobiia; order Acidimicrobiales; family Bog-793; genus RYN-46. The sequence continues at coordinate 89,198 of JAODBO010000083.1, read as the reverse complement.
GCTCTCGAGCCTCGCGCGAGCCCGCCTCGACGGCGCGGTGCAGAGGCTGCACGGCGCTGCCAGCTCCGTCACCCGCGGCGCTCGTCACCAGCTCGTCCGGCGCTCCGACGAGCTGACGGCGGCGCGCGCGCTCGCTGGTCGATCGGTCGGCTCGCGGCTCGACCGGGAGGGGGCGGATCTGCGCGTGTCGAGAGAGCGCCTCGCGCAGGCCGGTCGCCGGGCGACGGCGGCCGTCGAGCAGTCCAGCCACCGGCATCGCCAGGTGCTGCGCGCCTACGACCCGGGTCGCCAGCTCGAGCGCGGTTGGTCGCTGACGCGCGACGCTTCCGGGCGGCTCGTACGTTCCGCATCGCAGCTCGCGCCAGGTAGCGAGATGACGACGCGGTTCGTCGACGGCGACGTCGTCTCGACGGTTTCGAGGGTGGCGACGCGGACGCCGGAGATCGAGACCGATGTGGCAGTCGAGACCGAGGTCGCAGAGATCGTGAACGAGGACGAGGTGTGAAGGTGACAGAAGAGGACCAGTCGGCCGTACCGGTCGGCGAGATCAGCTATGCGGAGGCGTCGGCCGAGCTCGACCTCATCATCCGCGACCTCGACCAGGGGCTCGTCGACGTCGACCTGCTGGAGACGAAGTTCCGGCGCGCTATCGAGATCGTCGAGGAGCTCGACCGCCGCATTCGGGGTACTCGGGAACGAGTCGACGCGTTGATGCCCCGCCTGGAGGCCGTTGGCGGCGAGGCCAGCACGACCGAGGCGGGCCCTCTCTGAGTCGGTCCCTCCGGCCGGGCGGCCCACGGAGCGTCAGCCGACTGCCGGCGGCCTTGCGGCCGTGACCGTCCCGCTGTCGCGCGACCGCTCCGCAGCGGTGCCGGCATCGGGCACGGTGGTCGTCGTCGGCGCGTCGCTGGCGGGGCTCAGGGCGTGCGAGTCGCTCCGTCGGCACGGTTTCACCGGGGGGATCGTGCTGCTCGGCGCGGAGCAGCACTTGCCCTACGACCGACCGCCGCTGTCCAAGCAGTACCTCGCTGGCGCGTGGGATGTCGACCGGGTGCATCTTCGCCGGCGCGATCAGGTCGACGAGCTCGGCCTGGACCTCCGGCTCGGGGTCCGCGCCGTGACGCTCGACCTCGCCGGGCGCTTCGTGGGCCTGGAGGACGGCACTGGCGTTGCCTACGACGGCCTCGTCGTCGCTACCGGTGCGACGCCGCGACGCTGGCCGGGTCAGGTGCCTTCGGGCGTGCGTACCCTGCGTACCCTCGAGGACGCCGACGGGCTACGGGCCGCCCTCGGGGTCCCAGGCGCTCGCCTCGTCGTGATCGGCGGCGGCTTTCTCGGCATGGAGGTCGCCGCCACCGCCCGGACGGCGGGAGTCGCTGTGACCGTCGTGGAGCCGTTGGCCACACCGCTCGGACGGGTGGTCGGGTCGCTCGTCGGCGGCGCGGTGCGGACGCTGCACGAACGACACGGCGTCGAGGTCGTGACGGGGACCGGCGTCGCCCGCTTCCTCGGCGACGAGCAGGTCGAGGGGGTGGCGCTGGAGGACGGCACCGTCGTCCCGGCGGACGTCGTGCTCGTGGCGATCGGCGTCGAACCGGAGACGAGCTGGCTCGAAGGCTCCGGTCTGACGATCGATCGCGGGGTCGTCTGCGATGCGACGCTCCAGGCAGCTCCCGGCGTCGTGGTTGCCGGCGATCTCGTGCGCTTCCCGCATCCCCTCGCAGAGGCGACCGTGCGGCTCGAGCACTGGACGAATGCCTCCGAGCAGGGCGCTCACGCGGCGAGGACGCTGCTGGCCGATCCGGACCACGCCGAGGCGTTCGCGCCGGTGCCGTATTTCTGGTCGGACCAGTTCGACGTCAAGATCCAGGCCATTGGCCTTCCTGGACCCGATCAGGACGTCGTAGTGGTGGAGGGTGCGCCGGAAAGCGGGCGGTTCGTGGCGTGCTTCGGTCGCGAGGGGAGGCTCGTGGCGGCCCTCGGTTTCGGCCGCCCGCGCCAGCTCATGGGATTCCGCCCGCTGCTCGAGGCCGGAGCGAGCCTCGACGAAGCAGTGGGCCTCCTCGCCTGACCGGTCGGGACGGGCGCCCACGAGCATCAGAGCGCGGCGTGTTCACCTCGGTGTCAGGCGGGCACGTGCCGGTCAGAGAGCCAGATTTCAGAATGTGATAGCAGTCATGCTGGGGACCTGCGCCTCGGCGCGCGACCTCGCGTCGAGCCACCGCTCCCGGTCGAGCCGGCGGCGAGGCTCGATCACGGCCCGAGGGGGCGCCGCCGAGGATGCCTCGTCGAGCGAGGACCAGGTACCGACCGCGGCGCCGGCGAGGAACGCGGCGCCGAGCGTCGTGGCCTCGGTCACCGGGGCGAGCGCGATCGGCCGACGCGTCGCGTCGGCGAGAGCCTGGACGAACGTCACGTTCTCGCTCATGCCCCCGTCGACGCGCAGGCCCTCGATGGTCCGGCCCGAGTCCGACTCGGCAGCCTCGAGCAGATCGGCGCCTCGATGGGCGATCCCTTCCAGCACGGCGCGCACGACCTCGGACTTGGTCGTCGAGGCGTTCAGGCCGACGAGCGTCCCGCGGGCCCCGAAGTCCCAGACGGGCGTGCCGAGACCGCCGAGGGCGGGGACGAAGGAGACGCCTGCGGAGTCCCGGGCCGAGGCGGCGAGCGCGTCGGTCTCCGCGGCGCTCGTGATGATGCCGAGGCCGCTTCGCAGCCAGTCGACGCACGAGCCGGCGGAGAGCATGATCGCCTCGATGCCCCAGTGGATCGTCCCACCGCCCTGCCATGTCACGATCGGGAAGGTGCCGGCGTCGCCCTTCACGGGGAACGGTGGCCGCTCGGAGCCCGTCGAGCAGTCGAGCATTCCGCCCGTACCGAACGTCGCCTTCGCCTGCCCGGGCGCCAGGCAGCCCTGACCGATGAGCGAGCCCTGCTGATCACCGACGATTCCCGCGATCAACGGCGCACCCGGAAGAGCCTTGGCCTCGGCGACGACGCCGGTCGAGTCGACGATCCTCGGCAGCACGGAGGCGGGGATGCGCAGCGCTTCGAGCATCGCCGGGTCCCACGCCGACCCGTCGAGCAGGACGAGACCCGTGACCCCGGCGTTCGTCGCGTCGGTGACGTGGGCCGCGCCGCCCGAGAGCGTCCAGACGAGCCACGAGTCCACGGTGCCGAAGCACAGGTCCCGCGTGCGCTCGGGGTCGTGGGTGTCGAGGAGGAGAGCGAGCTTGGTCGCCGACTGGTTGGGCGCGACCCTGATCCCGCGCGAGCGGAGAGCGAGGCACGCGCCCGCCGTCCGGAGGTCCTGCCACCCGATTCCCGGCCCGACGGGCTCGCCGGTCGACCGGTCCCAGACGATGGTCGAGGCGCGCTGGGCGGCCACGGCGATCGCCTCGACGGGGCCCGCGGCCTCGAGCGCGGCGCTCGCCACATCGAGCGCCGCCGCAGCTATGGCCACGGCGTCGAGCTCGACCATCCCAGGCGCCGGAGTGCGAGCGCCGACCGCGGCGCGCTGCACCGCACCGATCGTCGCGTCCGGCCGGACGACCGACGCGCGCACGCCGCTCGTGCCGACGTCGACGACGAGGATGCTCATGGCGGACCAGCGTGCCATAGCGGCGCGCCGCGTCGGGCTTCCGATCCGCTCGTTTAGAATCGAACTAACATTGGAGCAAGTTCAGCGAGCGTCCGTACGTCCAACCAGCGCGCCGGCGGCGGACCGACGAGAGGAGCACAGTGCCACAGTTGAAGGACTCGAAGACCGAGGCAAACCTGAAGGAAGCCTTCGCCGGCGAGAGCCAGGCGAACCGCCGCTACCTCTACTTCGCCCAGAAGGCGGACGTCGAGGGCTATGCGGACGTCGCCGCGCTGTTCCGCTCGGTGGCTGAGGGCGAGACGGGCCACGCCTTCGGGCACTTCGACTTCCTGCGAGAGGTCGGGGACCCTGTGACCGGCGAGCCGGTAGGGCCGACGGCGGACAACCTGCGCTCCGCGGTCGCCGGCGAGACCTACGAGTACACCGAGATGTACCCCGGCTTCGCGAGGACCGCACGCGACGAAGGCTTCGAGGAGGTCGCCGAGTGGATGGAGACGCTTGCACGGGCCGAGAAGAGCCACGCCGGCCGATTCCAGCAGGGTCTCGCTTCCGTAGGAGGCTGACCTCGCGCCGCCCGCGAGCCCACGTGGAGCGGCGATCGATCATCTGCGTCTCGAGTCCCGGGAGCTGTGCTGGCCCGGGACTCGAGTGCGCCAGCGCGCAGTACACCTCCGCGACAGCGCGCGGTGACGCGCCATGGCGCGGCCCCAGTCGAGAGCTCCGGGTCCACCTTCCCGGGCGCAGGGAGACGAGTACAGGGAGACGAACACAGTGACGACGACGTACGACCCGCACCATCCGCAGTACCTCGACGAGAGCGACATGCGCCAGGAGCTCGAGCGCGTCTACGACCTCTGCCACGGCTGCCGGCTCTGCTTCAACCTCTGCCCGTCGTTCCCGACCCTGTTCGACGCGATTGACGGTCACGACGGCGACGTTGCAGCGATGACCGTCGCGGAGCAGGACAAGGTCGTCGACGAGTGCTACCAGTGCAAGCTCTGCTACATCAAGTGCCCTTACGTGCCGCCGCACGAGTGGGAGCTCGACTTCCCCCGGCTCATGATGCGAGCCAACGCGGTGACCCACTCGAAAGGAGGACGCCCCCTCGTCGAGCGGGCTGCGGACCAGTTCCTCGCTCGGACAGACCTCCTCGGCAAGGTGTCTTCCGCCGCGGCGCCAGTCGTGAACGCGATCATCTCGAAGACGGGCTCCTTCCCACGCAAGGTCATGGAGGCCACCGTCGGCATCGCGTCCGAGCGGGTGCTACCGCCCTATGCCCGCGAGCGCTTCACCACCTGGTTCAAGAAGCGTCGTTCGCTCGGCATCGAGGCCCCGAAGGCGGAGGTGAGCGTCTTCCCGACGTGTTTCGTCGAGTACATGGAGCCCGGAATCGCCAAGGACCTCGTGCGGGTCTACGAGCGGAACGGCATCGCCTGCTCGCTGCCTGAAGGCACGCGATGCTGCGGCGCGCCGTGGCTGCACGGCGGCGACGTCGCACGCTTCGAGCACGCCGCACGCAGGAACGTCACCGCGCTGGCCTCGGAGGTGCGCGCCGGTCGGGAGATCGTCGTCGCCCAGCCGACGTGCGCGTACATAATCCGCCAGGACTACCCGATCTACGCGCCGGGCGTCGATGCCGACCTCGTCGCCGAGCACACCTTCGACGCGAGTGAGTACTTGGTGAAGGAGCACCGGCGCGAAGGTGGCGGGCTCGACACGAGCTTCACCGGGGAGGTTCCCGAGAAGGTCGTCTACCACCTCGCCTGCCATCTGCGAGCGCAGATGGTGGGTTTCAAGGGGCGGGACCTCATGCAGCTGACGGGGACGAAGGTCACCCTCGTCGAGCGGTGCTCGGGGATCGACGGCACGTGGGGCTACCGGGCGGAGAACTACGAGCTCGCCCGGAAGGTCGCGAGGCCGCTCGCCCGAGAGATCGGCGCGGCAGGCGCCGACGCTGTGTGCGGCGACTGCCACCTGGCCAACATGGCGATCCTTCAGGAGACGGGGCTGCGGCCGGTTCACCCCCTGCAGCTGCTCGCCCGAGCCTATGGAATCCCCGAGGAGGGAGAGAGATGAGCGGGCTCACCCTTGCCGACATCGTCGACCAGCGCGCCTACGAGCGGGAGCGAGAGGACTTCCGCCGAGAGGTTATCGCACTGAAGAAGCTGCGGCGCCTCCAGCTCGGCCCGATCCTCAGCGTCGTCTTCGAGAACCGCACGACGATCCGTTTCCAGGTCCAGGAGATGGCGCGCGCCGAGCGGATGCTCGCGGACGAGCAGATCCAGGAGGAGCTCGACACCTACAACCCGCTCATTCCCGGACGGGGTGAGCTCTCGATGACCCTGTTCGTCGAGCTGACGAGCGAGCCCGAGCTACGGGAGTGGCTGCCCAAGCTCGTCGGGATCGAGACTTCCGTCGTGCTGCGCATCGGTTCGGGGGCGACGCTCATGGAGGTCCGCTCCGTCGTCGACCCGGCGCACGCCTCCCTGCTGACGCGGGAGGCGGTGACCGCATCGGTCCACTACGTGAGGATCGAGCTCTCCCCGGCACTAGCGGAGCGGTTCACCACCGATCAGGCCGTCCTCGCCGTCGACCATCCGAGCTACGAGCACGCGACGGAGCTGTCGGGCGCCACGAAGGCGTCGCTCACCGCGGATTGGTCGCAATCCGCCCGGTGACGCCAAAGGGGCGTTTAGGGCGCCGACCAGGGCGTGGAGCCATTCGCAGCCTGGTCTACGAGGGCGCGCCAGCAGGCGGTGCTGGACAGCACGGGCTCCAGGCGCCAAAATAGATGCTCCAACTCCGTGGAGCCCGTAACTAGGGGCTCGGTGGAGTGGGCTTCGCCGGCCGATAGAGCGTTCGTCCGCAGGCGACAGCCTAGTCCGCGCCGCGAGCGTGGCTGTTACAGGTCGAGGATCGTAATGTTCTCGCCCTATAGCGGCTGGGCAGAGCGGTCGTAAATGTGATTTTGAGAACGCAGCGCGAGAAAGTGATCGTCCGATGAACGCCACCTGGCGAAAGAGAGCAGCCTGCCGGGGCCTCGACCCCGACATCTTCTACCCGGCTTCCGACGAGGAGGCCGAGGAGGCGAAGGCGATCTGTGTCGCCTGCCCTGTGCAGCAGGTCTGCCTCGAGCACGCGCTAGCTCATCGCGAGCGGGACGGGGTCTGGGGTGGCCTCACCGAGCGCGAGCGGCGGCGGGCGTTGCGCCAGCGTCGCAAGAGCGCCTGATCGAAGTTTCCGCGACACCTTCTTCGCCCAAGGTGCCCGTCGCCGCAGGTCTTGATGGGCCGCGCGGTGCCGACGGTCTGCCGGCCGGGCCTCACTTTGGCGAGCTGGGCTACTGGCCAGGCGTCCTCGGTCGGCTGTTTCGGCGGGAGGACCTGGCCGTGGCGGACGCTGCGGCGGCCTTCGAGGAGATCCTCGCCGGGCGCGCGACTCCCGCCCAGACCGCGGCATTCGCCGCCGCGCTGCGCACGAAGGGCGAGACGGTCGAGGAGCTCACGGGCTTCGTCGCGGCGATGCGCGCGTATGGCGAGACGGTGACGGTCAGCGCCACTGCGATCGACACCTGCGGAACCGGCGGGGACCGGAGCGGGACCATCAACGTGTCGACCCTCGCTGCTCTCGTCGCGGCCGGTGCCGGCGCGAAGGTGTGCAAGCACGGTGGCCGGGCCGCGACGTCGAAGACCGGCTCCGCAGACGTGCTCGAGGCGCTCGGTGTCGTGATCGACCTCGGTCCCGCGGGGGTGGAGCGCTGCGTCGAGGAGGCTGGAATGGGCTTCTGCTTGGCCGTGCGCTACCACCCAGCGATGCGCCACGCGGCGACGGTGCGCCGAGAGCTCGGGACCGCGACCGTCTTCAACTTTCTCGGGCCTCTCGTGAACCCCGGCCGGGTCAGCAGGCAGACGCTCGGAGTGGGCGATCCGACGATGGCGGAGAAGATGGTCGGCGTCCTTCGGGCGAACGGGGCGGTGCGAGCGATGGTCTTCTTCGGCCACGACGGGCTGGACGAGCTGTCCACGGTCGCCCCGTCGACGGTCATCGAGATCGTCGCCGACGCGAGCGGCGAGACCGACACCCGTACCTACGTCGTGGACCCGGCCCGGCTCGGGCTCTCTCCGGCCAACCCGGACTCGCTTCGCGGAGGCGATCCGCGCGAGAACGCCGACCGGGCTCGTGAGATCCTCTCCGGCGCCGACGGGCCCCAACGGGATCTCGTCGCGCTCAACGCCGCAGCCGCGCTCGTGGTTGCGGGGCTCGCGGACGACCTCGCAGCAGGGCTGGATCTCGCGTGCACGGCGCTCGACTCCGGGGCCGCCGCGGCCACGCTAGACAAGCTGGTCGCGGTGTCGAGTGCCGCGGCCGAGGAGGCCGAGAGATGAGCACTGCCGCGCAGAGCCGTGACGAGCTGCGACCGACCTACAGGGCGCGTGTCGGTACCCAGGAGCTCGACCTTCCCCTCGTTCCGCTCGGGCAGGACCTTACGATCGCGCTGCTCATCACGGTGGACCTAGGCCTGAGCTTCACCGCCCAGGCCGGGCGGGAGCTCGCCGCGATGATCCAGCCGAAGCGCGTCGACATCGTCGCGACCGCGGCGACGATGGGCCTGCCCGTCGTGATCGAGGTCACCCGGGCGCTCGGTCTCGACGACTACGTCGTGCTCCACAAGACGCCGAAGATCCACCTCGAGGACGCGCTCACCGAGCCGGTGCAATCGATCACGACCGGCCCGGTGCAGCAGCTCCGTTTCGATCGGGCGCGCCTGCACCACGTCGCGGGCAAACGTGTGGCCTTCGTCGACGACGTCATATCGACCGGCTCCTCGGCCGCGGCAGCGGTGCGCCTGTTACGCCAGGCGGGCGGCGACGTCGTCGCCGTCGGCGCGCTCGTCACCGAGACCGTTGCGTGGCGCACCACGCTCGGCGACGACGTCGGTCTCGTGTGCTCGCTCGGGGAGGTCCCGGTGTTCCGCCCCGGCCCTGGCGGCTCGCTCGTCGAGGACTGGGTCGGCTAGCCGATCCGGGCGGCCGAGGCCTGCCGCTCCCGAACGCTCGCGCGCCGGGCCCGGTCGGGGCCAGCCGAGTCCCCGAGCCGCGAGTGCGCGATCGGCCCAGCCGAAACCGTGGCCGGCATCGATGAACCACCTGAGCAGGCCTGCCGCCGCGCGCGCGTCGCCGAGCGCAGTATGCGGGCCGGTGAGCTGCACGCCGGCGAGAGCACAGCAGACCTCGAGCGACCGCCTTTCCGATGGCAGGTGGATCCGGGCGAGGTCGCGTGTGCAGAGCCCCGCTGCGACGAGGTCGGGCAGCTCGACTCCCGCCCGTCGGAACTCCGCCGCGAGGTGGCTCGCGTCGAACTCCAGGACGTGACCGACGACGACGCGCCCGGAAAGGCGCGCTACCAGCTCGGGCACCAGCTCTGCAAAGGCCGGCGCCCCGGCGAGCATCGATCTCGTGATGCCGTGGACGAAGCTCGCGCCGAGCTCCTCCGCCTCTGGGATCGCCACGAGCGACACCCACTCGTCGACGATGTCCCCCGACGGGTCGAGCTCGACGATGGCGCACTCGACGATGCGGTGCACCTGAGCGTCGAGGCCTGTCGTCTCGACGTCTATCACCGCATAGCCCAGGTCGAGGTTCGGTCCCGAGGTCAGTCGCGAGACGAGTGTGGGGCAGCGCTCCGGGGGCGGCGCCGATGCCGCAAGGTTCACCGGCAGGAGTGTACGCGCGGGGTGTGCCGACGCCTCAGGGGGTGCAGGGCACCGGGTTCCACGGCTCCAGCTGGGTGTTGTAGTCCACGTTTCCGGGGACGACCGCCGGTGAGCCGGGCACCGTCGTGACGGGCGCGAGCGCGCTCGAGTCGAGCACGGCGGAGGTGAGCATGGCGACAAGCCCTTGGGCCCCAAGAACGGTCCCCCCGCTTGCGGGAGCTCCGGTGGACCGGAGAGCGGCCGTCGTCTTGGCAGTGGTCGTGCCGAATGCGAGGAAGTTGGAGATCATCGTCTCGTCCGGTCCGACGGCCGGCTCGAGCACGTCCTGGCCCGAGATCACCACGGGGGCCGTCGGCATGGTCTCGGTGATGAGCTCGGCGGAGGTGAAGCTGCGGAAGATCCTCGCCAGGCTTACGAGCTCGCCCTCGCTGAGCGTCTGGTCGATCGTCACGTTCTTCGTCGACGCGCCGAGGAAGCTGTTGAGCGTGAGTGGATCGGTGACCGCGCCCCGCAGGCGGAACACGATGGCGCGGAAGAAGGCGTCCTGGCGCTGGATGCGGCTGAAGTCCGAGCTCCCGTCGTAGTTCCACGCGCCGTTCGTGTAGTAGTAGAGGTGCCGGCTGCGCACGAGGGCGAGCGCCTGGGTCCCGTTTACCGCCTGGCAACCGGTCTGGGTGATGTCGAGACCGGAGTAGGCGTCCTTCACGGGGTAGCGGAAGTCCAGGTAGATCTTGCCGAGCGCGTTCACCATGCCGGAGAAGCCGGGGAAGTTGACCTCGGCGTAGTAGGTGACGGGGATGTGGAAGGTGTCGTTGATCGTCTGGACGAGCAGGCTCGGCCCGTTGTTGAACGCCGCGTTGATCCTGTTGGGTCCGGAGATGTTCGTGACGTTGCCGGGGATGTTCACCCAGGTGTCTCGTGGGATGGACAGGAGCCGCACTTGTCGGGTGACCGGGTCGATCCTTGCCACGATGATGACGTCGCTGCGTTGCCCGGTCGTAGCGGACTTCGCTCCGAAGGCCGAGGCCTGGGAAGCGTTGTCCACGAAGGCGCGCGAGTCCGAGCCGACGAGCAGGATGTCGAACGGCTTGCCGCTCGCGATGGGCGTGAGGCCGGCGACGCGGCTCTTGTGGATCTGACCGAAGCGGAAGCGCGCATAGACCCACACGCCGACGGCGAGCAAGATCACGATCACGACGAGGGAGATGGCGCCGATGAGAAGCCGGCGCGGCCAACGGCGCTGCCCACCGCGCGTCGCACCGCGGCTCGGCCAGCGCGGCATGCGCGACCGCCGCAGGGCGGAGCGCCTCGGTCGAGCGATGGGCGGCGGCAGTCGGGCGCTCACGCCGGGTGAGGATACTGTTGCTGACAGCGGAGTTGGCGGCAGGTCGGATCTCGGCCCGCACGCTCCTCTAACAATGTGGCTCACACATCGCTCACAAATCCCGAGGCAGCTCCGCATACTGCCGGGCCAAAATAGAGAAACAGCGGTCCACGCAGCGCAGTTCGGCTGTGCGCGCGGTCGCAGATCGCGCTCGACTAGTTTGCCGGGCTGCGAGCGAGGTGCGGTATTCGGCTGGAGGAGCGGACGTCCCGATGAGGGCTGCAGTGAAGCGAGCGTCGGTGCGAGGTGGTGTGCTGGCCACGTTCATGGCGGGCACGATCGTGCTGATGGCCGTTGTCCCGCCGGCAGCGGTCGCCGGCGCCGGGAGGACGAACCCGCCAGGGTCCGGCGTGGGTGTGCTTGCCAGTCCGTCGGCCGACGCCGTACCGCCGACCTTCCCGGCCACGACGCCGGTCGCGGCCGCCGAGCAGTGGGTCGCGAAGGCACTCGCCGCGCGGACGACTCGCCTTGGCCTGCTGACCAGCCAGATCGCGGGAGAGCGGACCCTGTCGAGCACGGAGCGGACGGCCTTGACGACCCTCGTCGCGAGCGACGTGACGGGAATCGCCCAGCTGGTGTCCAGTGCCGCAAGCGCTACTTCGCTCCGGGTCATGCAGAGCACCGCGACCGCGATGATCGTCAACTTCCGAGTCTTCGCCGTGGTCGCTCCCGCGGTGCAAGCCGCGTTCGACGCGTCCGACCAGATGGCTGCCGTCAGCAGCCTCACCGCGCTCGAGCCGGCCATCGAGGCCGCCATCACGGCGGACGAGCAGCCCGGTAGATCGGTGACCCGAGCACAAGCTGCCTACCGGGACCTGACCACCCAGCTCGCCGACGTCGCGTCGACCGATCAGAGCACGACGGTGGCGGTGCTTGCGCTCCGTCCTTCCAGCTACCCAGGCTCGATCGCCGTGCTCGCAGCGGCGCAGTCGAGCCTGGCGTCGGCCTCGACGCGGCTGGTCACTGCACGCGCGGACCTCCACCGGATCGTCCAGCTCCTCGCCGCGAAAGGGCTCTCCACCTCGAGCCGGGGAGCAACCTCCGGCGCTCGCCAGCTGGCAGAGCAGTTCGCTCCTCTCTCCTGAGGACGAGACCCAGCCGTACGAGGCCTATCAACGACTCGACGCTCCTGCTCCATACAGGGGTGCGTGGTGAGCGCCGCTCGACCACGACCGCGGGAAGCTCGTCGACCTGAAGGCCGGCGCTGCCGGCCCGGACGACCATCTCGACGTCGAAGAGGCTGCCGTGCATGACGCACCGTTCGACCACCGGGGCGACGAGATCGCGTTCCATTGCTTTCATCCCGTGCGCATCGCTCGCCTCGAGCCCGACGGTGAGGCGGCTCGCAGTGGCGAAGCCGAGCGTAAGGAGCCGCCGAATGAGGGGTCGCCGATCGCTCGCGCCCGGGGCACGCTTGCTCGCCACGACGATCGCGGCGCGCTTTGACTCCAGCGCGGCGAGCGCGGCGTCGAGGAACGTCAGGTCGTAGTAGTCGACATCGAAGTTGACGACGTAGGTGCCCCGGGCCGCGGCGAATCCTGCTGCCAGCGCGGCGCCGTAGTCGCCGACCGGCAGGGTGATGACGCGTAGCTCAGCCAGCTGCGCCGACAGGAGCCGGGCGAGTCGCAGCGTCCCGTCGCCCGATCCGTTCTCGACGACGATGATCTCGTAGCTGAGGCCGCGCTCGTCCAGACCGGTCGTCAGGTTGGTCACCGTCGAGCCGAGCAGTGCGATCTCGTTGTGGGCCGGCAGCACGATCGACAGCTGCGGGGCCGTTTCCGTCACGCCGGTCGCTCTCCCTCGACGGGCGACCCGTCGTCGTCCCGGTGGTCGCCGTCCGGGTCGGCGGTCCCGCCTTCGCCCTCCCCGTCTTCGGGCTTGGTCTCCATGTCCCCGAAAGCCCCGCCCTCGTCCTGAGCCTCGCCCGGTCCACGCGCGGCGGGTTCGTCATCCGCGCTCGCCGTGGCACCCACCCCAGTCGGGCCCACTGGTCGCACGAGCAAGGCGAGACCGGCGATCCCCGCGACGGAGGCGCCCTTGCCGAGCCAGTCGATAGCGGTCGTGCCGTAATGGAGGATGACGTGGTGCGATGTCGGTACGACGACCATGAGATTGGGCGTCACCTCGTACGGTCCCGTCGCTCCTGCTGCCTGCCAGTTGGGGAAGTAGGGGACCCGCACGAGCACGGGTGCGCCGATTCGGCTCACGTCGAACGAGATCGACTCGCCGGACATGTCGATGCCGGAGACCTTGTTGGCCGGAGCCGGTGTCGCCTGGCTCGGAGAGACGAAGGTGCCCGCGCTCTTGTGCGGCCAGCTGGCCGGGCCCGACCGGGCGATCGGGACCGGCCAGTACTCCTCGCTCTGATACCAGGAGATCGAGAAGCTGAGAAAGCGCTGCTTCGACATGCCCGACTCGACGACCGGCTCGTACGCGAGCGGCGTGATGCTCGGCGAGTCCTTGATCACGTAGAGGTCCCACGCCGCGCCGACGGGCGCTGCTGCGCCGGATGCCAACCCGTCGATGACGAGCGCGCTCGCCGGTGCCGTTCCGACCTTCTGGAGCGAGGGGTCGGCGTCCGCGGCGTGCTCGACCGTGGGGGAGTTCGCGAGGAAGTACTTCACTCCCATGAGCTGGAGGTGGCGGACGCCGTCGGCGACGTTGAGTCCCTGGTAGGGGATGCCGACGACCGGGTTCGAGGGCGCGATCGAGAGCTCGGCCTGGTCGAGGAAGTGGAAGGGCGTCGTCGTGGAGGACTCGTAGTAGAGGCCCTCCGTGGTGTCGATGCAGCCGTTGGTCCAGAGCGGGAACGACATCGGGACGAGCGTCGAGCCGTAGTCGTTCGTCATGTTCGGGGAGTACTCGTAGTCGAGCGTCCCGCAGCCGTAGCGCTTCGCCACGCCCTCGGTCATCGAGACGAGGTTGGAGAACTCCTGCCAGCCGGGCTTGGCCTGGTAGCCGCTGTAGTTCCAGGACACCCATCCGGCGACCGGGTTCCGCTCGCTCGCCGGAGTGCTGTAGAAGGGGAGCACGCCGAGCCAGCCGGCGATCAACGCGACGGCTGCTCCGCCGCCGACCAGGCCGGTCATGGTCGGGTGCCACCTGCTGGCATGGGCGAACCTTGCGACGATCCGACCGATCTCCGCGACGGCATAGCCCGCGAGCAGTGTCGTAGTAAGGAACCAGAAGGGAAGCCAGCGGCCGTTGTAGACGAGCCCGGAGGGCAGGACGAGGAACCCGATGCCGCTGCATACCGCCATGGTGGCGAGCGAAACCGCGATTCGGTCGCGCATGAGCATCGCGATCAGGAACCCGACTAAGGCGAGCCACTGCACCGCCTGTTCGCCATTTTGCGGTATGAGGTTCTGATAGGCGCTCCCGACCCGGCCATAGCCCATCGAGGACGAGTAGTGGAGGTACGCCCCGAAGGGGAGCAGCCAGAAGGCAGAGAGCAGCCCCCCCGCGACCCCGACCGGGATGAGGACCGACCGCCAGGAGCGCCGCGTGCCACAGACGATGGTGAGGACGACGGCTCCCCCCGCCGCGAATAACGCCGGCACCACGTGGCAGAGCAGCGTCACGAGGAAGAGAGCGGCGGCCAGCCAGCGCAGCCGGCCGGTCCGGAGCGCGTACGCGAACACGCCCAGGAAGAAGAGCGCGAACGTCATCGCAAGGGTGAACGAGAACTCGCCCGCCATCGTCGACGCGATCGTCCCGCCGTCGATGTTCCAGGAGACGTAGACGTTCGAGTTCGCGGCGCTCGCGAAGTTGAACAGGAAGGCGAGCATCGCAGCGGACATGAGCGCCGGGATCGGGCGGCGGTACCCGGCGAGGCGCCCGAATGTGTACGCCGCGACGGGCATGAGCACCGTGCCCAGGGCCGTCACGAGCTTGAACGCGATGGCGTAGGGGAACACGAGATTGAGCGCGGCGACGATGAGCGCGGGAAGCGGGAAGTAGAAGACGTAGAGCGGGAACCCGCCGAACCATTGGGGGTCCCAACCGGTGATCTGGAAATGCGGAAGCAGGTCGTGGATCAGGTAGTGGACGGCCACGACGTGGCCTGCCGTGTCGCCGCCCACGTCCATGTTGGGACCGAACAGCAGTTGCGGCTGGAGCTGGACGAACACGAACACCGTCACGCCCGCGACGATCAGGAACGTGACGATCGCTCCGGCGACGCGCGCCGGGTCACTTCTTGCCGAGCTGCGAAGACGGCCGAAGTAACCGGGAGGCGGCCTGCCCTCGTTTTCCGAGTCCAGCGGCACAGATAGCCCTGGCCGGGGGAGCGTTTGCACGGCGTGATCCTACCGACAGGGCCAGCGGGGAGGTCACGCGGATCTGCGTGTCGTGCGCCCTGTCTCCACGCCGGTGGTAGCGTCGTGGGACCGCGGGCCGTTGGCGCAGTCCGGTAGCGCACTTGCATGACACGCAAGGGGTCACAGGTTCAAGTCCTGTACGGCCCACCCGCAGAGCCCCAGGTCAGCCATATGGCGGGCCTGGGGTTCGTCGCGTCACGAGCGAGCCGCGCCGTATCGGCGACGCCGCGCTCGCGTCCACTTCAGCCAGAGCGCGTCCCGCCTCATCGACCGGCTGGGCGAGGATGGGCCTCGCGTCCCGACGATCTGCGCCGCCGACCGGCGGGTGTCAAAGCGGCGCGAGGCTGCGCAAGCACTGAACAGGCGTGCCCGACGAATGCGCGGTGCTCAAGCACTTCCTTCCGGCGAGCCTCGCCCCACGATTGTGGGGATCACCGTCGCCCCGCCGGCGCGCGGACCTGCTCGAGCGCTCGGCCTTGGCGCTAGCTGGAGCCTGCCGTCAGCGGTACCTGGCGGGCGATAGTCGTAGGGAGCGCGAGCGAGCCGAGCTTGGCCTCGAAGGCGCGTGCATAGGCCGCCAGATCGAGGAGGTCCTGCGGCCGCAGCGCCGCGAGAGTCGCGTCGAGCTCTTGGAACAGCGTGCGAGTCGGGCTAACGAACCAACGACCGCCGACCTCGACGGTGATGAATCCGGTTGCGATCTTCGCGGCCCGCAGCCGGTCGACGAGCGCGCGTAGCGCCGCCGGCAGGCTAGCGAGTGACGCAGCGCTCGTGCTGCAGATCGGCCCGGTTGCCACATTCGACGCGCCGGTAATGGTGATACACCCGTTCGCGTAGCGGTACGTCGCCGGACCGTGCGTAACGGTGACGGCAAAGCTCGTGACCTTTACGAGCGCGTCGTTGCCGAGCGAGCTGCTCGATAAAGCGAATTGCGGAGTGATGGTTACCTGCTTCGCGACGACGTCGATCGTCGCTTGCCCGCTCGGCAGGAAGCGCGGCGCGTACTGCTGGAGCGCGGACATCTCGTCCGGGCTCAGGTCCGCGACGATGCCGGAGAGGTCGAGCGTGCTGAGATCGTCAAGGAGCGTCCTCACCGCCGCATCGGGCGACGACGCTCCTGTGGCTTGCAACCCGGCCGGTGGGGGAGCTGCTGCCGCGCCGCCGGTCGCGTCGACCGCGATCGTGTAGCCGAGGCTCACGTACCACGTCCCGTCCACCTTGACCGTGGCGATCGCCGATTTGCCGGTAGAGGCCGGCGCGGAGGTCGTTGTCGGTTTCGCTGCCCTAATCGCGCTGTCGGCGAGGTTCGTCACGAAGCTTCCGAGGGGGAGCTTGGCGGCGTCGGTGCTCGACACGACGGTTCCGCCGGTGATCGCGACGGTGGCGAGACTGGCGTTCAGCATTCGTGTTGTAGTCGCGATGTTCTCGAACCGCACCGAGATCCCGGTCACGCGGGTGAGCGCCGCGCCGCTCGACAGGACGTTTAGTCGCTTGAGATTGCTGACGAGGCTCGTGAGGCCCGGCTCGATTGCCTGGCGCTCGCCGGGGTCGAGCGCGTCGAGCACACCGATCCCGTCGCTGTTCTGCACGGCTCCGAGGAGGGCGGTGACCGCTTCAGCAGGCGTGGAGCTGCCCGCCGAGTTGCCGGCGAAGGCCCACGTCGTGCCCAGCGCACCGCCTGCGAGCGCGACCACCAACCCGAGTGCGATCGGAAGCCGGCCAGCCACGCGCCGCTTCGTCACAACGCCCGACGCTCCGGTGGCTTGCACCGAGTCCATCCCTTCGTCAACCATGCAGGTGTTCGACGCGCCTCGGCCGGATCACGGCGACGGCAAAGGTGGCAACACCGAGAACGGCACCGACGAACGGTCCCGCCTCCAGGCCGGAGCCGAGTTCGAGCAACACGGCGATTGATGCCGTGGAGACGATCGCGCCGACGAGTCCGGCAAACGCCCGAGACGGAGCGGCGCGGCCGAGTAGCACCGCGACGCACGCGAGCCCGCCGAGCGCCGGGAGGCAGTAGACGGCATCGAGCGCGAGCCGTGCCCACATCGCCGGGATCAGGCCGGCGCTCTCGGTCGCGTGCGCAAGGCCGAAGCCTGTGCGCCGGGTCTGACCGGAGAGTGACCACGGGAACAGCACGGTCGAGAATGCAACGAGCGCTATGGGAACGCTCGGGTCGACGCGCCGCCGCGCGCCACTCGTTTGGATCGCTGGCACTACCGCCATTGCTCCCCCTTGTCGATTCTGTGATCGTAACGGATTGATTGCAGTGAAGTTGAAACGGTCCGCGATCTCGTTGGCATCTTGCATTCCATCGTCGATCATCCCGAAGTCACGAGGTTGCCCCACCTTCCCCTTGTGGCCCCTGACAGCGCACGCACATACACACTGTGCTCGACCACCAACTGGTTGGAGATCGAGTTCGACGGCGACAAAGGTCGAGGCCAGCGCAAGTACAGGAGCAGTGGTCTCAAGCCAGGACCCCATGGAAATCCGATGCAGTTGGACGGGTGCCGAGTTACAGGGAGCCCACAAGTCGCAGTGGAATGCCACGGATCAAGACGCGAGTCGGGTGTTGCTGCTGCGACCTCGGTTAGTCCTTTGAAATCGCTTGTACGGCTCCGTCGCCCACAATGCGTCCATACCAAATTGCGAACCCAGAAGCAGGAGGAACGGCAGCCGCCGTTTCCTCGTCCGCCCGAAATTCGAGGGTCATGTTTTCGAAGCTCTCGCGGCCACTGAAGTCGCCTCCATCGCACGAGTTCGGAACTGCGCCAAGTGTCGATCGATTCATTCCTTGGCCGAACACGAACTGAATCGAGCGACTGTCGATCCCTGGCTGTCGAAATCGAATCGCATCGGAATTGCACTGGGGAGTGGCAATGAACCTCATGATCTCATCGTGTCAAATCGTGAAGTCCGTTCCATGGACTGAGCCGCCAGTGGGAGAACGGGAGCGATCCCCCCTCCGATGTGAATCCCCACTCCTGCTGCGGTCAGTGAAGGGCAGTTAGCGGCGTCGACCCTTTCGGCGGGTGCCAGCGAGATCTTTGCGGCGGGGATCCTTATTCGACGGACCCGAGCGCGTCGGACGGCCGCTGCAGCGCGAACTAGCTGCTACTCAGCCCGATATGTCGCGCCCATCCGCGACGGCGTCTCTTAGGTGGACGCGGTAGCTGACAGTGTCACTGGCAGCCTCACCCGCAGGATCGTGGGAACGGTCGTGGTCGTGGTCGTGGTCGGTGGCTCGGTCGACGTGGTCGTTGTCGTCGGTGGCTCGGTTGACGTGGTCGTGGTCGTGGTCGGTGGCTCGGTCGACGTAGTCGTGGTCGACGTTGTCGTCGTGGTAGGCGGCTCAGTAGTAGTCGTCGTGGTCGTTGTCGGTGGCTCGGTCGACGTGGTCGTTGTCGTCGGTGGCTCGGTCGTCGTCGTGCTCGTCGTGGTGGTAGTCGGAGCTTCGGTCGTAGAGGTGGTTGTGGTCGGCGGCTGAGTCGTGGTCGTCGGCGCCCCGGTCGTCGCGGTGGGGCTCGCCGTCGGTGTCGCGCCGGGCAGCGTCGTGATTGTGACCGGATGCGTCGCTCTGGGCACTTTGGCCCACCGGTAGCTCTTGGCGTGTGGCACGCATACGAGGGGCTGCCGACCGTGCCCGTAGATCCGGTATCCGTTCCATTCCGGCGCGCAAGGCTCCCTGAGACGGAGCGAGGAGTCGGCGACGACCGTCAGCGCGATTAGGTTGGACAGTCCACCGGACGTCTTGACCGTCAGTCGGTAGTGACCTACCGACGACAGATACGGCGGGGGAGGCACCATGAAGCGAAGCCGGTCCGACGACACCGAGCTGATTCCATCTACGTACCACTGCGCATATTTGCCTTTGGTGAACAGCACAGCCTTGGGGTTGGTGAGACCGCGACCCGTGATGTAGATCGGGAGCCCCGGAGCCGCTACCACGGGTGCCGTGATGTCGATATGTGGGCGTGACGATGGCTTGGCGCCCGCGGCGAGCCCGGTGCCCAGGAAGACCAGTAGGAGGGCGCCGACCGCCAGGATCCGCTTCATAGGTTCACATCGGCCAGCTTGTGATCACGTCGCCGTTGATCACGTGGACGTGAGAGCATGCCGCCCCGATCGTGGACTCGGCCGGCTATTTTGCGAGGACAGCTGCGTCGATTGCAGCCGGCGAAAATCTCAAATGAAGCCCTTGCCGCGTCGGACATCAAAACGTGGACGACCCTCTCGGCAGCCTTGGTACTGGCTGAGTGTAGACCCGGAAAGGGCAACTTCAATAGGCGATCTTGCATCCTCTGTGCACTGAGGGTGCATGGTTGGTGACGCTGAGTGCTTTTCGCGCCGAGTGCGCGTCGTGGTCGCGGTGTCACCTGGACGACTACGGGTCGGCGTCGGCTTAACGTGTCGGCATGACAGTCGACGAGAGCCGAGGAGAATTGCTTCGGATTGTGGTGCTCGGACCGCCAGGGGCCGGCAAGAGCACCCAGGCCGAGAATCTGGCACGACTGCTGGCGGTGCCCCACGTCTCCACCGGCAATCTGCTCCGCCGAGAAGTCGCGGAGGGAACACCCCTGGGACGGCGCGTGGCGCCTCTGCTCGCGAAAGGCGAGCTCTTGGCTGACGACCTCATCGTCGAGATCGTGCTGGCTCGACTCGGCGAGATGGGTCGATCGGGCTTCGTGCTGGACGGGTTCCCGCGGACGCAGGCCCAAGCAGAGGCGCTCGAACGATGGGAGAGAAGCACGGGCTTGGCCTTGGATGCGGTCGTGTGGCTCGAGGTGGCGCGTCCCGAGCTCGTCCGACGGCTGACCGAGCGCGGGCGATCCCAAGACCGGCCGGACGACACCTCCGAGACGGTCCGCCGTCGCCTGGAGCTCGATGCCGAGCTGACCAGCCCGCTAAAGGACTTCTATCGCGCTCGTGGAATCCTCCTCGACATCGACGGGTCACTGCCGGAGCCTGACGTCACCGAGCTCATCCTCGAGCGGCTCCGGGGTGCTCGTCGGTCCTAGCCGACACGGCGCTGACCTGGGATTTGTTGCCTTAGGGCGGCCCGGGCCGGTGTAGATGTTTTGAGAATGTGGGGAAAAGCAATACATTTCATGTGACGCGGCCCGTCGGCAGGGCTCGCGCGCATTCCGGAAGGTGAACAGTGGCGGTCGAGACAGCGGACATAGCGGCCCGAGCCGGGCACCACTTCGTCCACTTCTACGGGGACGAGTCGGAGCTCGTCGACGCCGTCAATAGCTACCTCGTCGCCGCGATCCGGGCAGGTGAAGCGTCCGTTGTCATTGCCACGGAAACGCACCGACGCGAGTTTCAGATAGAGCTTGCGGCTGCTGGTATCGACCTGTCCCAGGAGGGCTGGTGCGGGAGGTTGACGTTGCTCGACGCGGCTACTACTTTGGCGAGCTTCGTAGTAGACGGACGGATCGACCGTGGCGCCTTCCGACAAGTGGTCGGTGGAATCATGCGGGACGCGGCCGAGGCCGGGCGTCCGGTCCGAGCCTACGGCGAGATGGTGGCTCTCCTGTGGAGCAAAGGGGACGTCATGGCCGCGATCGACCTGGAATCGTTGTGGAACGAACTCCTCGCTGAGCTGCCCTTCTCCCTTTTCTGCGCTTACCCGACCGCCTCTGTATCGGCCTCGGAGCATTCCGAAGCCCTTCAGCAGGTTTGTCACCTCCACTCGTCGGTGATCCACTCGCCCGACAGAGACGGCGATGGCGGCTACCCGGAGCGTGGCGAGGTGGCCGAGTTCGCGCCGGCACTCGACGCGCCGGGCGCTGCGCGTCACTTCGTCGTCGATGCGCTGCACACCTGGGGATACGAGGGCACGCTTGTGGACGACGCCGCGCTCGTGGTGACGGAGCTAGCGACGAACGCGGTCCTGCATGCCGGTTCTCACTTCTCGGTCGACGTCCGTCCCGACGGTTCCGGGGTGCGCATCTCGGTGCGCGACGCCAGCCCGGTCGTGCCGTCGGTCGGCAACGACCTGCTGATGGCCCTCTCCGGGCGCGGTCTGTTCCTGGTCGCGGAGCTTGCGAGCGGGTGGGGTGTCGATATCCGGGCCCACGGAAAGATCGTATGGGCGGTGCTCGCCGGTGAAGGGATGACGCCGGGCTAATGACGGGAGCCATCGCCGAGCTCGGTGGCCTTGTCAAGGGCGGCCACGTTTGCTGGGTCGTGGGCGACGAAGCGGCCTTCGGCGATCTCGCGGCCGTCCTGCTCGCAGTGGGTCGAGAGCTGGGCCGCAAGACCATCCTGTTCGGACCCGAATCGAGCATCGCCCTCTCGGAGCTCGGTCCCGGCGCGGCGATCGCGGTGGACCCGTACGTGGCGTTCCTCGACAGGGGCCCCATCGATCCGGACGCGATGCTCGCGATGTTCCGTGAGCAGTCGGCGCTCGCCAGGATCGAGGGACACGAGGGCCTTCTCGTCGTGGCTGACATGGACTGGCTGCTGCCGGCGAGGCCCGGGACCGACGCGATCGTCGGGTTCGAAGTGCTCCTCGATCGCGTCGTCGCGGAGCTCGACGCCACGGTGATCTGCGCTTACCGCCGGTGGTCGTTCGACAACAACGCCATCCTTGGAGCCCTGTGCGTGCATCCCCGCCGTTGGGGACAGGAAGAGCGTCCGCCGTTCTTCCTCATTGCAGGAGACCGAGGGAGCTGGCGACTATCGGGTGAGATCGACCTCGCAGTGCTCCCGGTGTTCGGCGCCGCGATCGCGGCGACGACTCAGATGCCGTGCGTGATCGACGTTGCCGGGCTCGGGTTCATCGACGTTGCCGGGATGCGCACGATCGCCCGGGTGACGCGTGCCGCAAACGTGAGCGTGCGTCTGCTTGGGGCGCACGAGGCACTGCGGCGCCTCTGGCACGTCGCCCGGTTCGACGAGCTCTCGCCGACGGTCGAGCTCGTCGCATGACGGGCCGGCTGTCGGCGCGCAGCGCCCTCACGAGCGGCGCCACCGGTAGCGGACGTCCGGAGCACCTTCCTCGTTGTCGCCTTCGGTGATCTCGACGGCGGTGAAGCCATGGCGCTCGTAGAACCGCCGAGCACCGTGGTTGGCCTGGAACGTCCAGAGGTCGAGTCCTTCCGGACGACGCGCCTTGGCGATGTCCACAAGGCGTGAGCCGATTCCCCGGTTGGTCCAGCCAGGGTCGAGGTAGAGCTGGTCGAGCCAGCCGTGCTCGAGCACGAGCACGCCGACGATCTCACCGCCGGACGCCTCGGCGACCCATACCTCGCGAGTCGCCAGCACGACGTCGGAGAACCAGGCACGAATATCACTGTCGCCGTGGACCGGCAGCGGGATCGCCGGGACGGACGCGGCGCGAGAGCGCAGCCACACGTCGGCGATCGCCTGGACCTCGCCGATGTCCGCTCGACGAAGGGAAGGTTCGGGAGTCACCGGAGACCGCGCATCGGCCTGGCCGCTGTGGCGGAGGCGGTGCTCGTGCGCTTTGGCCGCTCCCCAGATGATCGCGAGCTCCCCGGTCTCCTCCCCGAGCGCGGCGAGGCTGGCCGGCGTGAGGTCGTAGACGTCGTCGGGGAAGCGCTCGCTCACGAACGCGTCCCGCCGGAGCTCGGGCACACCGAGGCCCCGGAGCACCGCGGTCGCGTACGGCACCGCCTGACGGACGAGCGCCTGCGGGGTCGTTCTATGGGCGTCCATGTCGCTCCCGAGGAGGTCGTGGATGCGCGGCACGATCTCCGCGCGCACGCGCTCCGCGGCGTCGCGGGCGCCCTTCGAAGCCTCGGGTGTGACCGCGCCGAAGGCCGCCTCGACTCGTTGCTCGATCGTCCCTCGTATCCAGGAGGGGAGGCTGGCGTCGAGCTCGTCGGCGAGGGCAGCGGCCGCTTCGGCCAGGGACGAGCTCATGTACGAGGCGGTCCGCTCCGAACGATCTCCTCGACGACTGCAGTCGGTGGTCCGTCCGGGGCGAAAGCCTCGAGCATCCAGGTCACCCCTGCCTCCGTGAGGTTCGCCACGATCGTCCGCACGGTCGCAGGCTCCTCGAGCGAGAACGCGCATCGGACGACGATGTCGTAGTCCGATCCTGCCCCGAGCTCCTGGAGGCGTCGACGTAGCGCGGCGATGTCACCGGGATCGGGTGGAGGCGGGGGATCGCTGACTTGGAAGATCGGGAAGCATCCTTGGAGGGTGGCGGCGCGGGCGAGCGGCGCGCTGTTCGGCCAGCGGCACGCCGCCCAGATCGGCAGTGGCTCTTGGACCGGGCGGGGAAGGAACGCCGGTGCATCGAGCGAGAAGTGTTCCCCCCTGTGCTCATAAGGCTGGCCCGACAACAGACCCTTCAGCACCTCGAGCGCCTCGTCGAGGATCTTCCCGCGCTTTGTCGGCGCGCGCTCTTCGCCGAAAGCGCTGAACTCCCCCCAACCGTCGTCGCCGAGGCCCACACCCGCGATCAGCCGCCCCCCCGACAGCCGGTCGAGCGTCGCCATCTGGCGTGCCAGGGTCCACGGGCGCCTGCGAGCGAGCGGCGTGACGAGAGCGCCGAAGCGCAGTGTCGTCGTGGCTGTGGCGATCGCCGCCATCGTTGTCCAGGGATCGGCGACCTGCAGCCCGGGCCTCGAGATCAGGTGGTCCCAGAGGAACAGCCCGTCCCATCCGGCCTCCTCGGCGCTGCCCGCGAGCTCAACGACGCGGAGCGGGTCGGCAAAGTCGCCGAAGGGCGGCAGGAACAGACCGAAGCGCATGTCGATGCATCCTTGCACCGGCGACGGGTTCCCGGGAAAAATGCTAGTGGGTGCCCACCGGCTCGGGAAGCGGGATCTCGCTCGGTGGTCTCGATCGGGTCGCGAGCACGGACCCCGCCAGGATGAGCACGAAGCCGATCGCGCTGCCCGCGGTGAACGACTCGCCGAGGATCGTCACCCCGAGCAGCACAGCGACCGCCGGGTTGACGTAGGTGATGACGGTCGCCCGCGCCGGGCCCGCCTCGGAGATGAGGGCGAAGAAGACGAGAAACGCCGCCGCGGTGCACAGCACGCCGAGACCGACGACGGACAGAAGTACCTTCGCTGCCGGCACGTGCGACGGCAGCTCGAGGATCACGACCGGTACATAGGCGAGCGCGCACGCGAGCAGCGAGCTCACGACGACACCGATGGGCGGGAGCTCGCTCAGGTGATTGTGGAAGATCCATGGGCCGACCGCATACCCGACGGCCACGACGAGCAGCTCGGCGACCGAGCCGATCTCGGAGGCGTGCACGTCGAGCCCGACAAGGACGACGACGCCGACGAGACCGACGAGCAAGCCCGCGATCCGCACGCGGCCGAGGTGCTCGCGGGCCCCGGTGGTGCGCGCGAGCACGGCGCCGACGATCGGGACCGCGGCGATGACGAGCGCCGAGAGAGAGCTCGGCAGGCGCTTCTCGGCCGAAGCGAGCAGGAACCAGGGCACCGCCAGCTCGACGACCGTATAGACGAGCACGGGACGCCACTTCGCGAGGACCGGCCGCAGCTCGCCGCGGTAAAGGGCGAACGGGAGCAGCAGCAGGCCGCCGATCGCCGTCCGGCCGAAGACCAACGTCGCCGGCGTGATGCCGCCCGTCGCAACCTTGATCAGCAGATAGGGCACGCCCCAGATGATGCCGAGCGCGCCGAAGAGGACCCACCCTCGCCGGCTCATCTCGGCGCTGTCTTTCGCCGCTCGGCCGGGACCGCGCAGTACCAGCGCCGGGGTCCGAGGCGCTTTGCCTCGCGAAGGGCCGTCTCGGCGGCGCGGACGAGCTCGAGGCTCGTGACCGGTGGCCTCTCGTCGCCCGCCACGGCTATGCCGATGCTGACCGATGCCGGCACCGTGATAGGCGGGAGGGAGACAGCGGCCTCGAGGGACGCGATGAGCCGTTCGGCAAGAATCTCGGCTCCGCGGCGGCTCCGCAGGTCCTCGCACAGAACGGCGAGCTCGTCGTCACCCATGCGGTAGAGCTGCTCGCCGCCGCGCAGCACGTCTCTGAGACGTTGCGTCGTGCTCTTCAAGACGTCGTCGCCGACCGTGTGTCCGTAGGTCTCGTTGATCAGCTTGAATCCGTCCAGGTCGAGGTACAGCACACCCGTTTGCTGCCCGGGCCGGCGGCGGTGCAATGCGGCGGTGATCTGCTCCAGCGCGGCTCGCCGATTTGGCAGGCCCGTGAGCGTATCGTTGCCGGCCAGCTCCTGCCGCTCCGAGCGGGCCCTGCGATCGGCGGTGATGTCCTCGGACGTCACGACGACCCGGTCGCCGGGGTCGGTGCTGCGAACGACGGTGAAGCTCGACCGTGCCCATCGTTGCTCGGCGCCGGGTCGCAGGTAGCCGTGCTCGAGCGAGGTGGGCGCGGACACGCCTTGGAACAGGCGTCGGCAGTGCTCGACCACGTTCGCGCCGTCCGCCTCGTCGAGCAGGCGCGTCAGCCGCACTCCGGCGAGCGCCGAAGCCGGGCGCCCGAGCAGAAGGCCGTACGCCCGGTTGGCCTCCAGGACGTTAAGGCCAGTGTCGAGGACCGCGATCCCGATCGGAGAGACGTGAAAGACCGACTGGTAGACGCCCTGGTGCGCCGCGAGCTCCTTCCGGCGAAGCTCGTCCTCGATGGCGTTGGCGCCCTCGGCGGCCAACAGCTCGAGCAGGACGAGCTGGGTCGTGCTCGGGACGCGCCCGGTCCGGGGCCGGTCCACCGAGACCAGTCCGAGCAGGGAACCGCCGCTCGAGTGCATCGGGGCGAGCAGCACATAGCCGGAGTGCCACGTCCCACCGCCCGTGAGCGGGGAGCCCGCCGGTCCGGCTGGCGTGGAGCTGGGCGCACCACCTGCACGACGATGGTCGACAAAGCACAGCGTTCCCCATCGCCCGGCGCGCTCGACGAGGTCGTCGACGACCCTTCGCTCTGTGACGCTGTCCCTGATCGCCTCGACATCCGGCGAGCCGCCGACAGCAACGACGCGCAGATCGCCGTCTACTCCGACGAGGTGGACGGCGACCGCGTCGAACTCGAGGATGTCTCCGACGGCGACGGCGAGCTCCTGCAGCAGTTGGCGGAGCTCGCCGCCGGCGCCGAGGCGGCGCACGAGGCCAAGTAGGCGGCCGAGCCCCGGTCCGGCGAGGTCGCGCGGAAACGACCCGCCGCCGCCGTCGCCCGGACGCTCACCCTCTTCTCGCATGGCCCCCACCCCTGGAACGCAACGGCGTAGAGGTTAGGGGACTGCGGGCACGGCCGATCCGCTGGCAGGATCGTCAGCGGCCGCGTCGACTCAGGCCGGCGCGCCCACCGACGTCTCGCTGCGACGCGAGCCGGACTCCTCGTCAGCCTCGGCCGGCGTCCCGAGGAGAGATCGCAGGTGCGCGTGCCGCACGGTTCGTCTGCTGGTCCTGATGCTCGCGAAGGCGGCGAGCACGACAAGGCCGGCGACGATTGTCACGAGCGACATCCACAACACGTCCACGAGTGCGGTCATGGGTTCCTCCTCGGAGCCGATGGCTCGGCCTCTGGACAAGAGCATGCCCATGGCGTGTTGGGGATTAACTCGCACAATGCGATGACTTTGTTAGGGCCCAGGTCAGCCTGTCATTCGGCAGGAGCTGCCCACCCGCTAGCGTGCCGCCGGTGGGGATCGATTGACCGTGGCGGGAACGGGCGTGGGCGAGACCGTCGCACGGCTGCGCGCAACGTCCGGTTCCGGGGTGACGCGCCCGCTCGAGTGGCGTCTCGAGCGCCTGGCGGACCTGCGCTCGGCGCTGCTCGATCGCGAGCAGGAGATCTTCGACGCGCTGGCGTTCGACCTCGGCAAGCCGGCGCCGGAGTCGCTCGTAACCGAGCTCGGACTGGTCGTCGCCGAGATCGATCACGTGCGCCACCACCTCGCAGGCTGGATGCGGCCGACGCGCGTCCGCGTACCGCTCGTCCAGTGGCCCGGTCGGGCCTCGGTGTCGCGAGAGCCCCTCGGCATCGTGCTCGTGGTGGCGCCGTGGAACTTCCCCGTCTACCTCACCTTGATGGCGACCGTCTCCGCGCTCGCCGCCGGCAACTGCGTGCTCGCGAAGCCCTCGGAGCTCGCGCCCGCCACGAGCGCGGCGCTCGCGCGGCTGCTCGGCGACGGTTCCGCCGCCTCCGGCACCGCCGCTGTGCTCGGCGGACCGGACGTCGTCCACGAGGTCCTCGAGGCCGGCGTCGATCACGTCTTCTTCACCGGCAGCACGCGGATCGGTCGGCTGGTCGCCGAGGCCGCTGGGCGCCATCTGACGCCGGTCACGCTCGAGCTCGGCGGAAAGTGCCCGGCGGTGGTCGACGAGAGCGCTGATCTGCGGATCGCCGCGCGCCGGATCGCCTGGGCGAAGTACGTCAACGCCGGCCAGTCCTGTGTGGCGCCGGACTACGTGCTCGTGCACCGAAAGGTCGCCCCGGCTCTGGTCGACGAGCTGGTCTTGGCGGTGCGCTCGATGTACGGGTCGAATCCGCGGCACAACGACGACTACGCGCGTCTCATCGACGGCAGCGCCCACGACCGTCTGACGGGACTGCTCGCGGCCCATGGCGGCAAGCTCGTGCTCGGCGGCGAGCACGAGCGCGGCGAGCGCTACCTGGCCCCGACCATCGTCCTCGATCCAGCTCCGTCATCTGCTCTTATGAGCGAGGAGATCTTCGGTCCCATCCTTCCCGTCGTGACGGTCGACGACGTCGAGCGCGCGCTCGGTATCGTTCGCTCGAAGCCGGACCCGCTCGCCGTGTATGTCTTCGCCGAACGCGCCGAGGTGGTGGACGTGCTGCGCAGCCGGACGCGCTCCGGGTCGTTCTGCGTGAACGCAGCGATGAGCCAGCTCGGCGTGGACGACCTGCCCTTCGGCGGAGTCGGGGCGTCGGGCTCGGGCCTCTCGCACGGCCGGTGGGGCTTCGAGCGTTTCGTGCAGATGCGCGCCATGTTCTCCCGGCGCACCTGGCCGGACATCGCACTGCACACACCGCCGTACTCGGCGGCAAGATCCTGGCTCGTGCGGCGCGCGCTCGGCGTGCCGGAGGGCTCCTCGGCGGCCCGCAGGAGGCGTCGCTAGCCTGGCGCCGCATGTCGCGACGATCGATGGCCCCGCACCCACCCCCGCGCCGCCTGCCGATCCTGGCTGTGATCTTCCTCGCCGGCGTCCTCGTCCTCGAGCTCGGGTTCATCGCCTCGTACGTTGGTGCCCTCCACGAGCCGACGCCCCATGGCGTGCCCGTGGCGGTCGTCGGCTCCGCCAGTGCCGTGGCCCGCATCGAGAGCGAGCTGACCGCAGCGGGAGCGAGTCAGGCTGTGCGGCCGGTAGCGGCGAAGGACGTCGCGTCCGCACGTGCCGAGATCGACCGCGGGATGGTCTACGCGGCGATCGTGCCCGGGGCCGGGTCCTCGCAGTTGCTCGTCGCGAACGCCGCGAATCCCTTCACGGCCGCCGCGATCACGGCGATCTTCCGCGGGGTCGCGACCGCCTCCTCGACGCGGCTCACGGTGCGCGACGTCGCTCCCCTTCCAGCGGGCGACGCCCAGGGACTGTCGCCGTTCTACCTCGCCGTCGGCTGGGTGGTGGGCGGCTACCTCGCTGCGACCATGCTCGGCCTCGGAAGCGGCATGGCCGCGGAGTCGCGCCGTGCCGCTTCCGGACGGGTGCTCGGGCTGGGGATCTTCTCGGCCGTCTCCGGTCTCGTAGGGGCGGTGATTGTCGATCTCTGGCTGGGAGCGCTCCAGCACCATTTCTTGGAGCTCGCGGCGGTCGGAGCGTTGCTCGTCTTTGGGACGGCGATCGCGACGGCGGCGCTCGAGACCGTACTCGGCATCGTCGGCACGGCGATCGCGATCGCCGCGTTCGTCGTGGTCGGCAACCCTTCTTCGGGCGGCCCGTTCGCCGCGCCGCTGCTGCCGCACTTCTTCAGCGCCGTCGGCGGCTACCTGCCTCCCGGCGCGGGGACGTCGCTCATCCGCAGTGTGAGCTACTTCGGCGGAGCCGGCATCGAGCGCGACATCGTCGTGCTTGCGATCTATGCCGCCGCCGGCATCGTCGTCTCGATCGCGCTCGCCGGCCCGAAGCGCCCGCTGTTCAGGTTGCTTCCCGAGTAGGGCAGTCCGGGCCGGCTGATCTCGGCGATCGGGCGACGACTACTTCGTGATGGTTATGGCGCCCTTCTGGGACGCGGTGGTGTCGAGCACGATCTCTACGAAGGTGCGACCCCGAGTGAGTCCGACCTGCTGGCCGCTCGAGTCGGTGAACGTCGTCTCGGCACCGAGGCTCGGACGGTGCCAGGTGACTGGGATCTCTTTGCCGTTGCGAAGCACGTAGCCCCGACCGGTCCCGGTCATGATGCTCTCGACGTCGCCGGAGCCGCCGGTGCTCTCGGCATACGGGCCGAGCGCGTACTTGACCACCTGGACGATGACGTTATTCGTCGAGACCTGCTTGTTCGTCAGGGCGTCGATGTCGGGACCGGCGCCTGCGTAGCTGTGGACCCACGTCTTAGAGGAGCCGTTCCAGGTCCAGATGCCGTGGGTGCCGATGGAGAAGTCGATCTCGATGCTCGCCGCGGCCGTGGCCGAGCTCGGAAGGGCGCCGGTGTACTTGAACACCGGCGTCGGCGGCGTCTTCTCGTTCTTGAACGACGCCCAGGCGGCTGCGGTGCTCGTGTACAGGTTGTCCGGCGGTGTGCGGTTGGTCGTGCGGACGCCGTCGGACGCGTAGGCGTTCAGCAGGTCGACGTTCTTCACGTAACGCAGCGCGTTCAAGGACGCGATGTCGGGATTGATGCCGCCGGCGTGCACGAGGAGCGGGAGGTTGCGGTACATGGCGAGGATGTGCCAGTCGACCCAGCGCACCGAGCGTGTCGGTCCGATCTGAGCTGCGCTCTTGCACTGGTAGATGGCCACGTAGCGCATGATGCCGCCCTCGGCGGGCGTGTCGTAGACGACGTCAGCCTCGTTGAGGCCGCTCTGCGGGCGAGCACCTTGCGGCTCGTTCCCCACCTTCACCGCAAGCGCCGGCCGCCTCGGGACCACTCCACCTGGCGCGGGCGTGTCGGTCAACGGGCAGACATTGGCCGCCAACGCTGGCTGGGTAGTGGCCGGAGCGGTCGACGTCGAAGCTGGCGTCGCCGCCGGGGTCTTCTTGGCCGTAGAGCCCGAGAGGACGATCCCCAGGATGGCGCCGACGACCACGACGACGACACCGCCGATGATCGCGAGTCGCTTCGATCCGAGGGCGGCGAGACGTGCGAATGGTTTCTTGGATGTGACTGGGCTGTCTGAGGGCACCTAGGCACGGTAGTAGCTCGGTGTCCGGAGGTGGTGGCATTGCCGCGCGGCGTGGCTTTCGGGGCCGCGGCGCCGACACGACCCACGAGTCGCGCCTCAGGCGCCCGTCGCCCTCGCGAACCACGCGGCGCGCCGAGCCGGCCGGCCGGTACGCTGCTCGACGGCGTCCGCCGAGGTCATCACCGCCAGCCCGGCGTTCACCCCGAGGTAGCGGAGCGGCTCGGGTTCCCAGTGCCGCGAACGGTGCCCGACCCACGCGAGGCGGGTGAGCTCGGAGTCCTCGCCCAGGACGAGGTCGGTGAGCGTCCGTCCGGCGAGATTGGTCGTCGACACGCCGTCGCCGACGTAGCCGCCGGCCCACGCGAGACCCGATTGCCGATCGAAGCCGACCGAGGAGAACCAGTCACGCGGGACGCCGAGCGGCCCGCCCCAGCGGTGGGTGATCTCGACGCCGGCCAGCGCGGGGAACAGCTCGGCGAGCGTCTCGGCGAGCTTCGCGTGCACCCTCGCGTCCTGCTCGTACGCGGGGCTGACCTGCGAGGCGAAGTGATACGGAGCCCCGCGCCCCCCGAAGGCGAGGCGCCCGTCCGCCGTGCGCTGGCCGTAGATCACGAGGTGGCGATGGTCGGCGAAGGTTTCGCGCTGTTCGAGCCCGATCTCTGCCCAGGTCGCCTCGTCGAGCGGCTCGGTCGCGATTATGAGCGAGTAGATCGGCGCGAGGAGCCGTCGCGAGCCTCTGAGGCGAGGTGTGTAGCCCTCCGTCGCCCGGACGACCACCTCTGCACGCACCCGGTGCTCCCTCGTGCGCACGCTTCCCGGCCCTATCGCGGTCACCACCGTCTGCTCGAGCAGCGAGACTCCGAGCTGCTCGATCGCGCCGGCGAGCCCTCGGGCGAGCCTGGCGGGGTGGATCGCGGCACAGTGCGGCGTGTAGGTGGCGCCGAGCACACCTTCGGCGCGCACGAGCTCATAGGCCTCCTTCGGGCCGAGCAGCGCGAGGTCGTCCGGTCCTATGCCGAGCCGGCGGGCCTCCGCGACCTCGTCGCGCGTGCGTGCGAGCTGCGCGGCATTGCGCACCGCGGTCACTGTGCCGCCCTTGGCGAAGTGGCAGTCGATGCCCGCTGCTGATGACGCCCGGCCAACCTCGTCGACCGACTCCTGCATCGCGAGGCGCATCGCCCGAGCCGCCGCGGGTCCGAAGGTCCGGGCCAAGCGGGCCTGCGAGGCGGCGAAGAGCGCGGAGCACCAGCCACCGTTGCGACCCGACGCGCCGAAGCCCGCGACCTCGGCCTCGAGCACCGCGATGCGAAGCGTCGGGTCCCTCTGCTTCAGGTAGTACGCGGTCCACAGTCCGGTGAAGCCTGCGCCCACTATCGCTACGTCTACGTCGAGGTCACGATCGAGCCCTGCGCGCGGCGCCACGTCGTGTCCGAGGGAGTCGAACCAGTACGAGACGTCGCGGTAGCCGGCCGCGCCGTGGCCCTTGGCCTTGCCCGAAGTCGTCTCCTCTCTCGTCACCGCGCTGCTCCGCCCCTCACCGCGCTGGTCCGGCCAGTCCGCTGCGCGTCGTAAGGATCAGATCTGCTTCCAGGCCTCCTCGAGCACGGTCCGCAAGATTCCGGAGATCTCGGCGAACTGCTCCTCGCCGCAGATGAGCGGTGGGGCGAGCTGGATCACCGGATCGCCCCGGTCGTCGGCGCGGCAGACGAGCCCGGCCTCGAACAGCCGCGGCGAGAGGAACTTGCGGAGCAGGCGCTCGGACTCGTCGTCGTCGAAGGTCTCCTTCGTCTCCTTGTCCTTCACGAGCTCGATCCCGTAGAAGTAGCCATCCCCGCGCACGTCGCCGACGATCGGGAGGTCGCGTAGCGCTTCGAGCTCGGCCCGGAACGCCGCCTCGTTCGCCCGCACGTGGCCGAGGAGATCCTCCGCCTCGAACAGGTCGAGATTGGCCAACGCCACGGCGCTCGACACCGGATGGCCGGCGAAGGTGAACCCGTGGAGGAACGAGCGCTCGCCGGAGAGGAACGGCTCGATGAGGCCGTCGCTCGCGATGAGCGCGCCGAGCGGCGAGTAGCCACTCGTCAGCCCCTTCGCGACCGTGATCATGTCGGGCTGGTAGCCGTAGCGGTCGGAGGCGAAGTAGTGACCGAGACGGCCGAACGCGCAGATGACCTCGTCGGAGACGAGGAGCACGCCGTGGCGGTCGCAGATCTGTCGCACACGTTGGAAGTAGCCGGGAGGCGGGGTGAAGCAGCCGCCGCTGTTCTGCACGGGCTCGAGGAACACCGCGGCGACGGTGTCGGGTCCCTCGCGAAGGATCGCCCGCTCGATCTCGTCCGCCGCCCAGATCCCGAAGGCGACAGGGTCGTCACCGTGCTCAGGCGCACGGTAGAAGTTCGTGTTCGGCACCTTGATCGCTCCTGGCACGAGCGGCTCGAAGGCGGTCTTCAGCTCGGGGACGCCGGTGATCGACAGGGCCCCCATCGTCGTGCCGTGGTAGGAGATGTCCCGGCTCACGACCTTCCACCGCTGTGGCTGGCCGATCGTCTTGAAGTACTGGCGGGCGAGCTTCCACGCCGACTCGACGGCCTCAGAACCGCCCGTGGTGAAGAACACGCGGTTGAGGTCGCCGGGGGCGAGCTGCGCGATGCGATCGGCGAGCTCGATGCCGCGCGGGTGCGCGTAGCTCCACAGCGGGAAGTAGGCGAGCTCTGACGCCTGCTTCGCCGCGGCCTCGGCTAGCTCGACCCGCCCGTGGCCCACCTGCACGGTGAACAGGCCGGAGAGGCCGTCGAGGTAGCGCTTCCCGTGCTGGTCGAACACGTACGCGCCCTGGCCGCGCACGATCACGGGCACCTCGTGGTCGGCGTAGGACGACAGCCTCGTGAAATGCATCCAGAGGTGCCTGCGTGCGGCGGCTTGCAGCTCGTCGTTGGTCATCGTCATCTGGTCCCCCAGGTATAGGTCTGCTTGGTCAGTTCGAGATACACGAAGGTCTCGGCGTGGCGCACGCCGGGCAATGTCCTCACGGACGTGTTGAGCAGCTCGAGGAGATGGGCGTCGTCCTCGCAGACGACTTCGACGAGGATGTCGAACCCTCCGGCGCACATGACGACGTAGTCGATCTCCGGGACGGCCGCGAGCTTCGCCGCGAGCGTCCGTACGTCGCCCTCGGCCCGGATGCCGACCATCGCCTGGCGCGCGAAGCCCACCTGTTTCGGGTCGGTCACGGCTACGACCTGGATCACTCCCGACTCGCGCAGTCGCTGCACTCGCTGGCGCACTGCCGCCTCGGAGAGCCCGACGACCTCCGCGATGGAGCTATAGGGGCGGCGACCATCGCGTTGCAGCTCTTCGATGATCGCCCGGTTCGCCTCGTCGAGTCCGTCCACGGTGGCCTCCCCCCGCTACCGTGCGCCATCGGAGCACCCCGCGTCAAGTGAATCCGTCGAGATGACCGCCACTATGTGCGAAATCGCTTGTCGGAGGGGTGGATCTCTGCGAGGATGCCAGCAAGGGATCTACCGGGGACGGCATCGGGAGGATCGGTGAGGACGCCAGGGGAAGCGCAGCTCGAGCACTTCGGAAACTTCGTCGGCGGGCGGAGGGTCGAGAGCAGATCGGGCAAGGTCGCCGAGATCTTCGACCCGAGCACGGGGGAGGCGTACGCCACCGCTCCGGTCTCGGGCGCCGAGGACGTCGACGAAGCAATGCGAGCAGCCGAGGACGCGTTCCCGGGTTGGCGCGACGCCACGCCGTCCATGCGCTCGAGGGCGCTATTGAAGATCGCCGACTCGATCGAAGAGCACGCCGACGAGCTGGCGCGCATCGAGGGCCGCGACACCGGCAAGCCCCTCGCGCTGACGCTCTCGGAGGAGGTCCCGCCGTCGGCCGACCAGATCCGCTTCTTCGCCGGGGCGGCGAGGATGCTCGAAGGTCGGGCAGCCGCCGAGTACCTGGAAGGGCACACCTCCTACATACGACGAGAGCCCATCGGGGTCTGCGCCGCGGTGACGCCATGGAACTACCCGTTCATGATGGCGGTCTGGAAGTGGGGCCCTGCGCTCGCGGCGGGCAACACCATGGTGCTGAAGCCGTCGGACACGACCCCCGCCTCGACGCTCTTCATGGCCGAGCTCATGGCCGAGCACCTCCCGCCAGGCGTGTTCAACGTCGTCTGTGGTGACCGGGACACCGGGCGTTCGCTCGTCGCCCACGACACGCCGCAGATGATCTCGATCACCGGGAGCGTGCGCGCCGGCATCGAGGTCGCGACCGAGGCGGCTCCCTCGCTGAAGCGCGTGCACCTCGAGCTCGGCGGCAAGGCTCCGGTCGTGGTCTTCGACGATGCGGACGTGGCCGCCGCGGCCGAGGGAATCGCGATGGCCGGCTACTTCAACGCCGGCCAGGACTGCACGGCGGCTACCCGGGTCCTTGCCGCGCCGGGCGTCTACGAGAGCTTTGTCGGGGCGCTCGCCGAGCAGGCGGCACGCACCAAGGTCGGTGGAACGGACGTCGGGGACGCCGACCTCGGCCCGCTGAACAGCACGGACCAGCTGGCAAGGGTCGAAGGCTTCCTCCGGCGGGTGCCGGCCCACGCCGAGGTCGTGACCGGAGGGGCGAGGGTCGGCGAGCGCGGCTACTGCTTCGCGCCGACCGTCGTCGCCGGGCTGCACCAGGAGGACGAGATGGTCCAGGACGAGATCTTCGGGCCGGTCATCACGGTGCAGCGCTTCTCCGACGAGGCCCAGGCGATCTCGTGGGCGAACGGCGTCCGCTACGGTCTTGCGTCGAGCGTGTGGACCCGTGACCACGGACGGGCGATGCGGATGGCGAAAGCGCTCAACTTCGGGGCCGTGTGGATCAACACGCACATCCCGATCGTGGCCGAGATGCCCCACGGCGGCTTCAAGAGCTCCGGTTACGGCAAGGATCTGTCGGTCTATGGCTTCGAGGAGTACACCCGGGTCAAGCACGTCATGTCGAACATCCAGCTCTAGGCGCGCAGGGCCCTAGCCCAGGTGCGTGCGCTGCTAGGGCACGCACGTCGACACCCGCTGTCGGCGGAGCTGGCGTGCTTCGCCGTCCTCGTCGCCGTGGCGCTGGCATGGTGCGCGCCGGCGCTCGTCCACGGCGCCGTGTACGGCAGCTTCGACACGGCACTGAGCGCGGGGCTCGGCTCCCCGCTCGTCGCCGGTGTGCACGATCTCGTCAGCGGCGACCAAGCACGCCAGGACGCCGTCTGGCTCAACCTCAACTGGGTGGCCGTGCACCACGGCGCGCTCCCGCTGTGGAACCCCTTCAGCGACCTCGGGCTGCCGGAGCTCGCGAACCTCCAGTCGGCGCCCGCCAGCCTCTCGTCCCTCATCGCCTACCTGTTCCCGCTGTCTGCCGCCTACACCGTCGAGGTGGTCGTCAAGCTTCTCGTCGGCGGGATGGGCTGCTACGTCGCCGCCCGCGTGCTGCGGACCTCGCGCACGGCGGCGCTCCTCGCGGGGGTCGTCGGCGAGCTCGCCGGGCCGATGGCCGCGTGGGCCGGATGGCCGCAGACGGGCGTGGCCGAGTGGACCGGGTGGGTGCTCGGCCTCGTCGTTCTCGCTTGCCGTAAACCGGGATGGAAGAGCGCGCTCGGCCTCGCGGTCGTCGTCGCGTTCGCGTGCGCCGGCGGCTTCCCCGAGGTGCTCATGCTGCTGGCGATCGCCGCGGTCGTCCAGCTCGTCGTCGTGCTGGTCTTCGAGCGTCTCGGTCCGGCGCGGCGTGTAGCCGGGCCGGACCGCCACCCTCGGCTTGTCCGCCAGCTCGCCTCGGTGGCGGCCGGTGCGCTGGGTGGGCTCCTTCTCTCCGCCCCGGTGTGGGTCCCTGCACTCCCGGTGCTCCACGAGAGCGTGAGTTCGCTCCGACCTACGCAGTCTTTCCTCGGCCTGCACGGGCTCGCGCTCTTCGTCGATCCTTCCTTTTGGGGACTTCCCACCACGGCGAGCACGTGGTTTGGTCCTGGTAACGCGGGGGAGTACTACGAATCGGCCGCGTTCGTCGGCCCGCTGGTGCTCTGCTGCGCGCTCGTCGCCGTCGTGCGGCGATGGCGTCAGCCGGCGGTCGTCGGGCTCGCGATCTCGGCGCTCGTCGTCGCTGGCATCGCCTTCGGCGTCCCGCCACTTCGCGAGCTCGTGCTCGCCGTGCCGGGCTTGCGGACGGTGGCCTTCGGCAGGGGCCTGCTGGTCGTGTGCGACGTGCTCGCGGTGCTCGCGGCAGTCGGCCTCGACGAGCTACGCTCGAAGCGCCCCCGATGGCCCGAGTGGGGGGCCTTCTCGCTCATGGCGACGGTGACCGTCGCACTGGCTGTCGCGGCGGTGGCCGACCGTGGGCTCACGTCGGTCGAACGCGACGACCGCCTCGACGGGCTGTGGCTCGCGCTCGCGGCACTGGCCGTGCTCGGGGGCTTCCTGGCCTTCCGGCAGGTGCAGCGCGCCGAATGGCGCTCGCGCTGCTGGGGCGCGCTCTCGGGCGGCTCGGTCGTCGTCGTCGCCGAAGCCGCGGTGCTCGTGCTCGCGAGTTTCACCGTCAACACCTGGTCGAGGCAGTACCTGCCGCGAAACGGCGCCGTGAGCGCGTTCGCCTCACTCACGACCGGCGGTCTCGTCGCGCTCGGGGGAGGACACGTCGCCAGCCAGCCGCCGCGACTCGGCATCTATCCCGAGCTCAACGCGGCCTATGGCGTGCGCGAGCTCGCCGGCTACGACGCCATCACGCCGAAGGCGCTCTATTCGCTCTGGGTGCGGGTCGCCCCTGCGCCGGACCTCGCCAACGCCGAGCTCGCGGGCGACGTCACGCAGTTCGCCCCGGACGTGCAGACAGCAGCTGAGGCTCGAGTGCTCGGCGTCAGCTACCTCGTCGAGCCGCTGCACGGCTCGCTACGGCTCGTCGACGGCGCGACCGCGTGCGTCTCGGCGGCGCTGGCCCGCGGCGGGGCCGACTCGACCGGCAACGTGACGGGGATCCTCGACGACCTCGAGTGGCTGGTCGAGCAGCCCGGGTTGCTCCGCAAGTTCCCGTCACGTCGCCCCGGCTACGTCGTCCGCTATCTCGCGGCCGAGGTGGCATCGCCACCGGGAGTCTCGACGCCTCCCGTCGCGCTCGGCGTTCCCGCTGCGCAGGCGGTCGTCGCCCTCGAGCCACACCATCCCCAGCTCGAAGCGCAGCTAGAAGCATGCACCACCACGGCGACCGCTCCCGGACTCGAGCGAGTGGCGACCGTCGGCACCGAGGCGCTGTACCGCGTGCCAGGACCCGCCGGTGCCTACTTCTCGGCCGTAGGCGACGGGACGGTCGACTCTTCGCTCGACTACACCGGGGACGCGACCGCAAAGGTCGCTGTCTCCGCCTCTCGTGCCGCGTGGCTGACGGTCGCGATCGACGGCGAGCCGGGCTGGTCCGCAGCGACCGCTTCAGGCACCCGCCTCGAGGTCCGTCGAGCCGGCGCGCTCCTCCAAGTCCTCGTGCCTCGGGGGAGCCACGTCGTCGTGCTCGATTACTGGCCCGAGGGGCTCACGGCCGCCTTATGGCTGTCGTTCGGTACGGTCGCGGCCATTCTCGCTGCCTTCGTGGTCGCGCTTCTCCGCCGGCGTCGCCGTTCGCGGTCCGAGACGTCGCCTGGGTCACCGCCCGCGCTCGGTGACGACGCCGCGCAGCTGGTCGCAGCGGACGTGTCCATCGCGTAGCACCGACGTCCCGCGCGGAGCGGACGATGCGGACGACGCCGGCGCGGATCAGTTCGGCGCCGGCTCGTGTATCTCGCCGAGACCGGTGAGGGCTCCGGGTCCCGAGGCGTCCTCGGGCGCGAGCGTGGGCGTCGAGCGGCTTAGCGTCTCACCCCGGAAGAAGGGGCGGAAGACGCGTGTCCCGATGAACAGCAGGATCGCGCCGAGCAGCGTTGCCAGGAAAGCGATGATGAACACGCCGCCGACGTCCCAATGCGGGGGGAACGTCATCTGCCAGTGCGTGTAGCCGAATCCCGGGCTCCAGTCGAGTCGCACGCTCCAGACGAGTATGGAGAAAAGGATCGTCCCACCCATGCCGGGCAGGATGCCCCTCATCCAGAGATTGCGCTGGCTTTGGAGCAGCGTCTTTCGGAAGTACCAGGCGCAGGCGAAGCCGGTAAAGCCGTAATAAAAGGCGATCATCACTCCGATCGCGGTCACGGAGTCGGCGATGACGCTTCCGGCAGATATGTAGTTCATGATCACGTACAACACGATCGAGACGCCGCCCATGACGAGCGTCGACACGGTCGGTGTGAGGTACCTGCGGTGCATCTTCGAAAAGGACCTGGGGATCGAGCCGTACGAAGCCATCGACAGCGTCGTGCGCGCCGTGGGCAGGATCGTCGTCTGTGTCGATGCTGCGGCGGAGCTGAGCACCATCAAGAGCAACAGGTGCGAGAGCACGTTGCCGAACGTGGAGGTGCCGAAGATCGAGTGGCCGAGCCCGGACAGTGCGTCGTTGATGTTCGAGGGATTACCGAGACCGATGCCTTTCGTACCGAGTCCCGCATAGGACTGCACCGAGATGATGACGAGCGCATACGTCGCGAGCAGCACGAAGGTAGAGATGACCGCCGCCCGGCCGGGCGTCTTGTGGGTGTCGGCGGTCTCCTCGTTCACCGAGACGGCGGTGTCCCAGCCCCAGTAGATGAAGAGCATCAGCAACATGCCTTGGATGAAGGTCGAGAAGGAGCTCACGTCGAACGGGTTGAACCAGGACCAAGTCGGAATCAGATGGCCGAGCGGCGCACTCCCGTTGCCCACCTTGACAAGGGCGACCACGGACATCACGACCAGCATCGTCAGCTCGATCCCGAGCAGCGCCTTCTGGATGTTCGCCGAGAGCTCGATGCCGCGGTAGCAGATGTAGGTCATGGCGACGATCCAGAGGATCCCTACGAGCAGCACCCATCCGCTGCTGGGGTTGTTGCCGATTGAGTGCACATTGAACAGCAGGAAGAGATACTGCCCCGCAATCTGTGCGAGGCTCGCCATGACGAGCACATCGGCCGCGACGATCGCCCAGCCGTTCGCCCAGCCGGTCTTCGGGCCGAATGCGCGCGTCGCCCACGTGAAGGTCGTCCCGCAGTCCGGGTCGACCTTGTTGAGCTCCTTGTAGCCGATGGCCACGAGCAAGATCGGCACGAACGCGATCACGGCGACGATCGGCGACTGCAGCCCGACGAACGCGACGACGAACCCGAGCGTGGCCGCGAGGCTGTAGGCGGGCGCGGTGGATGCCACGCCGATCACGACGCTCGAGATCAGACCGAGCGCCCCGCCCTTCAGGCCTTTCTCGGCCTTGGTCTCGATGAGATCCGTCGACTGCGGCTTCACTGCGAGGTCCACGCGTCCACCCCCTTATGGTCCACGGCGCTCCGGCGTCTCGTCGGCCACCGTGTGGTGCTTCGGGCCACCCCCCGGCACCGGCCAGTAGCTTGCACCATCGCGTGGACGAATTCCATAGCTCTTCTGTTAACGGCCGACTAATCAGTCGCCCAAGTGGGCGAGACGGTGCGAAATCCGAAGCCAAGGCCACGCGATGGTGCGGGTCGACACTTTCTCGCCAGTCGCCTCCGCGCCCCGCCGCTAGCTGCGGGCCTTGCCGGCCAGCTGGCCGGCCGAAGGGATAGTCGAGCTCGTGCCCGAGACGGGGGACGATCTCGGACTCCGGGGCGATGCGCTCCTCGGGTGTCACTTCGGCGAAATGGGGGCGGCGGGGGCGACCGTCTCCTTGTCCGCGCCATGGGCCAGGAAATCGTCGCCAGAACCCCGCCAGACGACGGAAACACTTGCGAGGGTAGGGTTGGGGTGACACGATTCGCGGACGGCACTGCTCGGCCGGGCACCCCCCGGCCGCACTGCGTCGGTGGACTCAGAAGGAGCGAGGTGCAGGCGATGAGGATCGGGATTCCCCGGGAGCTGAAGGACAACGAGTTCCGCGTGTCGATGACGCCGGCGGGTGTCCGCGAGCTCGTCTCGATGGGCCACACCGTCTACGTCGAGCGATCTGCAGGTGCGGGCTCGTCGATCACCGACGACGAGTACGTCCGCGCTGGCGCGGCGATCCTTGCGACGGCCGACGAGGTGTGGGGCGCGTCCGAGCTTGTCTGCAAGGTGAAGGAGCCGATCGCCGAGGAGTTCCACCGGCTGCGTAGCGACCTCGTGCTCTTCACCTACCTGCACCTCGCGGCGTCGAAGGACGGGACCGAGGCACTGCTCGAGGCCGGGACGGTCGGGATCGCGTACGAGACGGTCCAGGCCAAGGACGGCTCGCTGCCCTTGCTCGCTCCGATGAGCGAGGTCGCGGGCAGGATGGCCCCACTCGTCGGCGCCGAGCATCTCCAGCGACCCGGAGGCGGCCGCGGCGTGCTCATCAGCGGCGTTCCCGGAGTCCGACCCGCTCGCGTCGTCGTCATCGGCGCGGGAGTGTCGGGAATCAATGCCGCCACGATCGCCGTCGGCATGCACGCCGAGGTCCAGGTGCTCGATCGCGACCCGGCGAAGCTCCGCGCGGTCGACGCCGTCTATCAGGGGCGCCTCGCCACCCTGGCCTCGAACGCTCATGCGATCGAGGAAGCCTGCCTCGAGGCGGACCTCGTGATCGGAGCGGTCCTCGTGCCCGGCGCCAAAGCGCCGCGTCTCGTCACGGACGAACTTGTGGCGCGGATGCGGCCCGGGTCGGTGCTCGTCGACATTGCGGTCGACCAGGGAGGCTGCTTCGAGTCGACGCGGCCGACTACCCACTCCGATCCGACCTTCATGGTGCACGGCTCGGTCTTCTACTGTGTCGCGAACATGCCGGGCGCCGTGCCCCATACCTCGACCCACGCCCTCACCAACGCCACCCTCCCGTACACGATCGCGATCGCCGAGCACGGCTGGCGCGAGGCCGCCCGCCAAGACCCGTCGCTCGCTCTCGGTGTGAACACCGTCGGCGGCGTGATCACCTATGCGCCCGTCGCAGAGGCGCACGGGCTGGTCGCCGTTCCGCTCGCCGAGGTGCTCGTCTGAGATCGTCCCGCTACGATCCGGCGCAGTGACGACTCGCGCTCCGTACCTCAACTCGCGGCTACAGGGTTATACGACGACGATCTTCGCGGAGATGTCCGCGCTCGCCGTCGCCACGAAGTCCATCAATCTCGGGCAGGGCTTCCCTGACACAGACGGACCGGCCGAGATCAGGCAGTGGGCCGTCGATGCACTGCTCGCCGGACACAACCAGTACCCCCCGGGAAAGGGGATACCCGAGCTACGCAATGCGGTCGCCGACCATCAGCGTCACTTCTACGGCCTCGAGTACGACCCCGAGGACGAGGTGCTCGTCACCGCCGGAGCGACGGAGGCGGTCGCGGCGACGTTGCTCGCGCTCTGCGAGGTCGGCGACGACGTCGTCATGTTCGAGCCGTTCTACGACTCCTACGCCGCGTGCACGGCGATGGCGGGCGCGAATCGGCGGGTCGTCCCGCTACGTCGTCCGGGCTGGAGCTTCGACCCCGCCGATCTCGAAGCCGCGATCACGCCGAGGACTCGCCTCGTGATGGTCAACACCCCCCACAACCCGACGGGGAAGGTCTTCACCCGCGAGGAGCTCGAGCTCATCGCGCGGACCTGCATCGAGCACGACCTCCTCGCTGTCACCGACGAGGTCTACGAGCATCTCGTCTACGAGGGCGAGCACGTTCCGCTCGCCTCGATCCCGGGGATGCGCGAGCGGACGGTGACGATATCCTCGGCCGGCAAGACGTTCTCCTTCACGGGCTGGAAGATCGGCTGGGCGTGCGCACCCGCACCCCTGATCGCGGCGGTGCGGACCGTCAAGCAGTTCCTCACCTATGTGAGCGGCACACCGTTCCAGTACGCCGTGGCATCGGCGTTGGACGCCGGCGAGCGATATGTGTCGAACGTCGCCGACTCGCTACGGAGCCGGCGGGACCTGCTGTGCGAAGGGCTGGGCGCGATCGGCTTCGACGCGATCCGACCTTCGGGCGCGTACTTCGTGACCACCGACGTGCGGCCTCTCGGCTACGAGGACGGCGTCGACTTCTGCATGATGCTCCCCGAGCGCTGCGGTGTCGTCGCCATCCCGAGCTCGGTCTTCTACGACGACCCCGAGGCAGGACGACCACTCGTGCGCTGGACGTTTTGCAAGCGGAGGGAAGTGCTCGAGGAGGCACTCGGTCGACTCCAGGTGCTCGCCCGATGAGCACAGGCTCCGACGCGACGTCCACTGGCAGCGCGGCACACGATGGTGCTGCGGGGCCATTAGCGATTGCGGCGGTCCAGTGCGACATCGTCTGGGAGGACCGGAGCGCCAACCTCGAACGCCTCGCCGTCAAGGTCGAGGCGGCGTCGGATTCTGGCGCACGACTCGTCCTGCTGCCGGAGATGTTCGCGACCGGCTTCTCGATGGCGACCGACGTCGTGGCCGAGGGACCGTCGGCGCGGACCGCCACGTTCCTGCGTGGGCAGGCGGCGGCACGGGGAATCTGGATCGGCGGCTCGTTCGCGTGCCGTCTCGCCGACACAGACCGTCCGGTGAACCGTTTCCTCCTCGCCGGTCCCGGCGGCGAGGAGATCTCCTACGACAAGGTGCACCCCTTCAGCTACGGCGGCGAGGACGAGCACTACAGCGCGGGCCGCTCGGTCGTGACCGCGGAGATCGACGGCGTCCGCATCACGCCGTTTATCTGTTACGACCTGCGCTTCGCGGACTGGTTTTGGAACGCTGCGACCGCCACCGACTGCTACGTGGTCGTCGCCAGCTGGCCCGCCGCTCGCCAGCCCCACTGGCGGGCGCTTCTCGCCGCACGAGCGATCGAGAACCAGGCCTACGTCGTGGGGGTGAATCGAGTGGGCAGCGGCGGCGGAGTGGCCTACGCGGGAGGAAGTGTCGTCGTCGAGCCCTTCGGCGAGGTCGCCGCCGAAGCCGGCTCGGCTGAAGAGCTGCTTTTCGCCAGTATCGATCCCGGGCGCGTCGCGGACGTGCGCGGGCGTTATCCGTTCCTCGCCGACCGGTAGGCGGTGCCGCCGGGCCCGCTGCCGGCGAGTCGACCGGCCGCTCCAGTGAGCTCCTCGTAAAGCGCTCGCGTCTCGGGCGACGGCTCGTTGCCTTCGAGGTCGTCGAGAATGTGCTCGAGCTCACGCCACGCGCGCCGCACCCCGTCGAGGTCACCGTCGAGGTCGGAGACGACCATCGCGTCGCGGGCGAGGATCTCGGACCACGGCTCGACAGAGCGGCCGCGGGCTAGCGCCCAGCGGGCGAGCTGCACGTTGCCCTCGGCGGCCGCGAGCGTCGTGAGATGGTGCGCGCAGTCGACGATCGAGGAGACGATCGTCGTGAGCAGGCCCTCGGCCATGACCCAGTCCCAGCCGCTCGTCACGTCGGCGAGCGGCGGCCCGTCGACGAGCGACAGCGCCTCGACGAGTAGTTCGACGGCGTCGTCGGCGCCCGCGCGGGTCGCGGCCTTCCGCATGGACTCGAATCGCGACCAGTCGCAGCTGACCGAGCGATCGAGCCGGTAGCGGCCGCCGCCGCTGACGGGCAGGTAGCTGTTTCCCTCGGGGGTGGCACCTAGCGCCGAGCGTGCAGCGGAGCAGACGTTGTGGACGCGGCCGAGCGAAGCGATGCGATCGCCCCGGCTGAAGACTGTGTCCCGTATTCGGTCAGTCGTCGTGGCGTAATCGTGGAGCGCGAGATAGCCGACAAGCTCGACGACACGACTCCGGTCTTTGGTCGAGGGGACGGCCGCCCAACCCTCGACGGCAGGAGACCGCGTCAGGACCCGTACCTCGACGGGCCCCGAGTGTCGCCAGGGCGCGTCCGAATCTCGCGTGCCGGCGACCGGAGGCAACGGCGAGCCCGCGATCGGAGCAAGTAATGCCTCCCGGGTCGCAGGCAGCAGGGCGCGGTCGG
This sequence comes from Acidimicrobiaceae bacterium, assembly GCA_025464005.1. GTDB lineage: Bacteria > Actinomycetota > Acidimicrobiia > Acidimicrobiales > Bog-793 > RYN-46. The sequence goes on along the minus strand of JAODBO010000083.1, from coordinate 44,944 downwards.
CGCCTGGCGGATCCGCAGGGGCGACCCCCGATGCCCCGGGCTCAATGTGGCCTGAGTCCGCTGGACCTTCGAGATTCCAGGGCCCCGACGCCGACTCGAGCACCGTGTGGGCATTGGCATGAGCGCAGTCGGCATCGGCATCGAGCACGGGGTCGCCGGCGGCGGCCACGAGCATCGCCTCGATGAGCTCGAGCTGCTCACGTGAGGGTGTAGAGCGACGTAGCACGATGCCATCGGGCTCGAGCACCATCGAGCTCTCGCCGACGACGAGGCGCGCCGTGCCGGCTCCGCCGACCGTCACCAAGCCGGCGACCCGACCGACGGCGGCGAGTAGGTCCTCGTCGACGCCAGGGGGCCACGGTTCCCCTACGACGACGAGGACGTCGCTTGCCCAGGTCGCTGCCAGCCGGCTGCGCCGATCTGGCGGCCCGGCCCGCGCGAGTTCGGCGAGCTCGGCCGGGCTCGAGCCGTTGAGGCGGTGGCATCGCTCTGCGGGAGCCGGCGCATCGATCCCTAGGAGCTCCACCTGGAGCTCGTCGGTCCACGGGAGCGTGCGCAGCGCGACGAGGATCGCCCGCAGAACCGCATCGACCGAGCTGCCGTCCAGTGAGTCCAACGCCAGGCGCTGATCCGGCCCGAGAGCGACGAGGTAGGTCGCGTCCTCGGCGTCGCCTACGGGAACGAGCGCTGGAACGTACCTGCCGCAGCCCTCGGCCATCGCGGCGAGCTCCGTCAGCCCGAGCGATGCATCGAGCGCCCAGACGTTCCCGCCGTCCAGCGGCACGAAGCCGTCAGGGGTATCAGCGATCGCACGGGCGAGGTGCAGCTCGACCCCATCCGGACCGGCCCGCACGACGCGGACATCGGGAAGCTCATGATCCTCTGGCGAGCCCGCGAACGCTCGCCAGAGGATGCGGTTGGCGGCATCCACCCAGTCGATGAGTGCCGCTTCGGCGAGCGGGTCGACAGCGGCCATCGCCCGACCGACGCTGTCCTCCGGCAAGGGGAGTCGCTCGCCCGGCCGACGGAGACACTCGCCCAGCCGCCTGAGTAGCCGGAGGCGTCGGGCGACGCCGGCCGCGCCGAGCACACCTACGCCGAGGAGGGCCAGCTCAGCGAGCTGGCGGGTAGGAAGCGCACCGGCACCCGCAACGCGCGCGTCGAGCGCATCGACCCGCTGTGACGTGGCCACATGCTCGCGGTTGCTCCGAGTGGTGCCGGAACGGTCGGCGCGACCCGGTACAGCGTGGGCTCCTGCGTTCGAGGTCGGTGCTGAGGACGCGGGGCGAGGCGACGTCGTCGAGTGGCGCGGCATCGTCTCCTGCGTCGGCGCCGTGGACAGGACCACGCCCGCGGCGGGGTGGTAGGGCGCGAGGTCGACGGACTGCGCGGTACCGGCCACGCGTGTTTCGGCCGACGCCGTGCCGTTCGCGAGTGGGGCGGTTGGTTGCCTTGTCGGCTCGGCCAACCCCGGAAGTGCGATCTCCCATCCCGGGTAGATCAGGCTCGCATCGGTCATCCTGCGGCCGTCCGGCTGGAGGCGTCCCATGTTGAGACGGGCGAGCGCCGGCCAGTCGCCGGCATTGCCCAGCTCGACCGCGGCGATGCTCGCCAGGCAGTCGCCCGTGCGCACGACGTAGACGTGGGCGGCTGGAGGCTGCTCCCGCAGTGCGCCCCCACGGGGGCTCGATGAAACTGTCGGGGCCACGGCGTGGACGGGGACGACTGTGGCGCCGGCGACACTTGTCCCGATCGCTGACCCGGCCGAGACCAGTAGGACCAGACCCGCGATGCGCGACGCCCATCGCGCCGACCACGAGCCGGACGGAGCGACGAGCCGGCCCCGGAGCGCCCGGACGAGGTCGCGCCCGAGGTTGGCCGCGGCGGCGAGCCAGAGTGCCCCGACAAGCGCGAGCACGGCGTGACTCCAGATCGCGCCGCCACGCCAGGACGCAGCCTCGATCGGTGAACCCGTCCCCGGGGCGAGCAGCCAGAGGCGGATCAGCGCGGCCGGGACTCCCGCGAGAAGAAGGACGGTCTTTAACAGCGCTGCGATCCCGGAGACCAGCGCCTTGGAATGTTCGTTCATGCGGCCTGCCTCCCGCTGACTGGATAGTGGGCGATAAGGGAGTAGGACACCGTCGCCTGTACTGCGGGCGGCTCGACGATTGTGATGGTGCACGTTCCCGGACTAGCTACCGCCGAGACATAGAGCCCCGTGGTCCCAGATGCGCTCTGCGAGCCGCCACGGCAGTCGATCTGGATCGTGAGCGCGGGCGTTCCCGACCACGCCGCAGTGGCGGACACCACCCCACCGGACGTGCGTAGCGAGTAGCTCGCCTCGACGTTGTCGGGATACTGCAAGTTGCCCGGCCACGATCGCGAGCTCACATCCGGTGTCGTTCCGCCGCCAGTGGAGGCGATCGGATGGGTTGCGCCGCTCGCTGACCCTGCAGTCGAGGTTGGCCTACGGCGGGGGATGGTGCTCGAAGCGGCCGGGACCGTCGTCGTCGTCGTGGTGGTGGTGGTGGTTGTTGTTGTTGTTGTTGTCGATGTAGTGGTCGTGCTCGTGGTGCTCGTGGTCGTGCTCGGCGGTCCCGACCTGGCCGTAGATGTTGGCGTCGCAGCCGTAGGGGTGGTGGCGAGCGCGGCGGTGGTCATCGAGGTCGTGGACGACGTCGCCGGTTGTAGAGCCCGGCCCCCCGGATGCGAGGAGCTAGCGCCGCGCCGAGGGGCTCCGATATCGGCGCCTTTCGCCGGACCCAAGCGATCCGCCTGTCGAGTACCGCCGACGTCGGTAGCGCGGGTGCTCACCACGACTACTAAGGCGACGACGAGCCCGAGAGAGAGCCAGGACGCGAGCTCACGTCCGGGCCGGCGATCACGGGCGGGCACGTGCCGGCGCGACCACCAGGCCACCTCGTCTCTCTCGGCGACGCTCGCGATTGCGCCGATCCTGCACTGCAATCATCTGCACACGGCTTCCTCGGCACGTCGGCGTCGATAGCTGAGCTGGGCAATGCTCTCGCCGGTCTCAGCGGATAGCTCGGAGAGCCGGTAGCCATAGACCCGATTCGCAAGAATGAGCGCAGCATCGCGTCGCTCGATCAGCGTGCCCGAGAGCATCGTGAGGCCACGGGCCAGCTCGGTTAGCTCGTCGGAGCCGTAGGTCGTCGGTTCGTGTGTCACGAGCGTCATCGGACGACTCCGTGATGTGGTGCGCCGGTGCCGCTCCCTGTCGGTGCGCATCGAACGTCGGACCTGTCCGACGACAGTACGGCACGGGCGTTCGAGCGACTGGCCGGCGTGGGCTCGCAGGCTCCTCCATGCAGTAGCGACGAGATCGGCCGCGAACTCGTTCCGGTCGACCCAAGGACCACCCGCTCCCCAGCGCATCAGTCGGGCGATGCCAGCCAAGCCGGGAAGGAGCACTCGCACGAGCGTCATGCCGATGAGCGGGTCATCGTCGAACTGCCGGAGCAGCGCGCCGACTACTGGATGCACCACTGATTCGGCCACTGGACCGAGGCGGCCGCTGATGGTGTCGACGAGCTCCGCCAGATCGGTCACACTCAATTCCCGAACGCTTGGCTCCGCGGCTGCGAGTCGGACAAGGACTCGACGCGAGCCGTCGGTGTGCGCCACCATCTCCCATTGGGTCCTGAACGTGGCTAGCGCATGTCTCTGCATGGACGTACTCTGCCACGACTCATTCACGCTGCACCTAACGCTGGTATGCACGTTGTAAATCGATACCTATCGACGTGGGTCGATTCCTCACGCTCGACCTCACGCTGTCTCACTGCACTGTGCCCGGTATCGCACACGTTCCTGCATGCCATATTGCGTCGCTGCACCTCGGTGCACGCCATCGCGCATATACGGTGCTAATAATCAGCTAAAAACTTTCACAGATCGCTGCACTCGTCGGCCATTTACTATGCATCGCCATTAGAACGAGACGGCTGATGCCGTCGGAGGTCGGTATGTGGACTTCGAAGCGGGCTGTTGTGCGGCGCCTATCGGTTGCCGCTGCGACCGTCATCGCAGCCTCAGGGCTGGTCGCCGTCGCATCGTTCGTTGCACCGGTATCGGCGGGAGCGTCGACCGTCTGTGGATCGACGACGATCCCGTACGCCTATCACGGCGCGTGTGCGACCTACGGCGGCGTCTCCGGTTGGTACGGGACTTACGGACCGGGCTTCCCAACGGCGGACGGCTGGGTCCTGGCGGGCGATGCGGCGAGCTCCGGGGCTGCGCAACCCGATCCGACTCAAGGCTACGTGGCCGGTGGCCCGCTGGCGGGTGGGAGCGTCGCCCAAGCCTCGGCACTCGGATTCGCGCTGAGCGAGGCGCAAGCCACAGATGCTTGGACGGGAGGCGGACAGTACTCCGCTGACGAAGAAGCGACGGCTGGCCAGCTGCTGTACGACGCCGTGGTCTGGGGAGCCGCTACGCCCTCTTTGACCGGTGGAGTGCTCGCGGCCTACCAGGCACTGGACGGCTGGTACGAGGCAGCGATCGGCGCCACCGGAAGTCCGGGCATCGACATGAACACCACGGGGATCGGGCCGGTCCCAACTGCCGGCGCTATCTACCAGATTCGATTGACGTTTCCGGGGTCAGGAACGTCGGCAGCTTCCTTCCCCGTCATGATCGCTCTTTCGGGCGGCTACTTCCTGGGAGGGGCCACGTCGACGGTCACGACCACGGACGCGAACGGCTACGCGAGCGTCGAGATCTACGCCGACAGCTCATCGACAGATGTTGGCGTGACGGCGTCGACGCCGATGGGCACCCTCGGGTTGCAGTTCTACGACAGCTCGTCGGGCGGCCAACCCGTCGTCGCCTTCAACGCTCCTGCGACCAGATCGAACAGCGAGACGATCCGAGCTTCCACGAGCGAGTCTGGCTCGGGCACGTTTTCGATCGACGAGGGCGGGGACGATGTCGCCTACCTCGGGCTCGCGGGTGGGATCTACCAGGTGATCGACGGTCAGCAGAACGTGGTTGCGACACTGACCACCGACAGTTCGGGACTGGCCGGCCCGACTCAGCCGCTGCCGCTGGGCACGTACACAGTGCACGAGGAGGCCGCGCCGCCCGGTTACGCATCGGCGGCCGACCAGACGGTGTCGGTAGTCGACGGCGGCAATGCGATCATCCACTTCACCGGACCTGCTGAGAACCTGGCGATACCAGCAGGCCTGACCATCTCGGACGCCGACCAGCAAACAGGGGTCGCGTTGGCAGGAGCCACGTTCGAGGTCTACTACGACCCGGACAACAATGGTTCGTTCTCCCAGAACGTTGGGGTCTGTACGACAGGCTCGACCGGACTCTGCTCTCCGCCGCCCGACGATCTTGGCGCGTTGATTCCCGGCAATTATCAAGTTGACGAAGTTGGCGCACCTTCTGGCTATTTCCTAAGTTCTCCAGGCCCATCGCACGTCGTGGCCCTCGGCGCTGGCAGCAGCATCACCTCGACATTCTCGAACGTTCTATTGGGTTCACTGCAGCTCACTAAGTCTGGCAACGACGCCGCGTACTACGGCATTGTGGGAACGATCTTCAAGGCCACGGGCCCTCTTCCTGCGGCCGGCTTCGCCGGGACGCTGACTGTCGGACTGAACGGCAACTCCAATGTGATCAGCAACTTACGTCCCGGTACTTATACGTTGACCGAGACGCACCCTCCGACTGGTTACTCAGCGGTGGCGCCATTCCCGGTGGTCGTCGCCCTGGGCCACGCTACGACCCAAGTGAACGTGGTCGACGCGATCGATCCGGCCACGTTGGACATTTACAACCAGCAACAGGGAACTAGCGCGCCGATCGTAGGCGGTGTCTTCGAGGTTCTCTACGACTCCCGGGACTCCGGCACATACGACACCGATCTCGGTAGGTGCACGACGAGCGCGATAGGCGCCTGCTCGCCGGTTGCGAGTGCGGGACTCGGCCTGCTCCCCGGCCGCTACGAGGTCACCGAGCTGTCGGCTCCTCCGGGCTACGCCGTAGATCCCGGCGCGCCAACTCGAGGTGCGGTCCTGACCCCTGGGGCAGTGCGTGTGCTCGATTTCCAGGACCCGCCTCTCGTGCCGCTCAACTTCGCCAAGGTGCCGACGGGGAATTTCGATCCGCGTGGGGTCGTGCTGTCTGGAGCCGTCTACGACGTTCACGCCGGATCGTTGATCGGCCTTGTCGTCGCGACGTGCACGACGGACGCGTACGGGCGGTGCTCGACGGCTGCATCCCTCGTCTCAGGTGACAGCTACTGCTGGCAGGAGGTGACGGCCCCGCCGGGATTCGAAGCGGGTGAGACCGGATGCCTCGTTGCCGACAGCGCGACCGGTACGTCTCCGATAGAGGTGAGCGAACCTGGCGAGTATGTCTCGGTGGCGGCCATGAAGGTCGCTGCAAGCGACCCTGCACTTGGCCTCCCCGGGGCACTGCTCGATCTCTACCGCATGGACGGCGGAGACGGGCCGTCGAGCCCCGTGGCCCCGACCGGCAGTCCCGCTCTCACGGGTGGATCATGGGTAGCCAGCGGAACGTCGACCGCAACGGGCGGCGTCAGCTATCCGCTCCAACTGCCCGGCTACGCCTACTGCGTCGTCGAGGCGACCCCTCCGGCAGGCTACGAGCTCGATCCGACTCCTCGCTGCACACCGGTGCTCGCAGGCTCGCCCGTCGTGCCGCCCGGTACGACCACGGTGACCTTGCCCGATACCCCCCTGCCGGCTCCGGCCGTCGTCCCAGCGTCCTTGGCGCCCGTATCCACGCCGTCGGCTGTCCCGGTCCCGACCGTGACGCTCACCGCCCACAAGTACGACGCACTCGAGCCGACGAGTCCGATCGATGGCGCTGTCTATGACCTCTACGTCGTCGGTCCTGCACCTGCGTCCGAGCTCGGGCGCGCAGCCCCGACGAATCCGTCCCCGGCCGGGATCGGCGGCGACTCCTGGGTAGCGAGGTCGACTACTGACGCCTCGGGGAATCTCCGCTTCGCCTTGCCTTCAGGCTACGCGTGGTGTCTCGAAGAGGCGATCGCTCCGCCGAACTTCGTGTTCGATCCGATCCCACACTGCACGTCGGTGCTCACGCCGGGTAGCAACCAGAGCGCTGCGGAGATCGAGCTGCCCGAAGTGCCCGTGATGGTTGGAATCCAGGCACACAAGTTCAACTCTCTCCAGCCCGACACCGGCATTCCGGGAGCGTCGTACGACGTGTACGCGATCGGGACTCAGGCACCCGGTGCCGAGCCACCGCCCGAGGAGCCGTCTGCTGAGCACGTCGCCGGGGACACCTTTTACGCCCGCGGGGTGACGGGACCTGATGGTGAGCTGGTCATCACGGTTCCGGCAGGATTCGCTTGGTGTTTCAAGGAGGCGCACGCCCCGCCTGCCTATCGCTTCGATCCCGGGTTGCACTGCACGGCGGTGCTCGAGTCGGCGACGGGCAGCGTGCAGCGGATCCACCTGGCCCTGTCCGAGATGCCGAAGCATCTCCCTGGCCAACCAAGTTCGCTGCCGCAGCTCCCGTTCACGGGGCTGGCGCTCGAACCGGTCCTGGCTGCGGGCGCGGCACTCGGCGGAACCGGTGTGCTGCTCATGCGATCCGGACGGCGGCGGGACGGTGGGGAAAGGACCTGACTGCGGTGCTGACCAGCATCGCCGACGATCACGGCGGGAACCGTGCGGGGCCACGGTCGGGAGGGTGACAGCCCTCCCGACCAGCCCGGCCCACTCGGATTCGGGCCCCGCTGCTCCAGCGGATGTTCGCTCGGGCAGAGCCTGACGGAGCGGGACGTGTGCGCCGCTGGCTCTTCGGGACCGCGGTCGCCGCACTGGTGCAGACTGTGGCCGTGAACGATCGCCGCCGACTCATCACCTCGGGCTCGCCGTACGAGTCCGTGTTCGGATACAGCCGCGCGGTCCGAGTCGGGAACCGGGTCATGGTGTCCGGGACGGGGCCCATCTGGCCTGATGGCTCCTGCGACCTCGATCCCGAGGTCCAGGCGAGGCGCTGTTTCGAGATCATCCGGATGGCGCTCGCCGAGGCGGGCGCCATGCCAGATGACGTTGTTCGCACGCGGATGTACATCACGAGCACTGGGGTCGCTGAAGCGGTTGGTCGTGCGCACCAAGCGCTTTTCGCTGACGTGTGTCCAGCCGCCACGATGGTCGTCGTGGCTGGGCTGTTGGATCCTCGGTGGTGCGTGGAGATCGAGGCCGAGGCGTTGCTCGGCGACGTGGACCTCCGGAGCTGAGGGGACGAGGGCAGTAGGGCGCGGCTGGCCAAGCCGTAAATTCCCCGGGGAACATTCCCTTGGTCGTCGACGTTCAGCTTCGGAGCGTCGTAGTGCACCGTTCTTGAGGGCGCCCCACAGGAGGCAACGTCATGCCTGCAGTTACCGTTGACGATCTACTCGTCCTGCCGAGGATCAAGCGTCCGGATCAAGCCCTGTCGACTGAGCGATCTGTTCGCTCCGTGACGGCCGCGCCGAGCGGTTTCGAGGGCGACGGGTTCCCGGTGCGGCGTGCTTTCGCCGGCGTCGCGTCCGAGGACCTCGATCCGTTCATCCACATGGACCAGATGGGTGAGGTGGACTACGCGCCGGGCGAGCCGAAGGGAACGCCCTGGCACCCTCACCGTGGCTTCGAGACCGTCACCTACATGATCGACGGCACGTTCCGTCATCAGGACTCCATCGGTGGCGGCGGTGTGATCACCGACGGGGACACTCAGTGGATGACGGCGGGCGCCGGCATCCTGCACATCGAGACGCCGCCAGAGGAGCTCGTACTCAGCGGGGGCCGTTTCCACGGCATCCAGCTCTGGGTGAACCTTCCCGCGGCCAGCAAGTGGGAGCCGCCTCGCTACCAGGACATAGGTCGCTCGAACGTCGCCCTCGTCTCATCTCACGATGGCGGGGCGTTGCTGCGAATCGTTGCCGGAGCCGTGGGTGGCTTCGGCGGCCCGGGCGCAACGCACACGCCGATGACGTTCGTGCACGCCACTGTGGAGCCAGGCGCCCGACTGGAGGTGCCGTGGCCGAGTGACCACAACGCCCTCGTCTACGTGCTCGCCGGGAAAGGATCGGTAGGTAGTGCAGGCCAGCCGATATCGAGCGGCCGGCTCGCTGTGCTGGGCGCGGGTGATCACATCGTCGTCACCGCCGATGAGGCGCAGGACAGCCACACGCCCAAGTTCGAGGTGATCCTCCTCGGAGGAAAGCCGATCGGTGAGCCGGTCGCATGGTACGGACCGTTCGTCATGAACACCGAGGAGGAGCTGCGTCAGGCCTTCGACGACTACCAGCACGGTCGTCTTGGAAAGATCCCTGCCGAGCACATCGGGAGCTGATTCCGAGCTGGGGGCGTCATCGGCTGCCACAGGTGATCGGCAGCTGGGCCCCGGCTTCAGGCCACCGTTCTCCTGGGTAGTGAGACCACCAGCGAAGTAGAGATCGATGTGGTTACCGTCACAACGCCCGGCGGGCTCTTCCCGCAAGGGGGTGCGCTGTTGGTCACGTCGCTCGAGCGCCTGTCGCGCCCGCGCCGGTCAACAGCCGCGCCGTCGCACTGACGTCGACGGGTGCCCCGGTGAGGACTCGACAGCTGGACAAAGTGTCGCAGTCAACCGGGTGAGGAGCGTCCTCAGAGCCAGTCGCAAGCTGCTGGCTGTCAGCGGACGTCAGGCACTTCGGCGAAGCTCGCCCATTCGGTGCCTCGTTGGCGCCGGCGTCAGAAGGCGACCGCCTATGCGGTAACAGCTTCGATCGGCGCCTCCGTGGCCACTTTCAGGTCGGCCTCGGCGCAGTCGGGGCACAAGCCCTGGAAGACGACGTCCACGCCGGTCACGACGAAGCCGTGGCGCTGGGCAGGCTCGAGGTCCCAGGCAGGCGTGCCTCGAGCGGCGAAGACGTCGCGGAGTGTCCCGCACGAGGTGCAGACGAGATGGTGATGGGCGACAGTCACGTTGGGGTCATAGCGCTTTGGTCCGGAGCCGGCGGAGACCTCGAGCACCTCGCCCATCGCGACGAGCTCGTTCAAGGTGTTGTACACGGTGGCCAGGCTGATCTCGGGAAGCAAGTTGTGAGCGGCCACGTGGACCGCCTCGGCGCTCAGGTGAACGTGCTCGCCGTCCAGCACCTGAGCGATGACGCGACGCTGCGGAGTCACCCGCCACTGTCGTTCTCGCAGTCGCTCCAGGAGATCGCTGATCGTCTGACCTCGTGCTCACGGGCGCGTATCCGCCCAACCTGGAATGATTCTACCCCCGAGACACCGCCCGGCCCGCGATGTCCACCCTGAGCGCTGGTGCTCCGGATAAACCCCTCACAGCCCTCTTGGCGCCGCATTGGCAGCGGCGTCTCAGCGGCGCAATCGAAGCGCCGCCCGTGCGGAGGCTCGGGCGAAGCACTCCGCGCACAAGGTCTCACTCGGCGGCAAACTTGCTATCCGGGTGCTCGACTCGAACGGGGTTGCGCGAGCGGAGCTGCTCGACCTCGATGAGCGGCCGCCCGGCGACGTCCCCAACGAGGTCGCGAGCGAAGCGCTTCGGCGCGGTGGGCCCGGTGCCAAGGTGCGCCCACGGAGGTGCGCCTCGTGAAGAACGAAGAGGCAGTCCGACGCCCGATCCTGGCCGCAGGCCGTGACCGCGTGAGAGTGGCCCTGGCCGAGCTCGATGTCGCAGCTAGAGAACTCGCGCCGGGGCCACCTCGCTCGTGGCCGAGCTCGTCGCCCCGCGGTAGCGGCCACAGTAGGCACGGCCGCCCCGTTGTTAGCCACAGCGGCGCCGCTCAGTCCAGGAAGATGCGGGCGACGTCGTCGAGGAGCCCGGAATCGAGGCGCTTCAGCTCTCCGGTCGCCTCCGCGAGGGACAGCCGCTCGATGGTGGAGCCCTGCAGCCCCACCATGTCGCCGAACGCCCTGTCGTGGATCGCGTCGACTGCCGCGATGCCGAAGCGGGTCGCGAGGATACGGTCGAAGGCGGTCGGCGTGCCGCCTCGCAGCACGTGGCCCAGGATCGTGAAGCGGCACTCGAGCTGCGTGAGCTGCTCGAGCTCGCGGGCGACGATGGCGCCGATGCCTCCCAGGCGCTCGTGGTCGAACTCGTCGATCTCCGGTGGCGGTAGTTCGAGCGTGCCGGCCCTCGGCTTCGCACCCTCGGCGACGACCACAATGGAGGCGAAACGGCCTTTCTCGTGCCGGCGCCCGAGGTGCTTGGCGACGACGGGGAGGTCGAAGGGCTCCTCGGGGACGAGCACGATGGCTGCGCCGGCGGCAAGGCCGCTGTAGAGCGCGACCCAGCCGACATGGCGACCCATCACCTCGCACACCATGATCCGGTCGTGCGACTCAGCGGTCGTGTGCAGACGGTCGATGGCCTCGACGGCGACTTGGACGGCCGTATTGAAGCCGATGGTGAAGTCGGTGCCATTGACGTCGTTGTCGATCGTCTTCGGGATCCCTACGACGGGGACGCCCGTCTCGGCAAGGCGTCGGGCGACGCTAAGGGTGCCCTCGCCGCCGATCGCTACGACGCCGTCGATACCTCGGCGCTCGAGGGTGGCCAACGCCCGGTCGACCCCGCCGGCGACTTTGAACGGGTTGACTCGTGAGGTGCCGAGGATGGTCCCGCCACGCGGCAGGATCCCCCGGCAACGCGCGACGTCGAGCGGGATCGCGTCGTCCTCGACGACGCCGTGCCAGCCATTGCGGAAGCCGACGATGTCGTCGTCGAAGGTAACCGTGGCCTTGCGCACCACGGCCCGGATCGCAGCGTTCAGTCCGGGGCAGTCGCCCCCGCCGGTGAGCACGCCCAGGCGCATCGCTTCGGTCCCGTTCCTCTCGCCGCGGGCCGTCGGCCCGACCTGTCGCACCGGTCCGGTGCCGGCGGCGGCTTCTCGCTGAAGCCGAGCCGCTACCATAGCGAGTTTTCCGGGCGCTGCCAGGCACTCAGCGGACTGGCGAGACCCCGAGCGTCCGGGTCGGAGCTCGACTGCGCATTCCGGCGCGAGCGCCCCGGCTCCGCGCCTTGTTCCCTCTCGGCGAAGCGGCGACGGGCTCGCGGAGCGAAGCCGCGATCGGCTTCTCGACCAAGATTTGGACGGGGCTCGCGTGACGGGCCGCGACAGGCTGCTCGGGGAGGCCGGACGGGCTCGCTCCACGAGAGCTCGATAGGAGATAGTGGTCCGGTGAACGTCGAGGACTTCCCGTCGCCGGAGCCGGGGCCGTCTCAATGGCTTCTGCTCGTCTACCGGATCCCGAGCGAGCCGACTCGGCTGCGCGCGGGTGTCTGGCGCAAGATCAAGGGTTTGGGCGCCATCTACGTGCAGAACTCGGTCGCGGCGCTGCCGGCGTCGCCCGGCGCCGAGCGCGCGCTGCGCGCCCTTCGGGCCGAGATCGGCGAGCTCGGGGGGACCGCGTACCTGTTCGACTCCGCCGTCCTGTCGGGCCATAACCAGCTCACCGGTGTGTTCAACCAGTCGCGCGACGACGAGTACGAGGAGATCGTCGATCGCTGCGATGACTACCTTCACCAGGTACGTAAGGAGTACGACGCCGATCACTTCACCTACGCCGAGCTGGAGGAGAACGACGTCGATCTCGCGAAGCTGAAGGGGTGGCTGGACAAGGTGCGTAGCCGCGACGTGCTCGGCGCGGGAGGCTTCGATGCCGCAGCCGCCGCCCTCGTGGAGTGCGAGCAGGCCCTCGAGGACTACGCCGCACGGGTCTACGCAGAAGAAGGCGAAGGGCCGCGAGCTCCCTAGCAGGCCCTACCTGCTCGATCCACCGCGCGTTACTAAGAGTTCAGCACGACGTCAGCTTCCGGTGGTCACAATGTAACGAACGCTCTCTACTGTCCGTAACCGTCGTTACAGATCCGACATGACGGTGGACAGGAGAACTAGCGTGACGAACAAGGCGTTATACCCGGTGCGCGCTCTGCGCGGCCGGCGACCTCGGTTCGCCATGGCGCTTGGCGCCGTGGCGGCCGTTGGCACGCTTGCTGCCATGACGGCGTCGACGGCGGGGGTCGCAGCCGCCAGCTCGAGCCAGAAGAACAAGATCGTGCCCCTCGTCGTGTACTCGGCACAGGGTTACGACAAGCTCATAACGCAGGACTTCTCGAAGAAGTTCCACATACCGGTCCAGCTCGACGACAACTCGACGGGCCCATTGCTCACCCAGATCGAAGCGTCGAAGAACAACCCGAAGTGGGGCCTGCTCTTCGTCGACGGTGCCACGGCATTTGCCGGCCTCGACACCCAGGGCCTCCTGCTACGGGGCTACGAGCCGAACGTCTCGTGGGACTCGCTCGGCTCGCAAGCGCTGCCCAAGGACAAGAGCTACATCCCGACGGGCGTGACGCTCGCCGGCGCAATGGCCTACAACTCGGCCAAGGTCTCGAACCCGCCGAGCACCTGGCAGGAGCTGCTCTCCTCGCAGTGGAAGGGCCAAGTCGGCACGAACGACCCGAGCCAGTCCGGCCCGACGTACCCCTTCGTGGCCGGCATGATGAACTACCTCGGCGGCGTCACCGCCGGTGAGTCGTTCTTCTCCAAGCTCAAGTCCAACGGCCTCGTCGTCAACCCGACCAACGGTCCGACGCTCGCGGCGCTCGCATCCGGTCAGATCAACATCGCCCTCGTCCAGAGCTCGGCGGCGGTTGGTGCGACCTTCAGCGACAAGAACATCAAGGTGAAGTACCTGGACCCGGTGACGATCCTGCCGAGCGCGATCGGCATCGACGCCAAGGCGTCGAAGCAGGAGCAGGTCGAGGCCGAGGAGTTCGCCAACTACGTTTTGTCGCCTGCGGGTCAGAAGGTCATGCAGACGGGCGACCCGACCGGTGACTCGCTGTACTACCCGGTGCTCAACGGCATCGCTCCCCGCAAGGCCCTCCCCTCCCTCACGGGCGTGAAGACGCAGAACATCAACCCCTACGCGTGGGGCCCGAGAGAGAACGCCGTAAACGCCTGGTACGACCAGAACATCGTCCAGTAAGTGACGTCAGTCGTCACCTGGGCACCTGAAACGCCCCGCGACGCGGCCCCTTCTGGGCCGCGTCGCAGGCGCGAGGGTCTCCGGCGACTCGCAGGCTCGCCATCCGCCCGCACGCTGGGCAGGCGCGCGACCCAGCTCGGGCGGCCAGTCCTCTGGCTCTCGATCATCCTGCTCATCCTGGCGCCGTGCGCCTGCTTCCTCGTCCTCGCGGTGTCGCCTCGGCTGTTCAGTCAAGGCAGCCAGTGGTTCACGCTGTCCTACCTGCGGGCGGTGTTCACCGGCGGTACCGCGGTGGCGCTCCTCGACTCGATCTGGGTGAGCTGCGCCGCGGCGGGGATGGGACTGCTCATCGGCTTCCCGATCGCATGGCTGGCCAACCGGACGACCCTTCCCGGGCGGCGCTTCGTCGCAGGAGCGATGTGGTTCGTCCTTCTGCTGCCCTCGTGGCTGCCGGCGCTTGGGTGGCAGCGCCTCGTGCAGCCCGACGGCGTGATGTACCGGATCGGGCTCGACTTCCCGTTCGTCACCCACGCCATCATGGGCCCGTTCGGTGTGGTGCTCCTTCTCGGGCTGCGATGCGTGCCGTTCACCTACCTCGCCATCAGCGCCGCCCTCGCCGGCCTCGGCCAGGAGTTCGAGGATGCCGCACGCGTCCATGGCGCGTCCCGGTCCGGCGCCATCCGCCTCGTAGCGCCCATCCTCGCCCCTGCGATCACGTCCGCGCTCGCCATCGGCTTCGCCGAGACGGTCAGCGACTTCGGCGTCGCGTCCACGCTCGCGTACACAGCGCACTTCCCGCTCGCGACCTATCAGCTCTACGCCGACATCAACGGCTTCCCGCCGAGCTTCTCCGGGGCGGCCGCTATCGGCTGGCTTCTCGTCGCCTCGGTCGCGGTCCCGCTCGCCCTCCAGGCACGAGCGCTTCGTGGTCGCTCGTACGCGGTGCTGTCGGGCCGTACCCGCCCGGTCGTCAGACGGGAGCTTCGCGGGCGAGCGAAGGCGGGAGCGATCGCCTTCCTCAGCCTCTTCTACCTGATGGCGCTCGGCGTGCCCGGCTTCGGCGCCATCAGCTCGTCGCTGCTCGCCGATTTCGGGACGTCGCTCCAGCTGACCTTTTCCAACTATCGGCTCGTGTTCGAGAGCTCCGGGCTCGCCGGCCCGCTCGAGCGCTCGCTCATCTATGGGGCGATCACCGCGTCGGTGACCGTCGTCGGCGGCTTCGTTTTTGCCACGCTGCTCGCGAAGAAGCGGACCAAGTCGACGAAGGTCCTCGACTTCCTGCTCCTCGCCGCGGTCGCCCTGCCGAGCGTCGTCTTCGCGGCAGGCTATATATTTGCCTACAACCTGCCGATCTTGTCGCGCATCGGTATCAACATCTACCAGACCGTCACGCTGCTGGTCCTCGGCTACGTGGCATCGAGCCTGCCCACCAACGCCCGCGTGCTCGTCGGTGCGGTCTCGCAGGTGCAGAGGTCGTTGCACGAGGCCGGACGAGCCCACGGTGCCGGCAGTGTGCGGGCGTGGATCCGAGGCGTCTTCCCGGTCCTGTCGCGGCCGCTGACGATGGCGTGGCTTCTCACCTTCTGCGGGATCTTCCTGGAGCTGCCGATCTCGCAGCTGCTCTATGCGCCGTCCTCACCGCCGGTGTCCGTGGCGATCCAGGACAACCTCGGCAACTACCACTTCGGCACCGGCATGGCCCAGGCCGTGGTCGCCGTGCTCTTCGCTCTCGTCGCCGTCGCCATCGTGCTCGGCGGCTACAGGTTGCTCGCGCCGAAGGGTTGGCGCCGGATCGGAGGAGGTGCCCGTGGGTGAGCAGATCACTGTCGCGCAAGTCGGCAAGGTCTATCCCGGAGGCAACCGAGCGCTCGAGGACGTGTCGCTCGAGGTGGATCCCGGCACCGTCCTCGTGCTGCTCGGGCCATCGGGCTCGGGCAAGACGACGCTGTTGCGTTGCCTTGCAGGCATCGAGCGCCTGAGCTCCGGGCGGCTCGCCATCGGCGGCAGGACCGTCGCCGACGGGACGCTGCATGTTCCCCCCGAGCACCGCAATCTCTCGATGGTCTTTCAGGACTACGCACTGTGGCCCCACATGGTGGCGAAGGACAATGTCGCCTTCGCGCTGAAGCGACGCGGCGTCGCGAAGCGAGAGGGTCGTCAGCGAGCGATGGAGATGCTCGAGCGCGTGGGTCTCGGCGCCCTCGGAGAGCGTTACCCGACCGAGCTCTCCGGGGGAGAGCAGCAGCGCGTCGCGCTCGCTCGCGCGCTCGTCGGTGACACCGGGCTCGTGCTGTGCGACGAGCCGCTCTCCAACCTCGACGCCGACCTGCGCGAGCGCATGCGGATCGAGATCTCCTCGCTCGTGCGTCTCGCGGGTGCGACGACCGTCTACATCACCCACGACCAGTCCGAGGCGTTCGCCCTCGCGGATCGCGTCGGGGTCCTGGAGCGCGGCAAGCTCGTCCAGTTCGCCGCCCCGGAGGAGATCTACGCGACACCGGCCACGCCGTTCGTCGCTCGCTTCACCGGTCTCGCCGGAGAGCTGGACGTGCGGATCGTGAGTGAGGATCGAGGCGACCGGACCGTCGAGATCGAGCCCACCACGAGGTCCTCGGTGCGCCGCCTGCGGGCGCGCGTCGGAATGCAGGGGCTCGGCGACAGCGGCTCGCAGGTCCTCGGTGATCAGCGCGGCGTGCTCATGATCCGGCCGACCGCCGTGCGCCTCGGGTCCGTCGACGGCTCGGACCACCATCTGGTGGGTCGGGTCGCCGACGTTGCCTTCCGCGGCCGTGGTTATGAGCACGCAGTCGAGCTCGAATGCGGCACGCAGATCAGCGGCATCTTCTCCGAGGTGCGCGTCGGTCGTGGTCAGTCGGTCGGTCTTCGGCTGGAGACGTCCGGGTGCCTCGTGTTCCCGGGCACAGCGGCCACAACTACCATTGAGCTCGCGCCGTCCGGTCAGATCGACTCGCGCCCCGACCTCGAATCGGCATCCAGCAGAGTCGATTCGCTCGTCCATGTCCCCGATGTAGTTAGGGAGGTCTCCCTGTGGAAGTAGTCCGATCCGCTCGCCGATGTCACGTGGGGGCGCCGCTATGACGACGTCGTCGGTAATTCTGGTATTGGCGGTCTTCGGAGCATCCGCGGTCGAGATGGTCGAAGCGCTCACCATCGTTGTGGCTTCCGGGACGACCCGGGGCTGGCGCTCGGCGCTCGAGGGCACTGCAGTCGCCGTTGTCGTGCTCGCGGTGATCGTCGGCGCGGTCGGAGTGCCGCTGATCCACATCGTGCCGATCAACGTCCTCCGGGTCATCATCGGTGCGCTGCTGCTCGTGCTCGGCCTCGGATGGATGCGCAAGGCGATCCTTCGATCGAGCGGCCACAAGGCCATCCACGACGAGGATGCGATCTACGCGAAGACCGTGGAGGCGCTCTCTGTGACCGGTGAGGCCACGGGCGACTCGCTGCCGGCGGCGCAGGGCAAGCGGCGCGACGCCGTGGGTTTTGTCGTCGCCTTCAAGGGCGTGTTCCTCGAAGGGATGGAGGTCGTGCTCATCGTCCTCAGCCTGGGATCGAGCTCGCATCGCCTCGGCCTGGCGTCGCTGGCGGCCGGCGCGGCGGTCTTGATCGTCGGCCTCGTCGGCGTTGTCGTCGCCCGGCAGCTGTCGGAGGTGCCGGAGAACGCGATGAAGATGAGCGTCGGCGTGATGCTGACGAGCTTCGGCGTGTTCTGGACCGGCGAGGGCGCCGGCGTGCACTGGCCGGGCAGCGACGTTGCGATCCTCGTGCTGATCGCGTTCTTCGCCGCCGTTACCGCCATAGCAATTCCGCTGATGCGCCGAGCGCTTCCCGGGGCCAAGGCCGAGCGCGAGAACCGAATGACCGCGACGTTCGACAAGGCTGCCGGGCGATGATCGGCGCGATTCGCAAGTACACGACGGCATTCGGCCGCTTCTGGTGGGACTTCCTGGTGGGCGATACGCCGGAGCTGTTCGTCGGCGTGCTCGTGATCATCGGCGCCGCACTCGCGTTGCGCCACGAGCGGGCGGCCGCGATCACGGTCGTGCCGCTGCTCACCGTGGCTTTTCTCGCTGCGAGCACGTACCGGGCTCGCAACAGGGCCTAGGCGGCGCGCCCGCCGGACCGGTTCGCGGGCTACCGGCGGGCGCATTCGCTAGCTGCAGAGGGTCCGTCGATTACCGGATCTTCGGATTCTGACGGGGTCCATCATGTTGCTCGCGCCCTTTACCGCTGACCGCCTCGAGGACCATGTCCGCATGATCGAGACCAACCTGGTCGGCGCCATGAATACCACCGAGGTGTTCTTCGATCGGCTCCGCGACGGCGACCTGGTCAACCTCTCGTCAGTGTCCGGCCTCACGGCCCGGGTGGGAAACGCCGTCTACGCCGCCACGAAGGTGGGGCATCAACGGCTGATCGGAGTCCTTGCGCAAGGAGCTCCAGCCCGACGTCCATGTCATTGTCATCGAGCCGGGCGAGGTGGCGACCGAACTGAGCGACCACATGTACGAGCAGCTGGCCATCACTGCCCAAGACATAGCCGAGATCATCGCCTTCGCCGTTACCCGACCGCGTCGCCTGACCCTAAACGAGATCCTCGTGCGTCCCAGCGCCCAGCACTCAACCTGACGACGGGCAGTCCCGCCTTCCGGTCCGCTGACCGTCCAGCTAACTCGTCGTATTGCTGAGGGTTGTCGGTGATCGTCGGGCAGCCCGGGAGGGCTCCCGCAGTGATTTCTGATGAGGTTCGGGATGAGATCGGTTTCCGTCACCGTGGCAATGCTGCCGTCCTGTTCCCCGACAAATGTTCGGGCTGCTCAAGGAATCCGTCGTCTTAAACCGATTATCGGGCCCCAAACTCAACGCGGACATATCTAGTGGACAAGGCTCTGGTGCCTGGAGCACGGCCTCAACGGGCTAGAGCTTCTGATCCGGGCGAGTCGACATGCGAGCGAACCATCGACGTTCGTACTTGGCGAACGCGTCGGTCTGCGATGGTCTTGGCGGTGTCAAGAAGCGACTGCAGTTGGGGAGTGGGGATGAGCTGGGGCCAGGCGAGCAAGAGGCGCGTGGCTGGGAGGTCGGGGACTGGGACCGCGGCCACGGTCGAGCCCAGCCGGTTGACGGCGCCGTCTCCAACGACGACGATCAGGCGGCCGAGAGCGACGAGAGCGACGATCTCGTCCAGGCTGGTAGCGGGGCAGGCCTCCTGAAAGGCCTTCTGTCGACGGACCTCGGCCAAGGTCACGCGGGGGCGTCGGGCCAAGTGGTGCCCCACCGGTAGGAGTACGACGGGGTTCTCCTCGACCAGTTCGATGGTGTGCAGATCGGTGAGGTTCTCGCTGCTGCACATCACCGCGACGTCAGCCGTCCCGTTGCGCAATGCGGTGGCCTGGTCATGGGAAAAGACGACCTCGACGGGTACCGCGGCGGGACGGCGGCGGTAGGCATCGAGGAGGCCGGGCAAGATGTCCGAGCCTGCGCCTGGTCTGACCGCAAGGGCGAGGCGGTGACAACCTGAGACTTGTTGGGCTCGGTGGGTTGCGGCGTCTATGGCGTCAAGTGCCTTTCGGCTCTCGGCCAGGAAGACTTCTCCAGCGGGGCTCAGGGATACTCGTCGGCTGGTCCTTTCCAGGAGCCGTACGCCGATGCGTCGCTCGAGGCGACTGATGGCCCGCGAAAGCGGAGGTTGGGCCATCCCGAGTCGTTGCGCGGCCCGCCCGAAGTGCAGTTCCTCGGCCACTGCGACGAAGTACGCAAGCTCTCGGGCCTCCAGACGATCCATACCACCAGGGTATCAAACCATACCGAGATCGTCATTGCTGGTGCGGTTCTGGGCTGGTCAGATCGGAATGTCGTCACCGCGACGGCTAGATCGGAATGTCTTCACCGTGACGGCTCCGGAGCACCAGTTGCCCCAGTCGGACGAGTCGACCGACGCGATCGACAACCGCAGCTAGGAGAGAGAGAAGCCAGATGAGCGATGAACGCAAGGTCCAAGAGGTGATGGCCCGCTATGTGCGGGCGACCGACGCCCGGGATGGGATAGCGCAGGGGTCGCTGTTCACGGACGACGCTACGGTGCAGATCTACACGAAGACCGGGCCGGAGACGTATGAGCCGGTGGGCGAACCGTTGATCGGCGGCGACGGTGTCCGCTATGGCGTCGAGAACTTCATGGCCCCTCACCCCACACTCGGGTCGAGTCATCATGTGACCGCCGACCATCTGATCACGATCGACGGGGAACAGGCGCACCTCAACGCCCAGTTCATCGTGTTCGAGGTTCGCGGTGACGCCCGCCCGGCGGGCGGTTGGCCCGACGGCGCGTTCGGCGCGCAGGGCAGCGTGCGGCCGATCGAGTCCGGCTATTACGACACCGACCTGATTCGAGTGGCCGGCGAATGGAAGATCGTCGGTCATCGCGTCCTTATGGACCTACCTCTAGCTTTCCCGGACACATGACCATGCAGCGTTTCTATGACAAAGGAGCACGGCGATGAGAGCGGTCGTCTACCACCGCTACGGCGGTCCCGAGGTTCTCGAAGTCGTCGACCTCGACGAGCCGAAGATGGCGCAGGACAGCGTCTTGGTCCGGATCAAAGCGGCCGGGTTGAATCCCGCCGACATTAAATTGCGCCAAGGTGTGATGGAACAGGCTATGGACGCCTGGTTCCCAGTCACACCGGGATGGGATCTTGCCGGCGTGGTCGAGGCGGTCGGCCCGGCGGTGGGCGAATTCGCGGTGGGCGACGAGGTCATCGGCTATGTTCGCCAGCCAATCCTCCGGTACGGGGCCTACGCCGAAAAGATCGCGACACCCGCTTGCACCTTGATCCGCAAGCCCGGGCGGGCCACGTGGACTGAGGCCGCCGGGCTACCCCTCAGCGCGCTGACCGCGTACCAAGCGGTTGTCCACGCCCTCCATGTCAGGGAGGATGAGACCCTTCTCGTCCATGGCGGTGCCGGAGGAGTCGGTTCGCTCGCCGTCCAGATCGCACAGGCACAAGGTGCCCGGGTTATCGCCACCGACGCCGAGATCAACCACGACTACCTCCGGTCACTCGGGGCAGAAGCCACCGCCTTCGGTGACGGGCTCGTCGAGCGGGTCCGGTCCCTCGCTCCTGACGGTGTGCACGCGGTGTTCGACACCTCCGGCCGAGGAAGCCTGGTCACTACCGCGTCGCTCGCTCGTCCCGATGTGCGGGCCGCGTCGATCGTCGATCCCACCAGCTATACGGGCACGATCGCCGTCTACGCCCAGCTGAACCTCGACGACCTCGCCGCGGTGACACGACTGGTGGAAGACGCCAAAGTCGCCGTGCGTGTCGCTGCCACCTTCCCGCTCGCGGCAGCCGCCGACGCCCAACGATTCCTCGAGTCCGGCGAAGCACTGGGCAAGGTGATCCTTGACATCGACGGCTGAACAGCCACCGGTGACAACGAACAGATACGTGGAGAAGTCAGCTCCACCATCGCCAGTCCATCCAAGCGGGAGTTAAACGCTTGGCAACGCTTCGCTGACCGGCGCCTTCGCGATTCGGCTTGCCCGTTATCCGCGGGCGCTTCCGCCACCGTTAGCGGACTACTGCTCGGTGCCGGGGAGCTGGCGGTGGACGAGCCCCACGCGTGCCTGGTCTCGTGGTCGGATCACGAGTTGGTCGATGTCGACGTGGCTCGGTCGGGTGACGACGAACTCAATGCATTCGGCGACGTCGTCGGCGCTGAGCGGGGTCATGCCGTTGTACACGGCCGCGGCCTTCTGTTCGTCGCCGCCGAAGCGGACGATCGAGAACTCCGTCTCGACCATGCCGGGATCGATCTCGCTCACGCGCACCGGTTTGCCGAGCAGCTCTAGCCGGAGCACCTCCATCAGCGCTCGCGTGGCGTGCTTGGCGGCGTTATAGCCCGCGCCCCCGACGTAGGTCTCGAACGCGGCCACCGACCCGAGCGTCACGATGTGGCCGTCACCGGACGCCTCGAGCTTCGGTAGGAGCGCCTTGGTCATCCTGAGCGTGCCGAGGACGTTCGACTCGTACATGTTGATCCACTTCGCCTCGTCGGCCTCTGCGACGGACTCGGCGCCGAGCGCGCCGCCCGCGTTGTTGACGAGGAGCCGGCACTCGGGCACGGCGTCACAGAAGGCCGCGACCGAGCTCGGGTCGGCGACGTCGAGCCGGGCGAAGGAAGCGGCGGGACCGATCGAGCGGGCGACGTCTGCGAGGCGATCGAGGCGCCGGGCGCCGAGGACCACCCGGTAGCCCGCGGCCCCGAGCCGTCGAGCGGTGGCGGCTCCGATGCCGCTCGAGGCTCCGGTCACGACTGCTACGCCACGGTCCATCACGTGCTCTCCTGATCTCGGTGGGCCACACGGCGTCGGCCCGGCAACGGGTGGTTCTACCCCGACCGTAGTGCCGCTCAGCACAGCTCCCGGCGCCGATGCCGGCGTGTTCTCGCGGGTGGCGGACCGAGCTTCGCCCGCCTCGATCAGCGCATGCCGTGGCCGGCGAGCAGGAGCAGCATGACATCGACGAGCGCGGCGGCGATCGTGAGGCCGAACGGTGCGCGAGAGGTCGTCCGTCGTGCGCTGAGCAGCGCCAGCGCCACGCAGCAGCCGGTGACGACCAGGCCCACGATTCCCGCGGCGGGCGCCGTGCCCGCGTGGAAGGCGAGCACGACCGAGGCCGTGAGCAGCAGCACGGCGGCGGCTGCGAGGGAGCGCCGCCGGCCCAGACGGTGAGGGAGGCCCCGCACCCCCGCAGCGGCGTCGTCCTCGAGGTCGGGCAGCGCATTCATCAGGTGGGCCCCGACGCCCAGCAGCGCGGCCGCGACCGGAGCCCACCAGGGCCCGAGCGGGGCGCCGCGCGCTCCCAACGATATGAACACCGGTAGCAGGCCGAACGCGATCGCGTACGGAGCGAACGAGAACAACGTCGCCTTGATGCCGGCGTTATAGCCCCAGGCACAGGCGACCGCGCCGAGGTGTGCCAGCGCAGCTCGCCAACCCGACAGCAGCGAGAGCGGCACGGCGGCACCCGCGGCGAGCAGCGCCGCCCACTTCACGCTGTCCCGGGTGACGACGCCTCGCGCCACGGGCTTGTCCGCCCTGCCCGCCTTAATGTCCCGCTCTGCATCCAACCAGTCGTTGTGCCAACCGACTGACAGCTGGCCGGCGAGCACGGCGACCGCTACGGCTGCCGTACCGCCCGCGCCGCGTCCGAGCACGCCCGCGTAACCCGCGCTCGCGAGCGTGACGCCGGCGACCGGGCCCGGGTGGCTGGAAAGCAGGAGCTGAACGGGGCGCGCAGCCATGGCGCGCATCGTCTCACGCTGAGGTGCGCTGCGGGGCGAGCTCCACGTGCGCTACCTGCAGCCACCGTCACCCGCACGTGTTGCTCGCCCGGGTTTCGGTGCCCTGCGGCTCAGCTCGCGGCCGGGGACCGGGACGTCGCGTCCTGCGCCTCGCGGCGGGCCGCGGCCTTTTTGCCCCAGAGATCGGCGCACTCGGCACAGGTCGACTCCGGGATGACGCCAGCCCTCATGAGCAGGGCGAAGACCTTGCAGCCGACGCAGTAGCCGAGGGCAGCCTCGAGGAAGGCGGGCAACGCGAGCACGCCGAGCAGGACGAGCGCGGGGACGTTGTCACCGGCCAGCCAGAGCCCCGTAGCCGCGAGCGTGAAGCTCGCGCCGATGGCCTGCGCGAACCGCTTCGGCGGTCCCGGCACCGTCTTCGCATACGCGGGGAGACGAGGCGCGACGACTCGAGTGGCGAGCTGGCCGAGCAGGCTGAAGCGTGGACCGCTCAACGTCCGTGCGACGAATCCATACGCGAGCAGCGGGGCGAGCCACGCCTGACCGGTCGCGACGGTGACGACGGCCGTGAGGAAGACGCCCGTCGCCACGGTCCGAGCGGCGACGTCGTTGACCTGCGCCGGAAAGCCGACGATCCCTGCGAGCCCCTTGCGGCTGGAGGGGGAGGCCTCGATCACTCGTGATGACATCTCTTGCTCCTCGGACGGGTGGAATCGTGCCGGATGGAAGCCGGTCGCATGTGATCCGACCCCAGTCTACGGCGGCCCACGCTATTGTCGACTCGAACAGTCGGGTTTGAACCGAGGGCCCCTGGCGCGCCGTAAGCGCAGCGTGGGGACCGCCCGCGACGCGGCACCCGGGGCGGCGCGACGAGAATGCACCCGTGCACATCTACCTGATGAGGGAATCGGCATGACCGACCGCCCACTCTGGCGGAGCCTCCGTCGCCCCTCGAAGTCGGGTCCGCTGCCCGGCGCCGAGGAGCGGCGCGCCAACTTGATCGTCGCCGCGATCTCCGGGTTCATCGCGCTCGGCGCCATCGTCGTCGGCTCGGTCTTCGGCAACGTCCACCCGAAGGGACCGGGCAACCACGTCCAGCCCGAGATCGTCGCCTGGGCGTCGGCCGTCGTGCTCGTGGTCTCGGGCGTCATAGCGACGCGCCGCGTGGGGACCCTGCTCGGCCATATCGTGGCCGTGCGCACGATCCGCGCGGCTGGGGTCGTCGTCCGGCTGATAACGGCGATCGTCGGCTACATCGTCGTCCTGTCCGCTGCGCTCGGCCTGTTGAACGTCTCCATCGGCCACATCCTCACCGCGGGCGCCTTCACGGGCGTCGTGCTCGGTATCGCCGCGCAGCAGAGCCTCGGGAACGTGTTCGCCGGCATGGTGCTGCTGCTCGCGCGGCCGTTCACGATCGGGGACCACATCCGCATCCGCTCGGGCGCGCTCGGCGGGATATTCGACGGCGTGGTTCTCGGCATGAGCCTGACCTACGTCACGCTCAGCACCGACGACGGGCTGCTCAAGATACCCAACTCCGGTCTGCTCGCCGCCGCGGTCGGTCCTTACCGGCCGAAGCCCACG
Organism: Acidimicrobiaceae bacterium; assembly: GCA_025464005.1. GTDB lineage: Bacteria > Actinomycetota > Acidimicrobiia > Acidimicrobiales > Bog-793 > RYN-46. The sequence continues at coordinate 20,012 of JAODBO010000083.1, read as the reverse complement.
CCCGTACCCGGGGTCGCCCCGACCACCGGCCAAGTGCCGGTCACGGGCAGCATCGCCGTGATCCCCGAGCCCGGCACCGATACCCGCCCTCCCGTCCTCGTGGTTCCTGCGGATGAGCCCGCACTCGCGAACGGGTCGAGCGGGGCGGCCCAGCAGCCCGAGCGCGTCGCGCAGCCGAGCCCGTGGCGCGAGCTGGCGGCCCGGGAGCAGCGCACCGCGACGCCGAAGGACGCCGGCGGCGACGGCGACCCCGCCGGTCAGTGAGGCCTCACCGCCGTTCGGCGGAGAAAGCGATGCCCGCGTATAGAGTCGTGCCGCGATGTTCCTGATCGTGCCGAACCCACGGCCCTCAAGCGAGCCAGCCTGAATGTCCAGCTCGCGGTCGGTGTTCCCGGTGCTCGCCGTCGCGTCGGTGCTCGCCGTCGCCATTGCGCTGGCGACAGTGGCAGGGATTTCGGTCACGACCGCGGGCGCCACGATGCGCGCGGCCACGGTGCGCGCGGCCACGACGACGGCACCATTCGAGGTCCTCTCGGAGTTCCCGACGGCGCCCAACGCCAACGGAGCGAGCGCGATCCAGATCCGCTTCTCCGGTCTGCTCGCTCCAAGCGGCGTGCGTCCGGAGATCAGCCCGGCGATTCCCGGCCGTTGGATCGTGCAGCGGAACGCGCTGATCTTCCGGCCGCGGGGCGCCTTTCCGCCCGATTCCACCGTCACCGTCACGGTCCCGGCGGGCGAGGGCGGCATCCGTAGCATCGCCGGGCGCCAGCTCTCGCGACGGCTCCGGTGGCGGTACGGGACGTCGTCCGGCTCGGTGCTGCGCGCGCAGCAGGTCCTTTCCGAGCTCGGCTACTTGCCGATTCACTTCGTCTCGGCCGTGAGGGCGCTGCCGACGCCATTCCAGAGCCAACGTGAGGTGTTCGTGGCGGCGCCGGGTCGGTTCGTGTGGACGTGGGACGCGCCGCTGGCGCTGCGCCGGCTCTGGGACCCGGGCCAGGCGACCTCGATGGTCACGGGCGCGCTGATGGCGTTCGAGAGCCAGAACGGCCTGGATGTCACCGGCGGACTCGACCCTCAGGTGTGGTCTGCGCTCGTCGCTGCGGCGCGACGTCCTTCGGCGTGGCGCGACCGCGCCGGTTACACCTACGCGTTGGTGGACAAGCAAAGTCCGGAGAGGCTGACGGTGTGGCACGACGGCGCTGTGCTGCTCGTGTCGCCGGCCAACACCGGAGGCGCGGTGACCCCCACCACCGACGGCAGCTTCCCTGTGTACGAGCGGCTGGCGTCGCAGGTGATGGCCGGGACCAATCCGAACGGCACACGCTATGCAGACCCGGTCTCGTGGGTGGCGTACTTCAACGGCGGTGACGCCGTGCACTACATCGCCAGAGCGGACTACGGAATCCCGCAGAGCCTCGGGTGCGTCGAGCTCCCCTACGCCCAAGCCGCGCAAGTCTGGCCCTACCTCACCATCGGGTCGCTCGTCACCGTCGAAGGCTGAGCGGAGCGCTCCGGCGCGCTGAGGCCGCCCCGACTCGGGCGGGCCTCGTTCATATTCAGTTCATCATCCGGACACTCCGCCGCAACGGACCGTCCGTACCGTCTCGTGCTCATGGGTACAGAGATGAGTACGGGCATGTATACGCAGACGTATACAGCCAGCGCGCTGGCTTACCAGGAGTTGAAGACACTCGTGCTCCTCGGCGAGGTGCCCGTCGGTGTCCGTTTGCGCGAGGAACGCTTAGCCGAGCGCCTCGGAATGTCCCGCACGCCGGTGCGCGAGGCGCTGCTGCGTCTCCACGCGGAGCGCTTCCTCGACCGCCACCCGGAGGGCGGCTTCAAGGCGGCCAACCCCAGCGCGCAGACGATGCGCGAGCTCTACGAGGTGCGTCGAGCCCTCGAACTGTTCGCTCTTCGCCGTGCCCGCTCGACGAGCGGGCACGATCGCACCGCTCTCGAGGAGCTCCGGGAGGAATGGATCGTGCTCGACCGCGACTCTGGCGAGCTCGACGCCGAGTTCGTCCATCTCGACGAGGACTTCCATAGGCGACTGGCCGAGTCCGCGGGAAATCGGCAGCTCGCCGAGGAGCTGCGTTCGGTGAGCGAGCGCATTCGGCCGGTGCGCACACACGACTTCATCACCCCTGGTCGTATCTCGGCCACGATCGAGCAGCATCTCGAGATCCTCGGCGAGGTACTCGCGAAGAGGATCGGCCGCGCCTCGACGCTTCTCGACCGCCACATCGGCGAATCGCAGTCGGTCGTCGAGGTCGCGGTCGCGCAAGTGCTCGAGCGCATGTTGTCGATCGGCGAGCGGGACACCTCGTGGTGACCGGCCTGGCCGAGCTCGCCGGCGCCGTTCGCGCCGACGAGCCGCGTCGACATGGCGAGCCGCTGCTCGCGGTCCGTGGCCTCACCAAGGTCTTCGGCCCGCTCCGGGCGAACGACGCGGTCGAGTTCACCGTGCGATCGGGCGAGGTCCATGCGCTTCTCGGCGAGAACGGCGCCGGCAAGAGCACCCTCGTCAAGATGCTCTACGGCGTGTACAAGCCGGACGCCGGCGAGATCGAGATCGAAGGGCGCGTCGCGTCGGTCACCTCTCCACTCGCGGCGAGGGACCTCGGCCTCGGCATGGTGTTCCAGGACCTGCGGCTCGTGCCGGCGTTCACGGTGTGGGAGAACGTTGCACTGCACTTGCGAGACACAGGCAGGGTCCTGCGGCCACGCCATGTGCAAAGGCTGGTCAGCGAGGCCTCAGAGCGCTACCGGCTCGCCGTGGACCCGACCGCGAAGGTGGCGGACCTGTCGATCGGGGAGTGGCAGCGCGTCGAGCTGCTCAAGGTACTCCTCGCCGGCGCGAAGGTCCTTATCCTCGACGAGCCGACGAGCGTGCTCACGCCCCAGGAGGTCGACGGCCTCTTCGACGTCGTGCGCCAGCTGCGCTCCGAAGGGGCCGGGATCGTCATCATCACCCACAAGATGCGAGAGGTGCGTGAGATCGCGGACCGAGTCACGGTGCTGCGAGCCGGCAAGGTCGTCTTGAGAGATGTGCCCACAGCGGACATCTCGAGCGCCGATCTCGTGACCGCGATGGTCGGCGAGAGCGTAGAGCCCGTGCACAACGACGGCGCCGAGACCCCCGACAGCTCTCCGGTGCTCGAGCTCCGTGGCGTCGCGCTGGCCGGGATCGGCGAGGGATCCGGCCTGCGAGGCCTCGATCTCACCGTCCACGCCGGTGAGATTCTCGGCATCGCAGGCGTCGCGGGCAGCGGCCAGCGAGAGCTGGCGGACGTTGCCGTCGGCGCGGCGAAGGCCGATCGAGGGGAAGTGCGCGTCAACGGCGAGCCCATGGCGGGCGGAGACCCGAAGTCGTTCCGCGCGGCCGGCGTCGTGTCCGTCGCGGGGGATCCACTGCGCGAGTTCGTCGTCCCCGGGCTGTCGGTCGCGGAGCACGCCGCGCTCTGGGAGGCGATGACCTCGAAGCGTCGCGGGTTGCACTTCGACGTGCGCGGTGCCGCGAAGAAGGTCCGCGCGGACGCAGAGCGCGCGGGATTGAAGATCGCGGCGCCGGATCGCCGTCTCGGGCTGCTCTCGGGAGGCAATATTCAACGGGTCTTGCTGAGTCTCGCCTTTGGAGACTTCGCCTCAGTGATCGTGGTCTCCTACCCGACACGTGGGCTCGATGTGCTGACGACCGAGACGACGCGGGCGCTCCTGCTCGCCGCGCGCGCTGCCGGCTCGGCGGTGCTGCTCGTGTCGGAGGACCTCGACGAGCTGCTGTCGCTTTCGGACCGCATCGCCGTGCTCGCCCACGGTCACTGCACCGGGGTAGTGGCGGCCGGCAGTGCTGATCGCCAGTCCCTCGGTCATCTCATGACGGCGGACGTCGCGTGACGGTGGTTTACATATGACGACAGCGACTGAGGACGTATCGCCTCCTCCCGGCCAGTCGCCGCCCGACGGGCCGAGCTGGCGCGCTGCCGGCTCCATGCTCGAGGCATTCGGCCGGTTCCCGGGCTGGAAGCGGCTCGGCGCCGCCGTCGGCGTCTACCTCGTGTGCCTCGGCTTGTTCGCTGCGGTGGTGGGCACGCAGAAGGCGAACCCGATCGGCGTCTACGACTCCATCGTCCACTCGGCGCTGTTCAGCCCGGGCTCGCTCCCGGAGGTACTGCTGCGTGCAGTGCCGATCGTCCTCGCGGCTCTCGCCGTCTCGGTCCCCGCACGAGCAGGGCTCGTGAACGTGGGCGGCGAGGGCCAGCTGATCATCGGAGCCGTCGCGGCCACCGGCGTCGGCGTGGACCTCGGACGCAGTGTCCCGGGGCCCCTCGGCTGGCTCCTCATGGCGCTGGCCGGGACGGCGGCGGGAGCGCTGTGGGGCGGGATCGCCGGGCTGCTCAGGGTCGCGGTGAGTGCCAACGAGGCCGTCACGACATTGCTCATGAACTTCATCGCCAACGACGTCATGCTCTACCTGCTGTACCAACCGTGGAAGGACCCGACAGGGGGCGGCCAGCCCGAGAGCCGGCCGCTCGTGGCGACCGAGGTCCTCCCCCGGTTGTTCGGCAGCTCGATCAATCTCGGGGTCATCGTCGCTCTCGTCGTGGCCCTCGGCGTCTACCTTCTTGTGAAGCGAACGGGCTGGGGTTTCGCATTGCGCGTCGTCGGGGGGAACCAGGAGGCGGCGCGGCGAGCCGGCCTACCGGTGAAGCGGCTGATGGTCTCGTCGATGGCGGTCGGCGGGGGCCTCGCGGGGCTGGGGGGCATGCTCTATCTCGCCGGCACCCAGATCCAGCTCCTCCCCGGCGGTACGGCAACCTACGGCTACGTAGCGTTCCTCGCCGCGTTCCTCGGCCGCCACGATCCGCTGAAGGTCGTGCTCGCCGCGCTGGCGTTCTCCGCCGTCGCAGTCGGCGCCCCGGGGTTGCAGTTGAACTACGGGCTCGACGGGAACGTCATCGACGTCCTCCTGGCGCTGATCGTCGCCGCACCGCTGGCGCTCTCCGCCTACCGCAAGCGGGCCTTCTAGATGAACGGACGGTCGAGATGAATGGGTTCGAGCAAGCTCTGACGACCGGCGTCGAGGGCGGCACGATCATCCTCTTCCCGGCGCTCGGAGAGCTGATCGGCGAGCGAGCGGGCATCGTCAACCTCGGGACGGAGGGCTGCATGCTCGCCGGGGCGCTCGCGGCCTACGCGGCCGGCGCCGCAACCGGGTCGGCGTGGCTTGGCGTCGTGGCCGGCCTCTTCGGGGGGGCAGCAGTGGGCTTCCTCCACTCGTGGCTCGTCGTCAAACAGCGAGCCGACCAGCTCGCGAGCGGGCTGGTCCTCTGGTTCCTCGCGATCGGGCTGACCTCGGTGCTGGGCACCGCGTACGTCAGTAAGACCGTCACCGCGCTCCCCATCGTCACGGTGCCAGGCCTCGGCTCGATCCCATGGATCGGGCCCATCCTCTTCCGCCACGACCCGCTCGTCTACGCGAGCTACGTCCTCGTTCCTCTCGTGTGGTGGGCCTTGTACCGGACCCGGGCCGGCCTCGTGCTGCGGGCGACGGGCGAGCGTCCCGAGGTCGTCTCGGTCGCGGGCCGCCGTCCCGATCTCGTCCAGATCGCAGCGGTCACCTTCGGAGCGGGACTCGCGGGGATCGGCGGCGCCCAGCTGTCCGTCGGATACGTCGACAGCTGGTTCGACGACATGACGAACGGCTACGGGTTCATCGCCGTCGCGGTCGTACTCTTCGCCGCGTGGAGGCCGATCCTCGTTCTGCTCGGCTCGTACGTGTTCGGGGTGGCACTCGCGGCAGCAGCCGTGCTGCAGGCCCATGGTGTCGCCGTCAACCAATACCTCCTCGACACGCTGCCTTACCTCGTCTCGCTTGTCGCGCTGGTGGTGTTCGCCCGTGGCGGGAGATCGCGCGCGCCCGAGGGTCTCGCTCGGGCGCTCACGAACACGAGCTGAATCGGACGGTCTCATCCGGGGGGATGAAGCAAGAAACGCAAGTAACTGCAACGTTCGGCCACTACAAGGAGGAACATCGAATGCAGCACAAGCTGAGATCGGCGCGCGGATCGGCGCGCCTGCGAATCTCGATCGGAGCGGCCTCGCTAGCCGTCGCAGCCCTGGGCGTCGCAGGCCTGGGCAGCGGCGCGGCGTCGGCGACGAGCTCGCGTGCGACGTCGCACGCGAGCGCCGAACCGTGGGCCGGCGCGAAGACGGTCGGATTCATCATGGTCGGCGAGGAGTCCGACGAGGGCTACAACCAGGCGGTCTACGCGGCGAGCCTCAGGGTCAAGAAGGACCTCGGCGTGACTACGCTGCTCGCCGCCAACGTGCCCGAAACCCAGCAGGTGACGACGGTCATGCAGCAGATGGTCAATGAGGGGGCGAAGATCATCTTCGCTACGAGTTACGGGTACCAGTCCTACGCCTACGCGTTCGCGAAGTCCCATCCGAAGGTGCTCGTCCTGCACCAAGGCGGAACCTATACCGGAGGGAAGTTCCCCGCAAATGTCGGGACCTACTTCGGCGAGGCCTACGACCCGGTTTCCCTCGGTGGCATGGCGGCCGGAGCGATCACAAAGACCAACAAGCTCGGCTTCGTCTACGCCTTTCCGATCCCCCAGACGGTGGACAACGTCGACGCGTTCGAGCTCGGCGCCCTGTCGGTCAACCCGAAGGCCAAGACTTACACGGTCGCCACGTCCGCATGGTGCGATCCGCTCAAGCAGAAGTCGGCCGCAGCCGCGCTCCTATCGCAAGGCGCGGACGTACTGACCCAGCACCAGGACTGCCAGTCGACGGTCATCGAGGCCGCGAAGGCGGCCCATGCCTTCGTCGTCGGCTACCACTACGCGGCCGAGACACTGGACCCGAGCGGCTGGCTGACCGGATCGGTCTGGGACTGGGCGCCTCTCTACGAGAACATCATCAAGACGGCGCAGGCGGGCAAGTTCACCGGCTCGCAGTACAACGGCAACTTCATTGGGACGTTCAAGTCCGGGGACAACCCCCTCACGCTCGCACCGTTCGGGAGCTCCGTGACGAAGTCGACGCAAGCCAAGATCCTCGCCGCCGAGGCCAAGCTGAAGTCCGGCACCTCCATCTTCAAGGGACCGATCTACTGCAATAGTGGCAAGGTGCTGGTCCCCGCCGGCAAGACAGCCACGCCGGCCCAGATCAACCAGTTCACCTGCTTCGTGAAGGGAGTTGTGGCCTCGTAGTGAACGTCACGACGGCTGAGGTCGGGCAGATGCCGGCGATCGCTTCGGCCAATCCCTATCCGTGGCCCTATCACGGGACGCTCGACCCGCGGCGTACCGCCCTAGTCGCCTGCCTGGATGGGAGGTGGCGGGCGGAGCGCCCGGAGAGCGAGGGGAGCGACGCCCGGCTCGTTCGGCTGGCCGCCGCGCTCGAAGCTCGGGGAGGGCTCGTCGTCGCCGTCACGGCGACGACGAGCTCTCGGGCAGCTCGTCGAGCGGTGCATGCCGGCACCCGCGACGTCGTGGAGCCGGTGAGCGCCGGCCCGTCTCCCCGGGATCCACCCCCCGCCGGCCTAGGGGCCCACGTCGTGCTCGAGGCGGGCGCGACGGACGGATTCTACGCGAGCGGTCTCGACGATGTGCTCAGGGAGCGCGGCTGCACCGACCTCGTGCTCGCCGGATGGGGGCTCGAGGGACCGGTGCACTCGACGATGCGGTCGGCGAACGACCGCGGCTACGAATGCCTGCTCGTAGCGGATGCCTCCACATCACTCGACCCGATGCTCGCGTTCGCCGCGTGCGAGATGGTCCGTTTCTCGGGAGGGATCTTCGGAGCCTTCGCCGACACCGCCGACGTCGTCGCCGCTCTGAACGGCGGCCTTGCAGCGAGGAGCACATCATGACGATCGAACACACCGCCGGCGGCCCACGTGTCGTTGCGGACCCCTACCCGTGGCCCTTTGACGGCGCGCTCGTGCCCGAGCGGACCGCGCTCATCTGTATCGACTGGCAGGTTGACTTCTGCGGTCCTGGTGGTTATGTCGACCGCATGGGCTACGACCTCAAGCTGACGCGCGCCGGTCTCGCGCCGACGGCGCGGGTTCTCGACGCTTTCCGCGCCTGGGGCGGCACAGTCATCCACACGCGTGAGGGCCATCGCCCGGACCTCGCGGACTGCCCCGCGAACAAACTCTGGCGATCGAAGCGTATCGGTGCCGGAATTGGCGACTCGGGGCCGACGGGACGCATCCTCGTCCGTGGCGAGCCCGGCTGGGAGATCGTGGACGAGGTCGCGCCCATCGAGGGGGAGCTCGTCGTCGATAAGCCCGGTAAGGGGGCGTTCTACGCGACCGATCTCGACCTCCTGCTCCGCGTACGTGGCATCACCCATATCGTCCTCACCGGCATCACCACGGACGTCTGTGTGCACACGACGATGCGCGACGCCAACGACCGTGGTTATGAGTGCTTGCTCCTGACGGACTGCACCGGTGCGACGGATCCGGGCAACTACGAGGCAGCGCTGAAGATGGTGACGATGCAGGGAGGCGTGTTCGGCGCGATCGCCCCCTCCGAGGCGCTGCTCGAGGTGATCGCGGTACTCGTCGGGTCGACCTCGCGGTGACCGGGCGCACCGACAGCCTCGCCGGGCGCTCGTTCGACGATGCCGAGCGCGCGCTCCACGGGCTCGAGTTGCCCTTCCCGCGCCTCGCTCCGCCACTCGACCTACGAGTGGCGGAGCCCCCCGGACCGCGCCCACGCGATAGCGCAGCAAGGTCCGCCGTCGCGCACCCCCTACGCCAGAAGTGGGTCGATGCCGGGCGAGTCGCTCCGACGCCGGTGCTCGCGAAGGGACCGACGCTCACCGAGGCCCTCGTACAGCTCGCCGAGGGACGGACGACGACCCGCGACCTGGTCGAGGCCGCCCTCGTCGTCGCTGCGAGCACGACCGCGCTCGGGACGGTGGTCGCGATAGACGAGCAGGCGGTGCGCGAGGAGGCGGACCGGCTCGACGGCGAGCGCGCGGCTGGCCGACGGCGCGGGCCGCTGCACGGGATCCCGGTGACGGTGAAGGACGTCATCGACGTCTGTGGGCTTCCAACCCGGGCGGGCTCACTCGCCTACGAGGACGAAGCGCCCGGGGACTCCGTCGCGGTCGCGCGACTTCGGGCCGCGGGTGCGCTCGTGCTCGCGAAGGTCGCGACCCACGAGTTCGCGCTCGGCGTGACCACGCCGCAGTGCCGCAACCCGCACGATCCCACGAGGATCGCCGGTGGTTCTAGCGGCGGCTCGGCCATCGCGGTCGCGACAGGAGTGGGGCTCGCGTCGCTCGGAACCGACACGCGAGCGTCGCTGCGCGTGCCCGCTCACTGCTGCGGCGTCGTTGGCTTCAAGCCAACCTTCGGGCGGGTGCCGACGGCCGGGATTGTCCCGCTTTCCTGGACGATCGACCACATCGGCCCGATCACGAGGACCGTCGAGGACGCCGCGGTGCTGCTTGACGTCCTCGCCGGCACATCGTTTCTCGATGCCTCAGGGATGCCGAAAGCGAGCGGGGTCGCGGTCGGCATCGTCCCCGCAGTCTTCGATGACGCCGATCCCGATGTGGCTGCGGTCTGCGAGTCTGCCCTGGCCGTGCTGGAGAGGCTGGGGTGCCAAATCATCGAGCTTGCCGGTCCGACGATCGAAGACCTCGAGATCTCGAACGCGCTCGGGCTGCTCATCAGCCGGAGCGAGGCCTCGGCGTTCCACCGGTCGCTGGGGACGGACCTCGATCGCTGCATCCCCGAGGTGCGCGATCAGCTCGTCGCGGGGCTGACCATCTCCGCCGCGGACTACCTGGACGCCCAGCGCCAACGGCTCATCCTGAGCAAGCGCACGCTCGCGAGCTTCCTCGACTGTGACGTGGTCGTCACGCCGACGGCGCCGGTGGTCGCGCCGCCCCATGCCGACTACGAGCGGTACCTGCTGCGACTATCGCGAAACACGATCGTCTGGAGCTTGATTGGCGCGCCGGCCGTTTCGATGCCGTGCGGCGTGGGCGCGGGCGGCCTGCCCGTCGGCCTCCAGCTCGCCGCGCCGCCCGGGCGAGAGCAGGATCTCGTGACGATCGGCACCGCGCTCGAGCGCATGATCGAGCGTGCGCCGTGAGCTTCGAGCTCGACCGGACCGAGATCCTCCGTGAGGTGCGCGACGCGCACGAGCGCTACGAGCGCGCGCTCGTCAGCCAGGATCTCGCCGTCATGGCCGAGTCCTTCGCAGAGGGACCAGAGGTGGTCCGCTTCGGCATAGCGGACCGCCAGCACGGCGCGGAGGAGCTCGCTCGCTGGCGGGCGGCTCAGCCGTCGCCGCGCTCCGGCCGCACGTTGTTCGGGACGACGACGACCACCTACGGGAACGACATCGCCGTGGTGACCACGATGTTCTCCTACCCCGGACGACCCTTCCTCGGCCGTCAGAGCCAGACCTGGCTGCGGCTCGACGCAGGCTGGCGGATCGTGCATGCTCACGTGTCGGAGATTGCCGTGCCCGCGCAGGGCTAGGCTGACCGGCCCGGTCTCGGCTCGGGGTCTCGTCGCGGGCGGGCGCGCAGCAGTGATCGAGCAGGGAGCGCCCGGACCGTGAACGTGGATGAGACCGACACGACGACCTTTGCCGATCTCGCGCTCCGTCCGGAGCTGCTAGCGGCGCTGTCAAGCCTCGGCTACGAGGAGCCGACGCCGATCCAGCGCGCGGCGATCCCGCCGCTGCTCGAGGGCAAGGACCTGCTCGGCCAGGCAGCGACGGGGACGGGCAAGACGGCAGCGTTCGCTTTGCCGATCCTCCAGCGCCTGCGCGGGGCGGCCGAACGAGGCCGGGGAGGTCCGATGGCGCTCGTGCTCGTGCCGACGCGAGAGCTCGCGGTGCAGGTCTCCGAGGCGATCCACCGTTACGGGCGGGATCTCGGAGCGCGCGTCCTTCCGATCTACGGCGGCCAGCCGATCACCCGCCAGCTGCGCGCGCTCGAGCGGGGCGTCGACGTGGTCGTGGCGACGCCGGGCAGGGCGCTCGACCACATCGGACGTCGGACCCTCTCGCTGGGCGCTCTCGAGATCATGGTCCTCGACGAGGCCGACGAGATGCTCGACATGGGCTTCGCCGAAGAGATCGAGGCCATCTTCGCCGAGACGCCCGACTCCCGGCAGACCGTTTTGTTCTCGGCGACGTTGCCCCAGCGGATCGACCGGATCGCGCGCCGCCACCTGCGTGATCCGATCCGGATCCAGATCGACGGCAAGTCGTCTGCGGCGGGGGAGACCCCGCTCGTGCGCCAGAGCGCATACGTGGTCCAGCGGGCGCACAAGGCGGCCGCGCTCGGCCGCATCCTCGACGTCGAATCGCCGGCGGCGGCGATCGTGTTCTGCCGCACACGCGACGAGGTGGACCAGCTGACCGAGACACTCAACGGGCGTGGTTATCGCGCCGAGGCCCTTCACGGCGGGATGAGCCAGGAGCAGCGCGACCGGGTCATCGCCCGTGTCCGGGGAGGCACGGCGGACCTGCTCGTCGCTACGGACGTCGCAGCGCGCGGCCTCGACATCGACCAGCTCACCCATGTCGTCAACTACGACGTCCCGTCCTCCCCCGATTCCTACGTGCACCGAATCGGGCGCGTTGGGCGAGCCGGTCGGGAGGGCGCCGCGATCACGCTGGCCGAGCCGCGCGAGCACCGGATGCTCAAGACCATCGAGCGGGTCACGAAGCGCCCCATCTCGATCGAGACCCTGCCCACGGTCGCCGACCTGCGCGCCAGGCGCCTCGAGCTCACGAGCGCGGCGCTTCGGGAAAGCCTGCTCGAGGGGGATCTCGACGGCTTCCGGGTGGTCGTTGAGTCGCTCGCGGACGAGTTCGACGTGGTGGAGGTGGCGCTCGCCGCGGTGAAGCTCGCCTACGAGGCGGGCGGCGTGCCGGCCGACGACGAGGAGATCCCCCAGGTCGCGCAGCGACCGGAACCTGAGGCGTCGGGGAGCCGGGAGCAGCGGGCACGCCCGGAGCAGACGGGAGCACCACGGCGGGGCCGGGCGCCATCGGGCGGCATGACCCGTCTGTTCGTCGGAGTAGGGCGGGAGGCCGGCATCCGGCCACAGGACCTCGTCGGAGCGATCGCGGGCGAGACCCGCCTGAGCGGGCGGGAGATCGGCGCGATCGAGATCGCCCAGCGATTCTCGCTCGTCGAGGTACCGGACTCGGCGGCCGACGAGGTGATCGCGGCTCTGCGCGACAGCACCGTCAAGGGCAGGAGGGCGACCGTTCGCCGGGAGCGCGACGCGAGTCGGCCGACCCGGAAGTAGGACAAGGCCGCGGCCGGTCCTCTGACCGCGGTCGGTCGGCTTCGGTCACCGCACGAGCACCGGCGGGTGCCGAGGTGCGGCGAAGAGGCTCGAGGAGCGGCCGACCGCCGCATGAGCCAGCTCCGGTCGGCCGCGCGTCCCGGTGAGCAGCTCACCCACGTGCAGCCATGTCTCGCTGTTCGCGAGGGTCCTCGTCGGTGCGCCGATCGCGTCGCGGACCCACGCCGCGACCTCGGTGGAGTCGACCCGGCCGAGCTGGACGACGACGGCACCGACGTTGTGGATACGAAGGAACGTCCGCAAGTCTGCGACGCGGCGCGGGGTGATCGTGCCCGCGATCACGCGGCCGTAGACGAAGACGCGATCTGCCCGGACGATCCGCAGGAACGGCGAGCGCGACAGCGCCCGCGGCTCGACGTAGACGGTCTTCGGCCCGACGGTCACGCCGGTGAGACCGAGGTGTCCGGTGATCACGAAGAACGACCCGGTCGCGGGATTGGCGTTCTCCACGACCCCCGTGATCGTCGCCTTGGCGCTCGGGGCATGGGTGACGCGGCCGCGCTCGACGACGATTCGCGTGGCCATGACCGTGTGGGCCGTCGGCACCAAGTAGGGCAGACCGGGCACGGCGATGGTGGACAAGGTGTCCGACAACATCGCCTGGACGTCGAGCGGGCTCAGCTCGCCGGCCAGTGGGGTGGCCTTTCGACCGACGCCGGGTCGCAGCATGTAGCTCCCGAAGATCTTGAAGCGCATCGAAGCAATGGCCTGCCAGAGCATCGCGTCGTCCGTGAAAGGCGTGGCGTAGGGGTAGGTGAGCACCGACGCTCCCGGGGCGATGCCGGCGAATGCCGCAGCCTGGGCGGCCGGAGCCGGCGACACCGGTCGCGACCGGTACGGCCACCGGGGCAACACGGCGACGAGCGATGCGAGCACGAGCATCGCTCCGACCGATCGACCGGCGAGGACGGCCATGCCGCGCCACGACGGTCCACTGGCCCGCGACCGCTCCTTCCAGCGCCTCGCGACGACCCCGTCGTGGAAGGCGTCGAGACCGTGCGCGAGGACGACGCTCACGAAGAGCACGACGTAGAGAGAGAACCGTGCCGGTAGGACGTCTTCGAGCAAGGGCAGGTGCTGGAGCCGCGTGAACGGAAGAGGGAACGAGAGCGGGTGGATCTTGCCGTCGACGTAGAGATGCGGCCCGAGCGAGAGCACGAACATCAACACGGCCATCAACAGTGAGTAGAGCGGCCATCTCCTTCGCCAGTAGCGAAGGGCGAGATAGACGGTGAGGACGATCAGAGGTATCCCGAGGTAGCTGCCGTTCTCGTCGATATCCGCCCGTCCGCCGACGAGGTTGGAGCCGATGGACGCGAGCCGGTGAGGTGCAACGAGCTCGGCGAGGGTCGGCAGTATCGGTCCGAGCAAGTCGGCGTTGAACACCTCGCCGAGTCCCTGGGACGGTCCCACGTAGTGCTGGGCGCCGTGGGTCATCACGTACACCGGATAGGCGATTCCGGCCGCGAGCACCGCCGCTCCGATGCCCAAGCCTTGGATCGCGTGCAGCGCGCGGCGCGGCGCCTGTAGCGGGTGCAGCACGACGACGAGGACGACGGCGATCGCAGCCGTCAAGCCAGTCGTCGCGAGGACCTCAGCGCTTATGTAGAACTGCGCGGCGGCGAGCGCGCCGAGGACCGGTCCGGCACGAAGGACGCTCCGGCTCTGGGCGACGAGCAGCTCGTAGAGCATGTAGAGGATGAGCGGGGGGAGCGGGACGAAGCTCAAGTTGAGGTGCACGGATGCTTGCCCGACCATGTAGGGCGAGAATCCATAGAGGAGGCCCCCGATGAACGCGGCCGGCGCCCACCGCACCCAGTGCCGGAGGACGAAGAACATCGCGTAGGCCGAGAGCGGGAAGGCGAGCCAGCGCAGCAGGTTCTCGCTCGCGACCGGTCCGCCAAGCAGCGTGACCGGTGCGGTCAGCAGGCCAAGTAGGGGCATGCCCGTGTTGTCGGCGAGGTTGACGCCTTTGGGAAGGTTGATCCACGAGCTCAGAAACAGGTTGTGGCCGTGGAGGAGCGCGAACGGCGTCCACGCGAGGAACCACGCCGTCTGTGCCGGGTCCTCGTTGCCGCCGCACACGCATGTCGCGATGTGCGAGGAGTCGACGGGCCAGGTCGGGTAGTTCGCCAGCAGCGCGACCAGCGCGTAGAGCAGCAGCGCCACGGCGCCCGGGTGGCGGCGGAGCGCGCCGAGCCAGCCCCAGGGTCGACGTGGCTCCAGTAGAAGGAGCTCGTCGGAATCCGGGCCGACGGCCTCGATCGTTTCGGTCGGGGGATCGAAGGCGGCCATCAACAGCTCGTGTCGTCGGGGCCGCGCCCCAAGGTGGTCACCATTTCGCCCGCACGTCTCTCGGTTTCGTCTTGTCGCCGTTCGAGTCCAGCCAGAGGGTACTTCGCGTCCTCGGCGGGGTGACGACCCAGCACGGTAGACGCGAAAGCGTGCATCTTCGGCCAGACTACGAGCGAATCTCGCGGAACTTCGGAGTCTTCATCCGATTGGCGCAGATGACATCGAGCACCATCGCCCCGCTCCGTTGCGACAAGCGTCGCAGAAGGTCGCAGTCCGGAGCGGAACAGATCCGCGACCGGCTCCATCTGCCCGTGGCGTTGGCGTACGCGACCTCCGCGACGAGAGCGGCGAGGGCACCGGGCGGGCCGCCCGCTTTGCCGGACAGGCCGAGCGCTTCGCCCGGCTTATATGCAACCGGAGTGGCAGACGGCCGAGGACTGCGCTGACGCTGTCGACGAGCGGCGCGTCGCCCCCGTCACCACCCCCGGTGCCGCCCCGTGCGACCAGCGCTTCGACAATGCCGCTCGAAGGGCCACTGCAAGGTGTACGTCCTTCCATTCGGTGCCCGTTGCCGCGCTCGACAGGGCCTTCACGAGCGAGGCTCGGCGGGCTACGACGGGCTGGTCAGGGAGTCGCTTCGTCCGTGGCTGACCCCGCGGTAGGCGAAGCTGCGACGGTCTGCGGTGTTGATGAGTGACCCGATGGACCGGAGCGCGACCGGGGTCGCGCTGCCGGCCACTTCGCTCCTTCCGAACATCTCGGCGTCGTCGGGCGACGACGCCGAGCCTTCGCGCGGCGTCACGAATCCCTGGGACGCTCACGACACCGGTGCAGGTCGTTAGCAGGATCGATCTATTCGTAACCGGTGTCACGAATAGATGGAGTCGACCAGGCCTTCGTCGAATCGGCGGATCGAGCGCCTCGAGGGGGTGGGTGTGCCCCCTCGAGGCGACGCAGGCCGCTCTCGTCCCGTGGTTCTTAGGGGGCGCTCGTGAAGACGTTCGTGCCCACGCCGAAGAACGAGTTGTCGTCGATCCCGAGCGCCGTCACGTTGTTCGTGAGCCAGATCCCGGTGGCGTCACCGGTGATCTCGTTGTCCCTGATCGTGATGGTCACCGGTAGGGCGGCGGAGTACACGAGGATCCCCGTGGTCGCGAGGTCGCCCGCTGCCGTGGGGCCGTTGGGCAGGTCACCGCTACCGGTGTTGTTGGTGAAGATCGAGTTGTGGAGGATCTGATTGCCATTGACGTCGACGCCTGGGCTGTGTGCGTGGACGGTGACACCGGACAGCTCGTTTCCGGAAAGCACGTTGCCCCAGATCGTGTTGTCATAGAGCGCCGTACCCGGTCCCGCCGCTGCGATGAGGACCCCGGCACCCTCGCCCTTCGTGCCGTTTCCCGACGACACGTTGTTCGAGATCACGTTGTCGTAGATGCCCGCTACGGTGCCGACGGGCTGGCTGGTCATGGGGTTGAAGGCGTTCGGATTGTGACTGGCGAGCGTGATGCCGCAGTCGAAAAGGTTGTCGGTCACGACGTTCTCGGTGATGACGTTATGAGCGGTCGGACCCGCCTCGTCGCTGAGCAGGATCCCGCCCGAGTTGCCTGTGATCTCGTTGTTCGCGACGGTCGAGTACACCGCACCTTCGAGGTGGATGCCCTCGCCGCAGTCTCCGGGAACCGCGCCGGCGGCCTGGCACTCGGGGTAGGTGGGGCTCGCGGCCTGGGCGCCGAGGTCATTGTTGGTGACCACGTTGTGCTCGATGGTCACGTTGCTTACCGACATCACGGCTGCCGTCGTGCTCACCGGTGCGACGACCGAGCCGACGAGGATTCCTTCACCTAGTGCGTTCTCCACGGTGAAGCCATCGACCTGGGACCATGAGGCCGTCACCTGGATGCCGTTCACGAGGTTGGTGGCGTCGATGGTCGCGCCCTGGCCCACAAGGGTCAACTTCTGCGAGACGACCACATCCTCCTTGTACGTGCCGGCGCAAACGTCTACCGTTCCCCCCGGCGATGCGGCCGCGACAGCGGACCCGATCGTCGAATACGCAGCCGTCGAGCAAGAGCTGTCAGCTGCACCGCTCACGCCGCTCGGGGATACGAAGAGAACCATCACACCAGAATGTGGGGATCCGCTGTCGTCACGGTCCCCATCGCCGTCGTTGCCCGATCCGTGTCCGTCATGGTGGCGTTCCGAGGTCACTGCGCCCGAGGGGACGTGATGGTGCGCGACCGTCGTTGCCGAGGCCCCTGCGACGCCAAACGCCGCGGGCGCGATCCCAAGTCCTGCCGCCGCAAGGCAGAGGACGATCCGGCGTGGCATTTTGGCATAGTTCATATGGTCCCCCGTTTACGCACCGAGTGGTTGCGAACATCCTGGCCACAAAATGGATGCCATCCTCCCGCCAGGGAAGTTGCACGGGCGAGCGTAGAACTTAGATTCTCTATCGTCAACGCTCGGGCGCCCAACCAGCTGGCATTGCAACGCAATCGACATTGGATATGCCAATTTGCTACGCGGAGCGGTCGTTCCTTCACGGACCGAGGTGCCTGCGCCCCATCCTCGGACCTGGCTGCTCGGGTGGGTCTGGTGGCCGAAACGGGCATCGGCACCGCTCCTCGGTGCCTGATGGCGTCGACCCGTCGGATCTGTGGCCCAAAGGCCCGTTCGCGGGTCGTGGACTTTGAATCCCTGTCGAGCTCCTTAGCGCGTGGCCGGCAGGCAACCGACTTTGACCGAATCTGCTTCTCGGGCCGCTTAAGCGCCGAAGTTCACAGGGCTGGTCGGACTTCACGCGCCTGAGGTCGGAATACAAGGACCGAGTGCAGCGCACGGCACGATGGAAAGATTCGATCCGTGTGAATTGGCATGAAGTACCATTACAGTCAACGGACTGACGACCAGGTCGACGGATGTGCGAAAGGGGCATTGTGCCCGGACAGTGCACGGCAGGGGACACGTGAAGTCGGCACGCACGGTCGTCCTCACGCTTGTTGTCGCAGCGTTGGCGATCCCGGCGACTACCGCCTTCTCGTCGACCGCTGTGCCGTCACTGCATCTCAGCTCCAAGGGCGGCACTGTCATGTTGTCCATTGCAGTTCGAAGGGCGAGGACTTGCGCTTGGTCGTCCGCCCCAAAAATGAGAGCCTTGGACGGGACGGTGAAATGCAGAGCCGGCATGGTCTCCCGTGCGGTGAAGTTCGCGAATAACACGTCGGTCAAGTCGAGGTCCGTGCTCGTTACCTTGACGGTGAGCGGTGCTGCCCCTTTCGTCCATCGCTGGGTGGTTGAAGAATCCGGGAGACCTGGATCCACCACGACCAGGTCGCGGCCGCCGACGACCACGACCACGTCGCCACCGCCGACGACCACGTCGCCACCGCCGACGACCACGACCACGACCACGACCACGACCACGACCACGACCACGACCACGTCGCCACCGCCGACGACCACGTCGCCACCGCCGACGACCACGTCGCCACCGCCGACGACCACGTCGCCACCGCCGACGACCACGACGCCACCGCCGACGACCACGTCGCCACCGCCGACGACCACGTCGCCACCGCCGACGACCACGTCGCCCCCGCCGACGACCACGTCGCCACCGCCGACGACCACGACCACGACCACGCAGCCACCCGTCTCCGGGGGAGCGGTGACTGCTGGCGACTCGAAGACACCGTGCATCTACGTCGGCTCGTATCCTTGGCAGTCACAGCTCACGACGGCCGAGCAGGCGACGGGTCTCACGTTCGACTGCATTGAGACGTTCTCGACGGGTATTGCACTCTGGTCCGATTGGGCCGATCCGTGGCTCACTCAGGCGAGCTATGGCTACACGAACTGGCTCGCGGCTGATCCGGCCCGGAGAACACTTGTGCTCACCCAGGATCTCGTCGCGACGGGCCAGACGACGAGCGACTCGTCCTGGCGCGGCCACTGCGCACAAGGGCAGTTCACCTCGTACGCGACGCTCCTGGCTCAGCACCTCATCTCTGCCGGCTTCGGGAACTCGGTGATCCGGCTCGGGGCAGAGATGAACGGTTCCTGGGTCTCGGATTACATCGGAACCTCGACCGGCGAGCAACACAACTGGGCGCTGTGCTTCGAAGCGACCGTGAAGGCCATGCGCGCGGTGGCTGGCGCTCACTTCCTTTTCGACTGGAACGTCGTTGCGTGCGGTGACGCCTCGCCGCTCGCCAACTACTACCCGGGTGACGCATACGTGAACATCATCGGCGTCGATGCTTACGACACGGGCTGCCCGCTCGCACCCCCTCCCGCGTCAGCTACAACCTTCGCGTCGGTCGCGAACAATCCGGAGGGCCTGCTTGCAGTGTCGGCATTCGCCCAGCAGAATGCCGAACCGATGAGCATCCCGGAGTGGGCGACGTCTGCGACGAATGGCTCGCCTCCAGGATATGGGGACGACCCGTTCTATGTGGCAGGCATAGGGCGGTACGTCGCATCCTCAAGCGACTTCTCGTTCCAGTCGTGGTTCGACGCGGGCGATAAGGGGGTTCTCCAGCTGAACTCAGGGAACCCCTTCTCGCTACAGGCGTACGTCAACGCGTTCGGCTAGCGCGCCGTCGGTCCTAACTCGAGACACCCCGAAGCGACCGACTGCCATGCGAACCGGCTAGGGGCTAATCCGAGGAAGAGTCCCGAGCTGTCAGCCGATCGCTACCGAGCCCCCACCTCGGGTGAACCCTCGTGGTCAGCTCGCCACCATTTGTGAGGACGTACGCGCCGAACTCCGCCGAGTTAGCGGTTCAATGATCACGACTCTCGGACGCGGCCTGCTATCCCACTGCGTTGTGGTTTGTGGCAACTCGCTTGACGAGCGGCCTAGCCCAGCGACCCGGAAGAGCCGATGGTTGATCGGAAGTGGCCGCAGTCAGCGCAGCCACGACCGTGCCGTGTAGCCGGAGTGGTTCCGTCGTCTTGGACAGGATCGACCTTGAGTGCTGAGCCCACTGCCGACGACTTCGCCCTCGAGGAGGGCGACGAACTCGCGGCCGTCTCGAGGGAGCTTCTGCGGATCCTCTTCGAACGGTCGAAGATGCGCCTGAAGGACGCGGTTGTCAATGACGCAGACGGCAACCTGTATTACTAGAGGCACTGGCGCAACCTTGGATCATGGCGCGTGTCCTGCTCGTGTCTTACAGCAAAATGACCTGAACCGAAGCCCAGGTCAGATGCCTAAAAATAGTGTGAGGTCTTCACGTAAGTAGCTGAGCTGGGTTTATCGGCGTCGTGAGGAAGGTCGCCCGCGGGTTACGCGGTGAGTGGCCACACGACAGACGTCACGAGGTCGGCGTGGGCTTCCGTCCTCCGG
>JAODBO010000062.1 GCA_025464005.1 Acidimicrobiaceae bacterium | reverse complement strand
AGCACACCCCGAAGACGGTCGACTCGCTTCAGCGCCTCGACCTGCCCGCGGGCGTGGACATCGAGATCAAGATCCAGTCTGCCTGACACGAGGGGCTGAGCCCCTCGTCCGGGCTGTCCGCTCGGCTGGGCTCGATAGGGCTGCGCGATGCTATAGTCGGTGGTCCGCCGAGCCAGCAGGCAGGGCAGGCAACGAGTACGACGTCCGGTCGTGCCCCGTGGAGAGATCCATGGGGGACCCCCCGGCAGTAACGAACGAGCGCTCCGCTCCGGTTTTTCCCGAGCGGAGCGCACGCATGAGCGTGGGACGGTACAGGCCGTTCCGCCCGATTCAAGCCCCAGGTGCGGTCGGCCGCGCGGGTCTGGCTCGCGCGGCATGGTGTGTCACGCCCGGTATACGGCACGACGGCACTACGGAGAGACGAGCACACGATGGCAACGAAGGCGATCGTCGGCGAGAAGGTCGGCATGACCCAGGTCTTCGACGCGGAGCACCGGGTCGTCCCGGTGACCGTCGTCAGGGTCACGCCGATCCGGATCGTTCAGGTGAAGACCCCAGAGCGGGAGGGCTACTCCGCGCTTCAGGTCACCTACGGCGTCCGGCGGGCCGGCGCCCTCACCAAGCCCGAGGCGGGGCACTTCACCCATGCCGGTGTCGACCCCGGTCGCAAGCTCGTCGAGCTCCGCGTCGACGACACGACTGGCTACGTCGTCGGCCAGGAGATCGATGCCGGTGTGCTCACGGCCGGTGAGAAGGTCGACGTGACCGCGGTCTCGAAGGGCAAGGGCTTCGCCGGTGCGATGAAGCGCCACAACTTCAAGGGCCAGGGCGCCGGGCACGGCAACCACAAGAAGCACCGCGCGCCGGGCTCGATCGGAGCCTGCGCCACGCCGGCTCGTGTCTTCAAGGGAACGAAGATGGCTGGTCACATGGGTCACGAGCGCGTGACGACGCTCAATCTCGAGGTCGTCGAGGCCGATGCAGAGCGTCAGCTCGTCCTCGTGAAGGGCGCAGTGCCCGGTCCCCGAGGCTCGATCGTCATGCTCCGCGAAGCGGTGAAGGGCGGTGTCCGATGAGCGCCGCTGCGACCGACGTCGCGACGAGCGTCACCGTCGAGCGTCGCTCCTCGGCGGGCGAGCTGCTCGGCCATGTCGAGCTCGACGCGTCGATCTTCGGCGTCGAGCTCAACGTCCCACTGCTCCACCAGGTCGTGACCGCCCAGCTCGCGGCGAGGCGCTCAGGCACCCAGAGCACGCGGACGCGCGCCGAGGTAAAGGGCGGCTCGGCCAAGCCGTACCGCCAGAAGGGCACGGGCAATGCCCGCCAGGGCTCGATCCGCGCGCCGCACTACAGCGGCGGTGGGGTTGCCCTCGGCCCGAAGCCACGAAGCTATGCCCAGCGGACGCCGCGCAAGATGGTGCAGCAGGCGCTGCGCTGCGCCCTGTCGGACCGGGCGGGCTCCGGTCGCATCTCGGTCGTCGACTGCTGGACGTTCGAGGTCCCAAAGACGAAGGACGCCGTGAAGTTCCTCACGGCCGCGGGCTGCTCGGGGACGATCCTGCTCGTGATGGGCCGTGACGACGTGCTGGCAGCCCGCTCCTTTGCAAACCTGCCAAACGTCGCTTCGGTGCCGGCCGACCAGCTGAGCGCCTACGACGTGCTGGCGGCAGACTGCATCGTGTTCACCGACGCCACGCTGCCCGGCGAAGTCGTGGTTCTCGCCGATGCGGCCGCCGCGCCGAAGGCCAAGCGAGCCACGAAGCCGAAGGCCGAGGTTGTCGCCGAGCCCGAGGTTGTCGCCGAGCCCGAGGTCGCCGAGGCCGAGTCGGCGGCCACCGAGCCCGAGGTCGAGTCCGTGGTCACGGAGCCGGAGAGCGCGCCGACGGAAGCGCCCACCGCCACCGATGGCGCTGCCACCGATGACGCTGTCACCGAAGACGCTGCAACCGAAGACGCTGCCACCGAAGACGCTGCCAGCGACGAGGAGTCGAACTGATGCCGAGCGACCGCGTTGTCCTGATCCGCCCGGTCATCTCCGAGAAGTCCTACGGCCTCATGGACCAGGGCGCCTATGTCTTCGTCGTCGACCCCCGGGCGAGCAAGGTCGAGATCCGCGAGGCGGTCGAAGGTTCCTTCGGCGTGCGGGTCGCCAGCGTGAACACCTTGAACCGCAAGGGCAAGCGCAAGCGCAACCGTCGCCAGGCGACGTTCGGCAAGCGTTCCGACTCGAAGCGCGCCATTGTGCGCCTCGTCGGTGACGACCGCATCGAGCTGTTCGAGAGCTGAGGGGCGAGCAATGGCAGTGCGCAAACGTAAGCCCACGAGTCCCGGCCGACGGTTCCAGTCGGTCTCGGACTTCGCGGAGATCACCAAGGACCGCCCCGAGCGCTCGCTCGTCGTGCCCCTGCCCTCGAGCGGCGGGCGCAACAGCTACGGCCGCAAGACGGCGCGTCACCGCGGCGGCGGCCACAAGCGCCAGTATCGCATCATCGACTTCTGGCGCGACAAGGACGGCATCCCGGCCAAGGTCGCCGCGATCGAATACGACCCCAACCGCAACGCCCGTATTGCGCTCCTGCACTACGCCGACGGCGAGAAGCGCTACATCCTCGCCCCGCAGCGGGTGACGGTCGGCGACGTGGTGCAGTCGGGCCAGGGCGCGGACATCCGCCCCGGCAACGCTCTTCCGCTGCGCTACATCCCGGTCGGCTCCGTCGTGCACAACGTCGAGCTGCGTCCCGGCGGTGGCGGCAAGATCGCCCGTGGCGCTGGCATGAGCGTGCAGCTCGTCGCCAAGGAGGGCGCGTACGCCACGCTCCGGCTGCCCTCGACCGAGATGCGCCGCGTCTCGATCGACTGCCGGGCGACCGTCGGCGAGGTCGGCAACTCCGAGGCCGAGCTGATCTCGATCGGCAAGGCAGGCCGCAACCGCTGGAAGGGCGTACGCCCCCAGACCCGCGGTGTCGCGATGAACCCTGTCGACCACCCTCTTGGTGGTGGCGAGGGCAAGACCTCCGGTGGGCGTCACCCCGTTTCTCCGTGGGGCAAGGCCGAGGGACGCACACGCTCCCGTAAGAAGCAGTCCAACCAGCTCATCGTTCGTCGCCGCCGCACCCGCGGCGCGAGGCGCTGAGGCAACCGAGCGAGGACCGTATGCCGCGCAGCCTTAAGAAGGGCCCGTTCGTCGACGACCACCTGCTCCGCAAGGTCGACGACCTGAACGGCAGGAGCGAGAAGAAGGTCATCAAGACCTGGTCGCGTCGCTCCACCATCATTCCCGACATGGTCGGCCACACCATCGCCGTCCACGACGGCCGCAAGCACGTCCCGGTGTACATCACCGAGTCGATGGTCGGCCACAAGCTCGGCGAGTTCGCGCCCACCCGTACCTTCCGGTTCCATGCCGGGCAGGAACGCCAGGGGAGGCGCTGACCGTGGCCGTGAAGACGAACGAGCGGCCCGGCACGCGAGCCGTGCTCCGCTACTGCCGTATGTCCAGCTACAAGGTGCGTGAGGTCCTGGACCTGGTGCGTGGCATGGAGCTCAGCCGCGCGCTCGAGATCCTCGACCACACCGATCGCGCCGCCGCGCCGGTGGTCGCCAAGCTCGTGCGCTCGGCCGCGGCTAATGCCTTGCACAACGAGGGCCTCGATCCCGAGGAGATGTACCTCGCCTCGGCCTTCGCCGATGAGGGCACGACGCTGAAGCGGTGGCGTCCGCGCGCCAGGGGCCGTGCGACCCGCATTCGCAAGCGGACCTGCCACATCACGGTCGTGCTCGCCCGCATGCCCGAAGAGAAGCTCGCCCGCCGCCGGGCGCGTGTCGCGGCCGAGGCCACGGACCGCCGGGCGCGTCGCGTCGCCGGCACCCGCCGTGCGAGCGGGTCCGCGGCCGGCCGTGCGCAGGCGGACGCCGTCGCCGAGACGGCGGTCGACCCGGCACTCGACCAGCCCGGGTTGGACGAGCCCGTGTCGTGGGTGCCCGAGGACGCTGAAGCCACGGCGGCCCACGCCGAGGCCCGGGACGACGAGGCCGTGGACGCGGTCGAGGTCGACACCACCGAGACGCCGGCGTCTGAGGACGCCGCAACCGACGCCACCGCGTCGGGAGAGGACGCAGACTGATGGGTCAGAAGGTCAACCCTTACGGGTTCCGTCTCGGGATCACGACGGACTGGAAGTCGCGATGGTTCGAGGACCGCGGCTACCAGAACGCCGTCATCGAGGACTGGAAGATCCGCGACTACCTGACGAGCCAGCTCGAGGCCGCTGCGGTGAGCCGCATCGAGGTGGAGCGCACGCGCGACCGCCTGCGCGTCGACGTGCACACCGCGCGGCCGGGCATCGTCATCGGTCGCAGGGGAGCCGAGGCCGACCGGCTGCGCAAGCAGCTCGGCCGCATCACCAAGAACGCCAACATCCAGCTCAACATCCAAGAGATCAAGCAGCCCGAGCTCGACGCCGCCCTCATCGCGCAGGGCATCGCCGACCAGCTCGCGCGCCGGATCAGCTTCCGCCGAGCGATGAAGCGTGCGATCCAGACTGTCCAGAAGGCCGGTGCGCTCGGCGTGCGCGTCCAGTGCTCCGGCCGCCTCGGTGGTTCGGAGATGGCGCGGCGCGAGTCCTATCGCGAGGGCCGGGTCCCGCTGCACACCCTCCGCGCCGACATCGACTACGGCTTCCGTGAGGCTCGCACCTCCACCGGCCGCGTCGGCGTCAAGGTGTGGATCTACAAGGGCGACATCCTGCCGTACAAGATGGCGTCCGAGGACAAGATCAGCCGCGAGGCCGCGATGGCCGTCGGCGAGACGTCCGGCCAGAGCCGGCCGCGCCGCATCGTGAGCGCCGGGGGCGGTCGCCGCCGGCCGGAGGCCGCCGAGCCGGTCGCCGTGGCAGCCGAGACGCCAGGTGATGTCGCCCAGGGCGTCGAGGAGCCGCTGGTCGCAGTCCCTGCGGGCGACGAGACGGTGGCGGCTCCCGCGCCCCCTGCGCCGGTCGTCAGTTCGGACGACCCGTTGGAGCGCCTCCTCGCCGAGGAGGAAGAGATCGAGCGCCGTACCCGCGACGAGCACCACGACGTCCCGCACTTCCGCAAGGAGACGGACTGACCATGCTGATGCCCCGCAAGGTCAAGCACCGCAAGCAGCACCGCGGCCGGCTCACCGGCGCCGCCAAGGGTGGCCAGACGGTCGACTTCGGCGACTACGGCATCCAGGCGCTGGAGCCGGGATGGATCACCGCGCGCCAGATCGAGGCCGCTCGTATCGCCATGACCCGCTACGTGCGCCGAGGCGGCAAGGTGTGGATCCGGGTCTTCCCGGACAAGCCGGTCACCGAGAAGCCAGCCGAGACCCGCATGGGCTCGGGAAAGGGCAATCCGGAGCGGTGGGTGGCGGTCGTGCGGCCGGGACGGATCCTGTTCGAGCTTGCCGGCGTGGACGAGCAGCTCGCGCGCGGCGCCATGGAGCGCGCTATCCAGAAGCTGCCGATCAAGGCCCGCTTCGTCGTCCGGCCGGGTGTCGGCTCCGAGTCCGAGGTGCAGGTCCAATGACCAAGGCCGTGGAGTTGCGCGAGCTCGAGAGCGACGAGCTGGGCGACCGCCTCGCGGAGGCCCGCAAGGAGCTGTTCAACCTGAGGTTCCAGCTCGCCACCGGCAGGCTGGACAACATCAGCCGTATCGGTCAGGTCCGCAAGGAGATCGCGCGGATCATCACGCTCGAGGTGGAGCGCACCTCGGGCAACCATGAGGCCGTGCGGGGAGCTCGCGGCGAGAGGACAGAGGACTGATGGCCGACGCCGACAAGACCGCCGCCGTAGAGGCCGCCCGTGAGGACCACCGCAAAGAGCGGGAGGGCACGGTCGTCTCGAGCGCAATGGACAAGACCGCCGTCGTCGCGGTCGTGGAGCGGGTGCGTCATGCCCGCTACGCGAAGACGGTGCAGCGTACGAAGCGGCTGTACGTCCACGACCAGGAGAACGTCGCGCAGGTCGGCGACCGGGTACGGGTCTCCGAGACCCGCCCGCTGTCGAAGCTGAAGCGCTGGCGTCTCGTCGAGGTCCTGGAGCGTGCCCGATGATCCAGCAGGAGTCGCGACTCAGGGTCGCGGACAACTCCGGCGCCAAGGA
Source organism: Acidimicrobiaceae bacterium (assembly GCA_025464005.1). GTDB lineage: Bacteria > Actinomycetota > Acidimicrobiia > Acidimicrobiales > Bog-793 > RYN-46. The sequence continues at coordinate 62,626 of JAODBO010000062.1, read as the reverse complement.
AGTCCTGTGCATCAAGGTGCTCGGGGGGTCACGGCGCCGCTACGCCCGCATCGGTGACGTCTTCATCGCGACGGTGAAGGACGCCGTACCGGGTGCCGCAGTCAAGAAAGGTGACGTCGTGAGGTGCGTCGTCGTGCGTGCGAAGAAGGAGAAGCGCCGTCCCGACGGCAGCTACATCCGCTTCGACGAGAACGCGGCGGTGCTCATCAACGACCAGTTGCAGCCGCGAGGCACGCGCATCTTCGGCCCGGTGGGTCGCGAGCTGCGTGACAAGCGCTTCATGCGCATCGTCAGCCTCGCTCCGGAGGTGATCTAGATGAAGATCCACAAGGGCGACCGCGTGCAGGTGCTCTCCGGCAAGGACCGGGGCAAGACCGGCGAGGTCATTCGCGCCATGCCGGCCGAGCGCAAGGTGATCGTCTCCGGCGTCAACATCGCGAAGCGTCACACCCGCGCGACGCGGGCTACGACCCAGGGCGGGATCATCGACAAGGACATGCCGATGCACGTCGCCTCGGTCGCGATCCTCTGCTCGAACTGTGGGCCCTCACGTGTCGGCTACCGCTTCGACGAGGACGGCAACAAGGTCCGTGTCTGTCGCAAGTGCGGTGGTGACCTGTGACCGGCGTGACAGGCGCTGCCGTGGAGCGACCACGGCTGAAGCAGCGCTACGACAGCGAGATCCGCGCGCAGCTCGCGAGCGAGCTCGGCCTCGGCAACATCATGGAAGTGCCGCGCTTCGAGAAGATCGTCGTGAACATCGGTGTCGGCCGCGCCACCCAGCAGCAGTCGCTGCTCGACGGCGCGGTCCGGGACCTCGGGACCATCACCGGTCAGCAGCCGGTGGTGACCAAGGCCCGCAAGTCGATCGCCTCGTTCAAGCTCCGCGAGGGCAACGCGATCGGTTGCATGGTGACGCTGCGCGGCGACCGCATGTGGGAGTTCCTCGACCGCTTGATCAGCCTGGCGATCCCGCGGATCCGTGACTTTCGCGGACTTCCCTCCCGTTCGTTCGACGGGCACGGCAACTACACGTTCGGCGTCACCGAGCAGCTGATCTTCCCCGAGATCGAGTACGACAAGGTCGACTCGACCCGCGGGATGGACATCACGCTAGTGACGACGGCTCGTACCGATGCCGAGGGCCGGGCTCTGCTCGACGCCTTCGGCTTTCCGTTCAGACGCGAAGGGCAGTAGGCGACCGATGGCGAAGAAGGCACTCATCGAGAAGCAGCAGCGCAAGCCCAAGTACAAGGTGCGCGGCTACACCCGTTGCCGGCGCTGCGGCCGGCCCAAGGCCGTGTACCGCCGCTTCGGGCTCTGCCGTATCTGTCTGCGCGAGCTCGTACACGCCGGCGAAGTGCCCGGCGTCACCAAGGCCAGCTGGTGAGAGGGGGCGATCAAAGATGACGATGACCGACCCGATCGCGGACATGCTCACGCGGGTTCGCAACGCCAATGTTGCGATGCACGACAGCGTGCGCATGCCTGGCTCGAAGTTGAAGATCTCGCTAGCCAAGATCCTGGAGCGCGAGGGCTACATCTCGGGGTTCGAGATGACCGAGGACCCGGCGCGTCCTGGCTCGGTGCTCGAGATCCAGATGAAGTACACGACCGAGCGTCTGCGGGCCATCGCCGGCCTGAAGCGCGTCTCGACCCCGGGACTCCGGGTCTACGTGGCGGCCGACAAGTTGCCGCGTGTCCTTGGTGGCCTGGGCGTGGCGGTGCTCTCGACGAGCAAGGGCCTGATGACCGACCGCGAGGCGCGTCAGCATCGCGTCGGCGGGGAGGTGCTCTGTTATGTCTGGTGAGCCCCGAGTGAACGAGGTGGTGCGCTGATGTCACGCATCGGACGCGTGCCGATTCCGGTGCCCTCCGGGGTGGAGGTCGACCTCGGTGACTCACGAGTCGTCGTGCGAGGCCCGAAGGGGAGCCTCGAGCGTGAGATCCATTCGCGGATTTCGCTGCGCCGGGACGACGAGACGAAGGCTGTCATCGTGGAGCGCCCCAACGACGAACGGATGAGCCGTGCCCTGCACGGTCTCACGAGAACGCTCGTCGCCAACATGGTCCTCGGTGTCACCGACGGTTTCGCCAAAGACCTCGAGATCGTCGGCGTCGGCTATCGCGCGATCGCCAAGGGTCCGAGCCAGCTCGAGCTCGCGCTCGGGTTCAGCCACCCGGTCGTCGTCGACGCGCCGGAGGGCATCAGCTTCGAGGTCCCGGCTCCGACCCGGATCACGGTGCGCGGCATCGACAAGGAGAAGGTCGGCCAGGTCGCGGCCGACATCAGGAAGCTCCGCAAGCCCGAGCCCTACAAGGGCAAGGGCGTGCGCTACGCCGGCGAGGTCGTGCTTCGCAAGGCTGGGAAGGCTGGTAAGTAGCCATGGCTAACGCTGCATCGCTCCACCGGCTGCGTACGCGCCGCCACCAGCGAGTCCGCGTCAAGGTCTCCGGGACCCCGGAGCGGCCCCGCCTCGCGGTGTTCCGCTCCAACCGCCACATCGTGGCCCAGGTGATCGACGACGTCGCGGGCCACACGCTCGCGGCCGCGTCGACCGTCGAAGCGTCGCTTCGCGCAGGCGCGACCGGCAACGCCGCTGCGGCTGCCGAGGTCGGCCGCCTCGTCGCCGCCCGGGCCCGCGAGAAGGGCATCGAGAAGGTCGTGTTCGACCGCGGCGGCTCGCGCTACCACGGCAGGGTCGCCGCACTTGCCGACGCAGCCCGCGAAGCGGGATTGGAGTTCTGACGATGGCCGAAACGCAGTACGAAGAGCGGACGATCAAGGTCAACCGCGTCGCGAAGGTCGTCAAGGGCGGTCGTCGGTTCTCCTTCACCGCGCTCATGGTGATCGGCGACGGCCAGGGCCGGGTCGGCCTGGGCTACGGCAAGGCCAAGGAAGCCGGGCTCGCGGTCCAGAAGGGCATCGACGAAGCGAAGAAGAACCTCTTCGAGGTTCCCCTCGCCGGCTCGACGATCACCCACCCGGTCCTCGGCTCCGCCGGCGCCGGAAAGATCCTGCTGAAGCCGGCAGCTCCCGGTACAGGCGTCATCGCCGGCGGTGCGGCGCGCGCCATCCTCGAGATGGCCGGGATCCACGACATCGTCGCGAAGTCGCTCGGCACGTCCAACGCGATCAACGTGGCGCACGCCACGATCGCGGGCCTGCGTGCACTGCGGCGCCCGGACGAGGTCGCCCGGCTCCGCGGCAAGACCCCCGAAGAGGTCACGCCGGCGGGAGTGCTCCGAGCCTACGACGAGCGACGCAACGCGACTCGTCTCGCGGCGGAGGCACGCTGACATGGCCGCCAAGAAGCCGGTTGCCGACGAGGCAGGCGCGCTCATCGTCACGCAGGTGAAGTCGGGCATCGGCACGAAGCCGAAGCACCGGGGCACGCTCCGGGCACTCGGCCTGCGCAAGATCGGCCAGTCGAGCCTGCTGCCCGATCGGCCGGAGATCCGTGGCATGCTCGCACGTGTGCCGCATCTCGTGACGATCGAGCCAGCTGCGGCATCCGATCTCGAGAACTACACGAGCGGCCGTTCCCGTCGAAGCGACGCGCACGGCGCTAGCCAGGAAGGAACAGCCTGATGGAGCTGCACGAGCTCGCACCGGCACCGGGGGCCCACAAGGCCCGGCGGCGGGTGGGACGAGGGACGGGTGGCAAGGGCGGCAAGACCGCGGGCCGCGGCACGAAGGGTCAGAAGGCGCGCAACACCGTCAAGCCTGGGTTCGAAGGTGGTCAGCTCCCGCTGACCCAGCGGATCCCCAAGCTGCGCGGCTTCGCCAACCCGTTCCGCATCGAGTACAACGTCGTCAACGTCGACGTCCTCGAGGCCCTCGAGATGACCGAGATCACTCCGGCGAGCCTCCAGGCGGCAGGGATCGTCCACCACAAGGGCCTCGTCAAGGTGCTGGGTCGGGGCGAGCTGTCCCGGAAGCTGAACGTCCACGCCCACGCCTTCTCGGCGAGCGCGAAGAGCGCGATCGAGCAGGCGGGAGGCACCGCTACCGTCGTGGCGTCGCCCTACGGCGACCGCCGCCCCCCTGTGCGGGGGAACGCGCTCGCCAACCGGTAGCCTTGCTCCGCTCGCGGGATCGATCGGCGCGATCCGCCGTTTCGATCGACGCACGGGAGCGTGTCCGTCAGTCCCAGGGGAGGTGACGTGCTCGGCAGCGTGAGGAACATCGTCCGGGTCGCGGACCTGCGCAACAAGGTGCTTTTCACGCTCCTCGTGGTCGCGATCTACCAGCTCGGCGCCAACATCCCGGTGCCCGGCGTCAGCTACGCGCGGATCCACAGCATCACGGCCCAATCGCAAGGCACCGGGATCCTCGGCTACCTCGACCTGTTCTCCGGCGGTGCGCTCGCCCGCGCCGCGATCCTCGGGCTCGGGATCATGCCTTACATCACCTCGTCGATCATCGTGCAGCTGCTCGGGACGGTCATCCCGAAGTTCGCCGAGTGGCGCGAGCAGGGCGCCGTCGGTCAGCGAAAGCTCACCCAGACGACCCGGTACCTCACGATCGCGCTCGCCCTCATGCAGTCGTCGGGACTCGTGTTCCTGCTCCGCTCGGGTCAGCTCTTCGGCGGCACGTCGAGCTCGAGTGCCGACCTCATCCCGGACTTCACCGTCCCCCACGTGCTGTTCATCATCCTCACCTTCACGGCAGGCACCGCGTTCGTCATGTGGCTCGGCGAGCTGATCACCCAGCGCGGCATCGGCCAGGGGATGTCGATCATCATCTTCGCCAACGTCGTAGCGACGCTGCCCCTCGACGTCACCCTCATCAAGAGCGACAAGGGGTGGGCCGGCCTCATCATCATCGGCTTCGTGAGCGTCTGCCTGCTGGTGGCCATCGTCTTCGTCGAGCAGGGCCAGCGCCGCATCCCGGTCACCTTCGCCAAGCGGGTCCAAGGTCGCCGCATGTACGGGGGCCAGAGCACCTACATCCCGCTCAAGGTCAACCAGGCCGGTGTCATCCCGATCATCTTCGCCAGCTCGCTGTTGTACATCCCGGTGCTGGTGGCGACGATCATCCCGTGGAGAGGCGTCCGTGCCTGGATCCAGGCGAACCTCTACAGCCCGACCGGTGGCGTCTACCTGTTCCTCTACGGGCTCTTCATCGTCGTGTTCACCTTCTTCTACGTCCAGGTGAGCTTCGACCCCTATCAACAGGCGGACACGATCCGCAAGCAGGGCGGTTATATCCCGGGCATCCGGCCCGGCCCTCCGACGGAGACCTATCTCTCGCGCATCTTGAACAGGATCACGCTTCCCGGCTCGCTCTTCCTCGCAGGCGTTGCGCTCGTGCCCTCGGTCCTTCTTTCCGCGTGGCACATCACGTCGATCCCCTTCTTCGGCACCACCCTGCTCATCAGCGTGGGTGTCGCCCTGGAGACCAACAAGCAGATCGACAGCCAGCTGACGATGCGAAACTACGAGGGCTTCCTCCGCTAGGTGGTACCTGGTGCGCGGCTGATCGTCCTCGGAAAGCAGGGGGCGGGGAAGGGGACGCAGTGCGTCCGTCTTTCGCGCCACTACGTCATCCCGCACATCGCGACGGGCGACATGCTGCGCGCCGCGGTGAAGAAGCGCACACCGCTCGGCGAGGAGGCGCGGCGCTACATGGACTCAGGCGAGCTCGTACCCGACGAGGTGCTCATGAAGATGGTGGGCGACCGCCTCGACCAGGACGACACCAAGGAGCGCGGCTTCGTGCTCGACGGCTTTCCCCGGACGGTCAACCAGGCCGACCTGCTCGACGAGCTGCTCGCGCCGGCCGGTCTCGACATCGTGCTGAATCTCGTGGTCTCCACCCACATCGTGCTCCGGCGCCTCGCGAGCCGCCGCGTCTGCATCGACTGCGGGGAGAACTACTCGGTCGGCACCCCGCCTCGCGTCGGCTGGATCTGCGACATCTGCGGCGGGGAGGTCGTCCAGCGCGAGGACGACACGGAGGCGGCGATCAAGCGACGGTTGGACCTGTACGAGAAGCAGACGGCGCCACTCATTTCCCGTTTCCGCAAGACCGGCAAGCTTGCCGCCGTTCGCGGCGACGGACCGGCGGATGCCGTGTCCGACCGGCTCGTCAAGGCCGTCGACGAGCGCCGCCAGCCTCGGGCGGGGGCGTGGTCATGATCCGGTCCGCCGACGAGATAGCGAAGATGCGCAAAGCCGGCAGGGTGGTCGCGGAGATCATCGAGAAGACGCGGGCAGCCGTACGCCCCGGCGTCACCACGCTCGACGTCGACGCTGTCGCCCGCGAGGTCATCGAACGCCGCGGGGCGAGGTCGAACTTCTTGAACTACCACGGCTTCCCCGGGGTGATCTGCACATCTCCCAACGAGATGATCGTGCACGGGATCCCGGGCGGCTACGTCATCCAGGAGGGGGACATCCTTTCCGTCGACTGCGGAGCGATCATCGAGGGCTATCACGGCGACGCCGCGTACACGGTCCCCGTCGGTGAGGTCAGCGCGGTCGCCCGCAAGCTCGTCGAGGTCACCGAACGATCGCTTTGGGCCGGTATCGACCAGATGCACGCGGGGAACCGCCTCCACGACATCGGCCGGGCTGTCCAACAGACCGCCGAGGCCGCCGGCTTCGCCGTGGTGCGCAAGTACGTGGGCCACGCGATCGGGACGGCGATGCACGAGGAGCCCCAGGTCCCCAACTACTGGCCGGGCAGTCCTGGCCCCAAGCTCAAGGTCGGCAACGTCTTCGCGGTCGAACCGATGGTGAACGTGGGGACCTACGATACGATCGAGCTCGATGACGGCTGGAGCGTGATCACCGCCGACGGCGAGCTCTCCGCGCATTTCGAGCACACGATCGCCGTCACCGAGGACGGTCCGGAGGTGCTGACCGCCCCGTGACCGTGACCACGGCGAGCTGCTAATATCACTCTTCGCCTCGGGACCACGAGCCCCGAGGCCGTCCAGTCGCGTGTCCCGCGCCAGCAGCGTAAGCAGCCGAGCGGGATCGAGGCCAGGACAGCGCGGGGCGTTCTCCGCCGCACCGGAAGGCTGTCGCCAATGCGTCGGCGGGCCGGTGCGCGAGGCCCCGGGCAGTACCACAGGGATTCTATGAGGAGGTCGACCTGCCCAAGCCGAAGGAGGATGCGATCGTGCTCGAGGGCACGGTCGTCGAGCCGCTGCCGAACGCGATGTTCCGCGTCGAGCTCGAGAACGGCCACAAGGTGCTCGCGCACAGCTCGGGGAAGATGCGCATGCACCGCATCCGGATCCTCCCAGGAGACCGTGTCCAGGTCGAGATCACTCCCTACGACCTGAGTCGTGGGCGGATTACGTACAGGTACAAGTAGGTCGTGGCCATCGGGTTGGGCGGGATCGTCCAGCGCCGGTGACCGAGCGGCCCGCAGGCGGCGTCCGGTGGCAGTCCAGACGGACGTGCCGGCGGCAGGCAGGGAACTAGGCAGGGGACAGGTGCGGTGAAGGTAAAACCGAGCGTCAAGGCGATGTGCGAGAAGTGCAAGGTCATCCGCCGCCACGGACGCGTGATGGTGATCTGCGAGAACCCTAAGCACAAGCAGAGGCAGGGCTAGCGATATGGCACGAATCTCCGGCGTCGACATCCCCCGCGAGAAGCGGCTCGAGATCGCGCTCACCTACATCTACGGCATCGGCCGCACGACCTCGCAGCAGGTCTGCGCGGCCGCCGAGGTGAGCGTCGACACCCGCGTGCGTGACCTCACCGAAGAGGAGGTCGCGCGGCTCAGGGCCTACGTCGACCAGCACCTCAAGGTCGAGGGTGACCTGCGGCGCGACGTCGCCCAGGACATCAAGCGGAAGATGGAGATCGGCTCCTACCAGGGCGTGCGGCACCGCCGCGGGCTGCCGGTGCGCGGCCAGCGGACGCACACCAACGCACGGACGCGCAAGGGCCCGAAGAAGACGGTCGCCGGCAAGAAGAAGGTGCGCAAGCACTGATGCGGGACACCACGACCACCACTACCACTCACCGCCGGTTCGAGCTGCTTGTCGGCGTGCACCACATCTCACCTCGAGCCCAGGAGGGCGACCGCTGATGGCAAAGCCCACGAAGCCTGGGGGTCGTCGACCCCGCAAGCGCGAACGCAAGAACGTCGTCCATGGCGTCGCTCACGTGAAGAGCTCGTTCAACAACACGATCGTCTCCATCACCGACCACGAGGGCAACGTCATCGCCTGGGCTTCGGCCGGCAACGTCGGCTTCAAGGGGTCTCGCAAGTCGACCCCGTTCGCCGCGCAGATGGCAGCTGAGCAGTGCGCACGCCGAGCCATGGAGCACGGCGTTCGCCGCGTCGACGTGCTCGTGCGTGGACCGGGCTCGGGACGCGAGACGGCGATCCGCTCGCTGTCCGCGGTCGGCATCGAGGTCACCGGCATCAAGGACGTGACACCCATTCCGCACAACGGCTGCCGCCCCAAGAAGCGGCGCCGGGTTTAGCGGACGACGGAGGAGAGAGATGGCCCGCTACACGGGACCGGCGTGCAGGCTCTGCCGTCGGGAGAAGGTCAAGCTGTTCCTGAAGGGACCGAAGTGCGAGAGCACCGCCTGTCCCTTCGAGAAGCGTCCGTACCCGCCAGGAGAGCACGGCCGCGACCGGACGCGCCAGGGCTCGGAGTACCTCGCACAGCTGCGTGAGAAGCAGAAGGCCCGTCGCATCTACGGCGTGCTCGAGCGGCAGTTCCGCAACCTCTACCAGGAGGCGAGTCGCCAGAGCGGGATCACCGGCGAGAACCTGCTCCGCATGCTCGAGCTGCGCCTGGACAACATCGCGTTCCGCGCCCTCTGGGGCACGAGCCGCAACCAGGCTCGCCAGCTCGTCAGCCACGGGCACGTGACGGTCAACGGCCGCCGCGTGACCATCCCGAGCTATCGGGTGCGGGTCGGCGACGTCGTCGCGCTCGCGGGCTCGGTGCGGGACAACATCACCGTTCGTCACAATCTCGACACGATCGACCGGCCGCCGCCCGGCTGGCTCGAGGTGGAACAGGAAGGCAACGCAGTCCGAGTGCGTGCCGTGCCCGAGCGAGAGCAGATCGACACGCAGGTGCGCGAGCAGCTCATCGTCGAGCTTTACTCGAAGTAGTACCCGGGCAGGACTGGGCGGGGCTCGGTCGGGGGCATAGACAACGACGCGTCGGCACGCGCGAGAGCGTGAAGCCGACGAGGACACAGGCCATTTGGGCGCGAATGCCACTTGGGCGCGAGGACGATACAGGAGCGACGAGAAGATGTTGATCATCCAGCGGCCGACGGTCGAGGCGATCGGAGAGGAAGAGGGCAACCGGCAGCGGTTCGCGATCGGACCACTCGACCCCGGCTTCGGCCACACGATCGGGAACTCCCTGCGTAGGACACTGCTCTCGTCCATCCCGGGCGCAGCCGTCACCCAGGTGCGTTTCGACGACGCCCTTCACGAGTTCACCTACCTCCAGGGCGTGAAGGAAGACGTCAGCGACATCATCTTGAACCTCAAGGACCTCGTGCTCACGATGGACACCGACGAGGCCGTCACGCTGCGGGTCGACGTGCGAGGACCCGCCGAGGTCACGGGTGCGGACTTGAAGGCGACCGCCGACGTGGCGGTGCTCAACCGCGACCTGCACATAGCGACCGTGAACGCCAAGGGCAGACTGGCGATGGACGTGACCGTCGAGCGCGGGAAGGGCTACGTCTCGGCGGAGCGCAACAAGCGCTCCGCGACGATCGGCGTCATCCCCGTCGACGCGATCTTCTCCCCCGTGCGCCGGGTCACCTTCTCGGTCGAGCCGACCCGAGTCGAGCAGTCCACCGACTTCGATCGCCTCATCCTCGACGTCGAGACCGACGGCTCGATCTCGGCCCGAGGCGCCCTGGCCTCCGCAGGTCAGACGCTCCGGGCGCTCGTCGGACTCGTCGCGGACATCTCCGAGGAGGCCCGCGGTCTCGAACTCGGCGACGTCGGCACGGCCACGAGCGGTTCGCCCGACCTCGACCAGCCGATCGAGGACCTCGACCTCTCCGAGCGCCCGCGCAACTGCCTGAAGCGCGCCCAGGTCAACACCATCGGCGAGCTCGTCGAGCGCACCGCCGCAGACCTGCTCGCGATCACGAACTTCGGCCAGAAGTCGCTCGACGAGGTCATCGAGCGTCTCGACGAGCGCGGCCTGTCGCTCGCAGGGGAAGGGTTCTGATGCCAGGAGCTCCGAAGAAGGGCCGCCGCTTCGGTGGCAGCGCCGCGCACCACAAGGCGATGATGGGCAACCTTGTCGCGTCGCTCATCGCCGCCGAGGGGATCGTGACGACCGAGGCCAAGGCCAAGGCGCTGCGCCCCGTGGCCGAGAAGCTCATCACGAAGGCCCGGGACGGCGGCGTGCACAACCACCGTCAGGTCGTCGCGTTCATCCGTGACAAGGACATGGCCCACAAGCTCTTCGACGAGATCGGGCCTCGCTACGTGGACCGCCAGGGCGGCTACCTGCGAATCTTGAAGCTCGGCCCACGTCCTGGCGACAACTCCCCGATGGCGCGGATCGAGTTCGTCTGACGATCCGCGTCGCCCTCGGCGTCGCCTACGACGGCTCCGGCTTTCACGGCTTTGCTGCCCAGCCCGGCCAGCTCACCGTGGCCGGTGCGATCGTCGCGGCGGTTGACCAGGTGGCGGGGGCCGAGGTCCAGGTCACGTGTGCCGGTCGGACGGACGCCGGCGTGCACGCGCTCGCGCAGGTCGTCCACATCGACCTCGAGGCCTCGGTGCTCGAGGCTCGCTTCGCCACCGGCTCAGAGCCCGGCACCGAGATCCCGGGCCTCGCCCGCTCGCTCACGAGCCTCTGCGGCCCCGGCATCGTCGTATGGCGCGCTGTGGTCGCACCTGACGGCTTCGACGCCCGGCGCTCGGCCACCGCGCGTCGCTACCGCTACGACCTGGAGCTGGGCGAGCGGGGCGATCCGCTCCGCCGCAACTTCGTCTGGCACGTCGGTGGAGAACTCGACCTCGCTGTGCTGAGGATCGCCACGGACCCGATCCTCGGCGAGCACGACTTCGGCGCCTTCTGCCGCCGACCGCCGGACCGCCCGACAGGGCCGATCACGCGCCGGGTCAGCGACGCACGTTGGAGCTTGCTCGGCGACGGCCTGCTCCGATTCGAGATCGAGGCCGGTTCGTTCTGTCACCAGATGGTGCGCTCGCTCGTGGGGGCGCTCGTCGCCGCGGGCCAGGGCCGGATCCGGCCGAGCGACCTCGTCACGCTGCTGCACAGTGGAAGGCGCGACGGCGCTCCGACGATCGCACCCCCGCGCGGGCTGTGCCTCGTCGCTGTCCGCTACCCCGAGGCGCTCGGCGGCACCTGGTGCTGATCCGCACGTCGTGCGGCCCGCTGCCGAGCCGCACGAGCGTACGTAGCGGTCTCGCTGGACCTGCGCGGGTCGCAGTTTGCCGAGAGACGACGGATCCTCTAATCTTGTCCGCCGGGCGCGCGCCCGCTGTGGTGCCGCCTGGCAGGTTCAGGCCCACGGCGCGGGCGACGCGCATCGACACGTGACCACCGCGTCGATTGGCGCGAGCAAAGGACCTGTAGTGCGCACCTACTCCCCGAAGCCGAGCGAGATCGTCCGCTCCTGGCACGTCGTCGATGCAGAGGACCTCGTCCTCGGGCGCCTCGCCACCGAGGTCGCTCGCGTGCTGCGCGGCAAGCACCGTCCGATCTTCGCCCCGCACCTCGACACGGGCGACCACGTCATCGTCGTCAATGCCGCGAAGATCGTCATGACTGCAGGCAAGGCCGACACGAAGATGGCCTACCGGCACAGCGGCTACCCGGGCAGCCTCCGCTCGACGAGCTACGCGGACCTGCTAACGAACAACCCCGAGGAGGTCGTGCGCCGTGCGGTTCGCGGCATGCTTCCGCGCGGGACGCTCGGCCGACAGATGTTCACCAAGCTCAAGGTCTATGCAGGCCCCGAGCATCCGCATTCCGCCCAGTCCCCGAAGCCGCTCGCAATCGCGAACGCGCGTCGGGCGTCCTAAGGGGTTCATCGCATGGCCAAGCCGCTCACCCAGACCACCGGTCGTCGCAAGGCCGCCGTCGCACGCGTGCGCCTGCGCACCGGCGGTGGCGTCGTGACGATCAACCGGCGTCCGATCGCCGAGTACTTCCCGTCCGAGACGCACCGCGTGCACGCCACCGAGGCCCTTCGGGTCGCCGGTCGCGCCGAGGACTTCGACGTGGACGCCACGATCGACGGTGGCGGTGTGTCGGGCCAGGCGGGCGCGCTGCGTCTCGGGATCGCCAGGGGCCTCATCGAGCTCGACCCCGAGCTACGCACGAGCCTCAAGCGCGCCGGGCTTCTCACGCGCGACGCACGTGAGAAGGAGAGCAAGAAGTACGGGTTGAAGAAGGCGCGCAAGGCCCCGCAGTACTCGAAGCGCTGATCGCATCGTGGTGCTGCGGTTCGGTACCGACGGCATCCGTGGGGTCGCCAACGCAGAGCTGACCCCGGAGCTGGCACTCGCGCTCGGGCGAGCCGCGGCACGCCATCTCCCCGGGGTCGAGTTCCTCGTCGGCCGGGACACCCGCCGGTCGGGACCGATGCTCCAGGGCGCCCTCTCGGCCGGCCTCGCATCGGAGGGCAAGCGAGTCGTCGACGTCGGCGTACTGCCCACGCCGGGACTCGCGTGGCTCGCAGCGAGCCGGCACGCCCCGGGCGCCATGATCTCGGCGTCGCACAACCCGTTCACCGACAACGGCATCAAGCTGTTGTCGCCTGGGGGGGCGAAGCTCCCCGACGCCATGGAACGCGCCGTCGAGGACGAGCTCGACGCCGTGCTCCTCGAGGCGATCGGCAAGTCGGGCCGCGGTGTGCCGGCGGGGGCCGGCGTGGGTGAGATCGTCGACGAACCACACGCCGTCGACGCCTACCTCGACCATCTCGTCGGCTCCGTGGACCTCTCCGGCATCCGGGCGCGCGTGGTGTGCGACTGCGGCAACGGAGCGGCAAGCCCGATCGCGCCGCGGGTGCTCGAGCGGCTCGGCGTGGACGCCGTCATCGTCGCCGCGCAGCCCAACGGGACCAACATCAACGAGCGCTGCGGTTCGACCCACGCCGGAGAGCTCGCGGCGCGCATCGTCGCAGAGGGTGCGGACGTCGGCCTGTGCTTCGACGGCGACGCCGACCGGCTCATCGCGCTCGACCACGCCGGGGAGGTCGTCGACGGCGACCAGCTGTTAGCGCTGTTCGCCATCGACCTTCACGAGCGCGGCCTGCTCGAGAACGGGACGATCGTCGCGACCGTGATGAGCAATCTCGGACTGCGACGCTCGCTCGAGCCGCGAGGCATCGCTCTGGTCGAGACGCCGCTCGGCGACCGCCACGTCGTCGACGCCCTCGATGCCGGCCAGTTCGTGCTCGGTGGGGAGCAGTCCGGCCACATCGTGTTTCGCAGGGAGGCGACCACGGGTGACGGCATCCTCACGGCGCTGAAGCTGCTCGAGCTCGTAGCGCGAAGCGGTCGGCCGCTGCGCGAGCTGGCCGCCGCGGCGATGACCCGGCTGCCGCAGGAGCTGCGCAACGTCCGCGTCGCCGAGCCCGGTCGCCTCGGCTCCGCCGCAGCCGTGTGGGCAGAGGTCACCGCTGTCGAGCAGGCGCTCGGCGCGTCCGGAAGAGTCCTGCTCCGTGCGAGCGGCACGGAGGCCGCCGTCCGGGTGATGGTCGAAGCGGAGAGCCACGAGCATGCTGAGTCGGCCGTGGACCGCCTCGTCAGAGTCGTCCGGCGGGAGCTCGGGGCGCGCTGAGCGCCGTCCTTCCACGCAGCGGGCGCTCGAGGCCGTAGCCTGGGCCCATGTGCGGGATCATCGGCGTCACCGGCACGCCTGACGCTTGCGAGGTGCTCCTCGCCGGCTTGGAGCTGCTCGAGTACCGCGGCTATGACTCGGCGGGCATCGTGGTGGCCGACCCGGAAGCGGGAACCCTGTGGCGAGCGCGGGCCGCGGAGCGTGCCGGATCGATCCAGAGGCTACGCGACCGGCTCGACGAGGTCCCGGCGACGCCGGGCGCGGGGGTAGGGCACACGCGCTGGGCCACCCACGGGCCGCCTACCGACGCCAATGCGCACCCCCACATCGACTGCACCGGTCGCGTCGCGATCGTGCACAACGGGATCATCGAGAACTACCGGGACCTCGCGGCGCGGCTCGACGCGACCGGGCACAAGAGGACCTCGGCCACCGACACCGAGGTGCTGGCTCACCTCATCGAGGACGAGGTCGAGGCCGGCGCGAGCCTCGGCGAGGCAGTCCGGCGGTGCCTTCGCGCCGTGCGGGGCGACTTCGCCATCGCCGCCGTCCACGCCGCTGAGCCGGACCTGCTCGTGGCCGCCCGCCGCACATCGCCGCTCATCGTCGGCAAGACCGAGACCGTCGGCGTGGTCGCCTCCGACGTGGCAGCAGCGCTCGCCACGACGAGGGAGCTCTACGCGCTCGACGACGATCAGGTCGCCGAGGTGCGCCCGGGCGCGATCGTCGTCTACGACCTCGACGGCGTCCGGGTCGAGCCGACGAGGATCGAGGTCGCCTGGGGCGTCCGGAGGGCCATGAAGGGTGGCTATCCGGACTTCATGTCGAAGGAGATCCACGAGCAGCCCCAGGCGGTGCGGGACACCCTGCTCGGTCGCATCGGCTCCGACGGATCCACGGAGATCGAGGAGCTCGCGCTCAGCGACGAGGAGCTACGTGCGGTGCGCCGCCTCGTCTTCGTCGCGTGCGGCTCTAGCTACCACGCCGGGCTCGTCGCCCGCCAGGCGATCGAGCGATGGGCAGGCGTGGCGGCTGAGGCGGAGGTCGCGAGCGAGTTCCGCTACCGCCAGCCCGTGCTCGACGACGGGACCCTCGTCGTCGTCATCAGCCAGTCGGGCGAGACCGTCGACACCTTGCACGCGATGCGCGAGGCCCGCCGCCGGGGCGCGCGGGTCGTCGCCCTCACAAATGTCGTGGACTCGGTCATGTCGCGAGAGGCCGACGGCGTGCTCTACACCCGGGCCGGCCCCGAGATCGGCGTCGCCTCGACGAAATGTCACCTGGCCCAGCTCGCGATGCTCGAAACGTTCGCGCTGCACCTCGCTCGGGTGAGGGGAGCACTCGCCGGGGACGAGCTGGCAGGGATCGCGGGCGCGCTCTTGTCGCTTCCGGACGCCCTGCAGGCCACGCTCGCGCGCGCCGACGAGTTCGCCGCGGTCGCCGAGCGCTTCGCCGAAGTCGAGGACTTCTACTTCCTCGGGCGCCGCACGGGCTTCCCCGTGGCGCTCGAGGGCGCACTGAAGCTCAAGGAGCTCGCGTACGTCCGCGCCGAGGCCTACCCGGCCGGAGAGATGAAGCACGGGCCGATATCGCTGATCGAGCCCGGCGCGGTCGTCGTGGTGATAGCGACGCGCTCGTCGCTGTGGGAGAAGGTGATGGGCAACGTTGAAGAGATGCGCGCCCGTGGCGCATCCGTCGTGGCCGTGGCCGACGAGGGCGACGACGAGACAGCGGGGCTCGTCGACGCCGTGCTCGAAGTGCCGAGCGTCATCGAGCTGTGCTCCCCGGTCGTCAACGTCGTGCCGCTGCAGAGCTTCGCCTACACGGTGGCGCGCGCCCGAGGCAACGACGTCGACCGCCCGCGCAATCTCGCCAAGGTCGTCACGGTCGAGTGAGACGGGTCGCCTCTCCGGCGTGCTCGGCTCGGCCGCGCCGGTGATCGGTGTCGGGCTCGACGCCGTCGACCTCGACCGGTTCCGGCGCGTCCTTGCCCGCCGGCCGGCGCTGCTCGAGCGGGTGTTCACCGCCGCCGAGCGCGCGGATGTCGCACGGAGGGCCGATCCTGTCCCGGGCCTCGCGGCGCGTTTCGCGGCCAAGGAGGCGACGATGAAGGCCCTCGGCGTCGGGCTGGGAGGCTTCCCGCTCGTCGATGTCGAGGTCGTGCGCGGCGCGCACGGGGCGCCGCAGCTGCGGGCGACGGGTCGGGCGGCCGCGCTCGCCGACTCGCTCGGCGTGACGGTGTGGCACGTCTCCCTGACCCACAGCGGAGTGATCGCCGGCGCGGTCGTGGTCGCGCGATGAGGCCGGTGCTCACCGCCGAGGAGATGAGCCGGGTCGACGCTGTCGCTGCACGCACAGTCGGCTTCGACGTGCTCGTGGCGCGAGCCGGAGCTGCGGTGGCCCGCGCGGCGCTCGACATGCTCGGTGGCGGCTACGGGCGCCGGGTTGTCGTCGTCGCAGGCCGGGGGCACAACGGCGACGACGGGCGTGTCGCCGCCGCCCTGCTCGAACGGCGGGGGGTTCGTGTCTTCGTGCGCCCCGCGAGCGACCAGCCCGAGCCGCTGCCGAAGTGCGACCTCGTCGTCGACGCGGCGTTCGGTACTGGCTTTCACGGAAAGTACCTCGCGCCCACCGTGCCCGGGCGACCCGAGGACGGGGGCCGGGCGAAGGTCCTCGCGGTCGACATCCCGAGCGGCGTGGACGCGAGCACCGGGGTGGCCGGCCCCGGCGCGGTACACGCCGATCGCACGGTCACTTTCGGCGCGCTGAAGCCGGGGCTCCTGCTCCGGGACGGGCCCGAGCACTGCGGCCTCGTGGAGGTCGCGCCGATCGGGCTCCCGGTCGAAGCCGCCTCCGCCTACCTCGTCGACGACACCGACGTAGGCGCCCTCTTGCCGGCGCGACGGCGCGACGGCCACAAATGGGACGCGGCCGTGTACGTCGTAGCGGGCTCGCCGGGGATGCTCGGCGCGGCCGCGCTCGCCACACGCGGCGCCCAGCGGTCGGGCGCCGGGATGGTGCGGCTCGGCTCTCCCGGCGCGACTCCGGGCTCGGTGCCGGTGATCGAGGCGGTCGCCCGTCCGCTCCCGGCGGCAGGCTGGGCGGTGCCCGTCCTCGACGATCTCGGGCGCTGCCGATCGCTGGTGCTCGGTCCCGGTCTGGGCACGACGCTCGAGACGTTCTCCGCGGTGCGCAGGCTCGTCACCGAGGCGGCGGTGCCGATCGTGCTCGACGCCGACGGCCTGAACGCCATCGGCACGGCCGACGAGGCCGCACGGCTCATCTCGGCTCGTCGAGCCCCGATCGTGCTCACTCCCCACGACGGCGAGTACGCGCGGCTCGTCGGCAGTCGACCCTCCGACGACCGGATTAGCGCCGCCCGCGAGCTCGCGCGCCAGAGCCGCGCCTACGTCCTCCTGAAAGGCTCGACGACCGTCGTCGCGTCGCCGACGGGCGAGGTCCTGCTCGTCGCATCGGGCTCCACGAGACTCTCGACCGCGGGAACAGGTGACGTGCTGTCCGGCGTCATCGGCGCCTTCCTGGCCGCGGGCGTTGCTCCGCTGCAGGCGGCCGCGCTGGCGGCCCATGTGCACGGCCGTGCCGCGGCTCGCGGGCTCGCGTACGGGCTCGTCGCCGGTGACCTGCCCGACCTCATTGCCGAGGTGCTCAGCGACATCGGACCGCCGCACGTCACCGCAGGAGGCGAACCCGGAGGTGCCCGATGATCGGGGACGTCCGGTGAACGGACTCCGCGCGCTCCGCCCCGCCTGGGTCGAGGTCGATCTCGACGCCGTGCGGCACAACGCCGGCCTGCTGCGCAGGCTCGTCGCCCCTGCCGAGCTGTGCGCCGTGGTCAAGGCGGACGGCTACGGCCACGGTGCGCCCGAGGTCGCCACAGCAGCCATCGACGGGGGAGCGGCGCTGCTCGCCGTCGCGCTCGTCGAGGAGGGCCTGGCGCTTCGCGCGGCCGGGATCGCCGCCGAGGTGCTCTTGCTCTCCGAGCCCACCGCCGAGGCGATGACCGAGGCGGTTGCGCACGGACTCACGCCGACGCTGTACCGCATGGAAGGCGTCTCAGCCGCCCGCAAGGCGGCCGCGCAGCTCGGACGGCCCGTGCCGGTCCAGGTGAAGGTGGACACCGGGATGCACCGCGTCGGAGCTGATCCGGAGGAGCTCCTCGAGGTAGTGCAGGCGGTCGCCAACGCTCCGGAGCTCGCGCTCGCGGGCCTGTGGACCCATCTTGCGGTGGCCGACGTGCCCGACGACCCGTTCACGGGCGTGCAGCTCGCTCGCTTCGAGCACGCCCGCGCCGTCCTCGCAGGAGCGGGCATCGTGCCCCGGCTCGTGCATGCGGCCAACTCGGCCGGAGCGATCGCTCATCCGGATGCGCGCCTCGACCTCGTGCGGTGCGGGATCGCGCTCTACGGCCATCTCCCCTCCGCTGCGCTCGCGGGATGGATCGAGCGTGCGCTCGGCGAACCCGCGTCGCTTGCCCCTGCTCTCAGCTGGAAGGCCCGGCTCCATCTCGTGAGGCGGCTCGAGGCCGGCGAGCGGACGAGCTACGGCCGCACCTACGAGCTGGCCACGGCGTCGTATGTCGGGGTCGTGCCCCTCGGTTACCACGACGGAGTCCCGCGCCGCCTGGCGAGCGCCGGGGGCCAGGTGCTCGTCGGGGGGGCACGGCGCGACATCGCCGGGACCGTGACGATGGACCAGATCATCGTCGACCTCGGTGACGACGATGCCGTACGTCCGGGCGACGAGGTCGTCCTGATCGGTCGCCAGGGGGGCGAGGAGATCACCGCCGAGGAGTGGGCGGACCGCCTGGGCACCATCTCCTACGAGGTCCTCTGCGGAATCGGACCGCGGGTGCCGCGGCGCTACGTCGGTGGCGGATCCAGCGGTGGTGCCTGTGGTCCGGAGCGGTAGGATTAGGCCGTGCCGACGCTCATCGAGCTGGGGCGCGAGGCTCGTGGCTGCGTCGCCTGCCCGCTCGCCGCAGGCAGGACACAGGTGGTCTTCGGCGTCGGCGATCCGACGGCGTCGCTCATGTTCGTCGGCGAGGCTCCCGGACGCGAAGAGGACCTCGCCGGGGAGCCCTTCGTCGGCCGCTCGGGAAAGCTCCTCGACCGTCTGATCGCCGAGGAGCTCGGACTCGAACGGCGGGAGTGCTACATCGCCAACGTCGTGAAGTGCCGCCCCCCGGGCAACCGGGACCCGCTCCCGCTCGAGGTCGCGACGTGCCGGCACTACCTCGAGGAGCAGGTGGAGCTCATCAGCCCGCGCGTCGTCGTCACGCTCGGCAACTTCGCATCGCGGACGCTCCTCGGCCGGAGCGAGGGGGTGACCAAGCTGCGTGGCCAAAGCTACCCCTTCCTGACGGGCGTGATCGTGCCGACGTTCCATCCCGCGGCTGCCTTGCGGGGCGGAGGCGTCGTCCTCGCCCAGATGCGCGCCGATCTCGTGCGAGCCAAGCACGCGCTGGCGGGCACCCCGGAACCATCCGCGGATGTATGACCGGCATCGCTCCATGACCGGCATCGCTCCGTGACTGGAATCGCGGTGGTCACGAGGTCGGCGGCCGAGACGGGTGCGCTCGGCGCGCTCGTCGCGGGCCTCGTCGCGCCCGGCGACGTGCTCCTGCTCTCGGGCGGTCTCGGTGCGGGCAAGACGACCCTCACAAAAGGAATTGTCGGGGCGCTCGGAAGCGACGAGCAGGTCACGAGCCCGACCTTCACGCTGCTGCGCACCTACGACACCGAGCCGGTCGTGGCCCACGTCGACTGCTGGCGGCTCGAGCTCCTCGACGAGGTCGCGGATCTCGCCATCGACGAGGTCCTCGACGAGGGGGGCGTCGCCGTCGTCGAGTGGGGAGAGGCTGCTGCGCCACTCATCGGGCGGGACGCGCTCGAGGTGCTTATCGGGCCGCTCGAGGGCGATCCGACCGCCGACTCGGCGCGCCTCGTCCGCTTCAGCGCGGCGTCGGCCTCGTGGCAGCAGCGCGTCGCCCGCCTCGGGGTGTCGGCCCGCGGCTCAGGCATGGAGGTGCGCTGATGCTGCTGGCGATCGAGAGCGCCACCATCGAGGTCGGTGTGGCGCTTCGAGACCGTTCCGGGCTTCTCGCCGCCCTGGTCGCGCGGCCCGGGCGTCGCCACGTCGAGACGCTCCATCCGGAGATCGAGGCGGTCTGTGCCGCTGCCGGCGCGTCCCTCGACGCGGTCGAGGCGATCGCCGTAGACGTAGGGCCCGGCCTGTTCACCGGTATCCGTGTCGGGGTCGCGGCGGCCAAGGCGTTCGCGTTCGCGCTTCAGGTGCCGACCGTCGCGTGCACGAGCACCGACGTGCTCGTGCACGCTGCTCGGGACGCGGCGATGGACGTCGTCGCCGTCGTCGACATGCGACGAGGCGAGGTGGCCTGGACGGTGGCAGAGGCCGGAGAGGCGTCCGACGCAGAGCCCATGGGCTCGGGAGCCGTACGGCTCGGCACCGTCGACGAGCTCGCGGCAGAGCTCGCAGCTCGGTCCGCGCGGGTGCTGCTCGTCGGGGACGGCGCCCGACGTCACGGCGCGGCGCTCGTCGAGGCGGTGGCAGCCCGCGGTGGACCGGCACCGTGTCTCGCCGGCGACGAGCTGGGTGCGCCTCCGGTCGCGTCACTCAGCGAGCTCGGCCTGCGCCGGCTCGATGCCGGCCTGTCGATCTCTGAAGTCGACCTGGCCCCGGTCTACCTGCGCGCGCCGGACGTCCGGATCAACTGGACCTCGCGTCCCGGAGCGCCCTCCTCGGTCTCGCTGTCCGCCCCCTCGAGTGGATCGGCCCTGCCGTGACCATCCGGCTGCCCCGCTCGCGGCACAGGCCACGCCCCGCACTCCCCGAACCCCGCCGGGACGCTTCGATCGACATCGTCCCGATGCGTCGAGCCCACGTGCGTCACGTCGCGGCCATCGAGGAGCGGATCTTCCCGCGCCCGTGGTCCGCGGCGCTCTACCTGAGCGAGCTCGCGTCCCCCGCTACGCGGGCGTACTTCGTCGCCATCGTCGACGGCGCTGTCGTCGGCTACGCCGGGTCGATGCTCGTCGCCGGCGAGGCGCACATCACGACGGTCGGGGTCGCCCCCGAGTGGCACCGCCACGGCGTCGGGATCCGGCTGCTCTACCGGCTGGTGCGCGAGGTGCGCGGTCGCGGAGCGCACGCCCTGACGCTGGAGGTGAGGATGTCCAACCACGGCGCGCAGGAGCTGTACCGGGCCTTCGGGTTCGTTCCTGCGGGCATCCGCAAGAACTACTACCCCGAGGTCAACGAGGACGGCCTGGTGATGTGGGCCTACGACGTCGACACGCCGGTATACGAGGCGCGGCTCGACCAGATCGGGCGCCGTATCGGGGCCCGGTCCCGGGACCGACGGTGACGGCTCCTGCGTCCGGCCTCGTGCTCGGACTGGAGACCTCGTGCGACGAGACGGCGGCGGCGGTCGTGGCCGGTGGGCGCGACGTGCTGTCCTCCGTGGTCTCGAGCCAGGTCGACCTCCACGTCCGCTACGGCGGCGTGGTCCCGGAGATCGCCGGACGGGCACACCTCGAGCAGATCGTGCCCGTCGTGTCCGAGGCGCTCGCGGCGGCGGGCCTCGACCGGAGCGGGGCCCCCGTGTCGCCGTCCGGGCTCGAGAGTATCGGCGCCGTCGCCGCGACCGTCGGACCGGGGCTCATAGGTGCGCTGCTCGTCGGCGTGTCGTTCGCGAAGTCGCTCGCGCTGGCGTGGGGAGTGCCGTTCGTGGGGGTGAACCACCTCGAAGGCCACTTGTACGCGTCGCTGTTGGAGGATCCCGATCTCGAGCTGCCCGTCGTGGTCCTCATCGTGTCGGGAGGCCATACCCTGCTCGTCGCTCTGGAGAAGCCTGGGCACTACGCCGTCCTCGGCGAGACGCTCGACGACGCCGCGGGCGAGGCTTTCGACAAGGTCGCGCGCTTCCTCGGCCTCGGCTATCCCGGAGGTCCCGGCGTCGAGCGGGCAGCGCGAGAGGGTGACCCAGCCGCCGTCGCCCTGCCGCGGCCGATGCTCGGTGACGGGCTCGACTTCTCCTTCAGCGGCTTGAAGACGGCGGTCGTCCAGCACGTCACCCGCCATCCGGAGGTTTCCACCCCCGACGTAGCGGCGTCGTTCCAGGCGGCCGCCGTGGACGTGCTCGTCGACAAGACGCTCGTGGCGGCGGACTCGATCGGAGCACGCGGCATCTGCCTCGCGGGCGGCGTGGCCGCCAACACCTCGCTGCGCGAGCGGATCGTCGGCGCCGGTGCAGAGGCCGGTCTACGGGTCTTTCTTCCGAGCCGAGCGATGTGCACCGACAATGCGGCGATGATCGCCGCGGCAGGCCACTTCCGCCTCGCCATGGACGGAGCATCGCCGATGTCTACCGGCGCCGACGCCAGCCTCAGGTTCCCGGGTCACGAGCCACGGCGGTGACGCGCCGGAGGCCAGAATGTTGTCGCCAGTCACATGCAGCTATCGTTTCGCAGCCACGCGCTTGCGCCTTGTAGGGCCGAAGTAGCGGTCGTAACGTGGACCTTCGTCGTCACATCCCTCCGGGAGCGTGACGACGATGAGCCAAGCCAGTGACAACCTCGACCCTGCGGTTGCCAGATCCACGCGTTGTCGGTATGGTTGGCACTCGTTAGGTCAGAGTGCCAACGAAGCCATAGGGAGGCCTCGGAGATGAAGCTGCAGCCGCTGGACGATCGAATCGTCGTTCGCCCGAGCGAGGCGGAAGAGATGACGGCGTCGGGTCTCGTCATTCCCGACACTGCGAAGGAGAAGCCCCAGCAGGGTGAGGTCCTCGCCGCAGGACCGGGCCGTCGCGCCGACAGCACGGGCGAGCTCATTCCCCTCGATGTGAAGGCCGGAGACAAGGTCGTGTACTCGAAGTACGGCGGCACCGAGATCACGATCGACGGTGAGGACCTCCTCATCCTCTCGAGCCGCGACGTGCTTGCGAAGGTCGAGAGCTGATGCCGAAGATCCTTCGTTTCGACGAGGCCGCTAGGCGCGGTCTGGAGGCGGGCGTCAACAAGCTCGCCGACACGGTCAAGGTGACGCTCGGCCCGAAGGGCCGCAACGTCGTCCTCGACAAGAAGTTCGGTGCCCCGACGATCACCAATGACGGCGTCACCATCGCCAAGGAGATCGAGCTCGAGGACCACTTCGAGAACATGGGCGCCCAGCTCGTCCGCGAGGTCGCGACCAAGACCAACGACGTTGCCGGTGACGGCACGACGACGGCAACGGTCCTTGCCCAGGCGCTGGTGCGCGAGGGCCTTCGCAACGTCGCTGCCGGCGCCAACCCGATGTCCATGAAGAAGGGCATCGAGCGCGCCGTCGCTGCGGCAGTCGAGTCGATCAAGACTCAGGCCCGAGACGTCGAGGGCCGGCACGAGATCGCCCAGGTCGCATCGATCTCGGCGGCTGACGCCTCCATCGGCGAAGTGCTTGCGGATGCGATCGACAAGGTCGGCAAGGACGGCACGGTCACGGTCGAGGAGTCCAACACCTTCGGACTCGAGCTCGACTTCACCGAGGGAATGCAGTTCGACAAGGGCTACCTGTCGCCGTACTTCGTGACGGACCAGGAGCGCCAGGAGGCAGTCCTCGAGGACCCGTACGTCCTCATCGCGAACTCGAAGATCAGCGCGGTCCACGACCTCGTCCCGGTCCTCGAGAAGGTCATGCAGTCGGGCAAGCAGCTGCTGATCATCGCCGAAGACGTCGAGGGAGAGGCTCTCGCGACGCTCGTGGTCAACAAGATCCGCGGCACCTTCCAGTCGGTCGCGGTCAAGGCCCCGGGCTTCGGCGAGCGCCGCAAGGCCATGCTCGGCGACATCGCCGTGCTCACCGGTGCGCAGGTCATCTCCGAAGAGGTCGGCCTGAAGCTCGACGGCACGACACTCGACCTCCTCGGTCGGTCGCGCCGTGTCGTCGTGACGAAGGACGACACGACCATCATCGACGGTGGCGGCTCTCCCGAAGAGGTCAAGGGTCGGATCGCTCAGATCAGGCGCGAGATCGAAGACACCGACTCCGACTGGGACCGCGAGAAGCTGCAGGAGCGTCTCG
Source organism: Acidimicrobiaceae bacterium (assembly GCA_025464005.1). GTDB lineage: Bacteria > Actinomycetota > Acidimicrobiia > Acidimicrobiales > Bog-793 > RYN-46. The sequence continues at coordinate 38,741 of JAODBO010000062.1, read as the reverse complement.
CGAAGCTCGCCGGCGGCATCGCTGTCGTGAAGGTGGGCGCTGCGACTGAGGTCGAGCTCAAGGAGAAGAAGCACCGGATCGAGGACGCCCTGTCCGCGACCCGTGCTGCGATCGAGGAGGGCATCGTCGCCGGCGGCGGCACCGCCCTGCTGCGCTGCCGGCCGGCCGTCAAGAAGGCCATCGACAGTCTCTCGGGTGACGAGGCGACCGGTGCCAAGACGGTCTACCGGGCGCTCGAGGAGCCGCTCAAGTGGATCGCCCTGAACGCCGGCCTCGAAGGGGCCGTCCAGGTGCAGGCCGTCGAAGCCCTCGAGGGCTCCAACGGCCTCAACGCCGCCACGGGTGAGCTGGAGGACCTCGTCAAGGCGGGTGTCATCGACCCGGCCAAGGTGACCCGGTCCGCGCTGCAGAATGCCGCCTCGATCGCGGCGCTGCTGCTCACGACGGAAGCCCTCATCGCCGACAAGCCAGAGCCCCAGTCCGAGGCCGTCCCGGCCGGTGGGGGCGGGGGCATGGGAATGATGTAAGCGGCCGGGCGATTTCGCCCGGCAGCGCAGTGAAGTGCCAGTGGCTGGGCTTTCGGGCCCGGCCACTGGCGCGTCCACAGGTCGGCGCGGGAGTACCGCTGGCTACGCTGACGACGTGGACGCTGCACCGTTTCGCCAGCGCGTGCCACGACCCTTGTCCTCGCGCCCGGGCCCCCCGCCGCCTTGGGCGGCCCTGCCACTCGCGCAGCGGTCCAGTGTCTCGCTCGAGCGCTTCGTCGCCGCGCTCGCAGCATCCGGGCCGGCCCCGGGCATCCGCTCGAGCGACGCCAGACCCGGACCCGCGCCTGTAGCTGGCGCTGGACCTCGCAACGACGCGCTCGCCGGTGTAAGCGCCGCCGTGCTGGTGCCGGTGTTCGCATCGGGCACCGACTCGGAGGCGACCCTCGTGCTCATCCGCCGATCGAACACCCTGCAACGCGACCCCGGTCATATCGCCTTTCCCGGCGGGAGAGTCGAGCTGGGGGAGGCTCCCAACGACGCTGCACTGCGAGAGGCCGAGGAGGAGATCGGTCTCTCACCGTTCGACGTGGAGGCGCCGGTCCTGGTCGACGTGGTCGGCCGCCACTCAGGCGAACAGATCGCCGCCTATCTCGGATTGCTGAGCCGTCGCCCGACGCTCGTGGCGAACCACTCCGAGGTCGAGTCGGTCCTCGAGGTGCCAGTGGCGGCGCTGCTCTCCGACGGCGTCGCGTGGCAGGAGCGCTGGTCGACCGGAGCCGACGAACGGTCGGTCCATTTCTTCGCCGACCCGACCGTGCTCGGCGACGACCTCGTGTGGGGGATGAGCGCGCGCATCCTCTGGCGCCTGCTCGAGCGGGTGGCTGGCGCGCAGTAAGTGGGTCGTCAGTCGCCCGCTTCGCTCCCGGCTCTCTGACGAGGATCACCGACCCGGCTACTGTGCTCGGGCGTCCCTCCTGCAGACAAGCCCGATCGCGGAGCCTGCCCTCTCGAGCATGAACACCGAACCTCCAGCGCCTCGCGCTGGGTCCGACCAGAAAAGGCGCGGCCGTCGCCGCCGCGGATGGACCGCGTTCGTCGTGACGTTCGTACTCGCCTTCGTCGCGATGGGCGCGTGGAGCTTCGCCACGCCGCTCTTCGCAGCTCCCGACGAGCCGGTCCACATCATCAAGGCGGCCGCCGTCGTGAGGGGCGAGCTCGTCGGCAAGCTCCCCGGCCCGTCGACGAGCCCGCTGGGCCTCGTGACCGTGCCCGCCTTCTACGCGGGGACGCGCAACCTCCCGAGCTGCTATCACCGGCGGCCCACCGTCCCGGCGAGCTGCGCCCCCGTCGCGAGTGGCGGGTCCGGACCGAAGCAGGTCTACATCTACAACGCCCGCTATCCCCCGCTGTACTACGCGATCGTCGGGCTCCCGAGCCTGCTCGGGTCGAGCGACGCCGACATCTACTTGATGCGGCTGGTGAGCGCCGCCCTCTCGGCGGTCTTCATAGCGCTGGCGGTGAGCGCCGCGGTCCTCTGGTCGAGGTCGAGGCTCGCGATCGCCGGCGTCGTGATCGCGGCGACGCCGATGGTGCTGTTCCTCGGCAGCGTCGTCAACCCCGCCGGCCTCGAGGCGAGTGCCGCGATCACGGTGTGGACGGCCGGGTCCATCCTCGTCCTCGAGCACCTGGACGACCCGCCGCCCGGGCTCGTCGCGATGCTGGCGGCATCGGCTTGCGTTCTCGAGCTCATACGTGCGTTGTCACCGTTCTGGCTCGGGTTGACCGCCATCATCCTGCTCGCCGTCTCCAACCTCGGCTCGTTGCGGCGTTTCCTTGCCCACCGGCGTGTCCGCTACGGGCTCGTAGCGGTCGTCGTGGTCGCGGCACTCGCGGTGATCTGGATCCTGTCGGAGCGCTCGTTCGACGTGTACGCGACGCCGGCGGGCGTCGTCGGCTACAGCGTCCCCGAGAGCACGATCCTCGAGTTCTCGTTCCTCCACAACGACTACTACCTGCCAGGCATGATCGGAGTGTTCGGGTGGTTCGACACCTTCGCACCGACGTTCACCTACGTCGTCTGGTACGCGCTCATCGGCTTCGTGACACTCGCCGCGGCAGCGGTCGGGCGCCTTCGCGACGCGCTGACGCTGCTCGTCTTCGTCGTGGCGATCGTCGTCGTTCCGGTGGCGATCTCCACCTCCCAGGTGCACCGATACGGCTTCACCTGGGCCGGCAAGGACACGTTGGCCTTCGCCGTGGGGCTGCCGATCCTGGCTGCGACGCTGATCGGCAAGAGCGCCCTCGCCCAGCACCGGGGGCGCATCGTCGGGATCGTCGCTCTGTGTGCATTCCTCGCGCAGGTGGCTGCGTTCTTCGAGATGCTACGCCGGTACGCGGTCGGCACGAAGGGGCCCGATTTCGGCTTCCTGCTGCACCCGACCTGGAAGCCGCCCGTCAGCCTTCCCGGCGTGCTCGCAGTGGAGATCGTCGCGCTGGGCGCTCTCGCCGTGCTCGCCTACCTCGTCACGCGCCGGGGCCAGGGCGTGCCCACGGGCGCCATGTCCGGCCCTGCCATCGAGCCCTCGGACGACCCAGCCCCGTCCGGCGACCCGACCGCGCCTTCGCACGCGGCCGGGCCGAGCGACCCAGCGCGCCCAGCGACTGGAACGGGGGCGCTCGCGTGACGTCCCGAGATCCGTCGGAGCCCCCGCGCCCGCGGGTAGCGGGGACCCTGGTCCGGACCGGGTGGCGAGGTAGCCTGATCCGGCACTTGGGCCCGAGGGAGAGCGCGTGGCAGAGGTCGAGATCGGGATAGGCAAGTCAGGGCGGCAGGGTTACGCTTTGGAGGACATCGTCATCGTCCCCTCCCGGCGTACCCGTGACGCCGAGGACGTCGACCTCTCCTGGCGGCTGGACGCGTTCGACTTCGCGCTCCCGCTGATGGCCGCGCCGACCGACGGCGTCGTCAGCCCGGCGACGGCGATCGAGATCGGCCGGCTGGGGGGCCTCGCGGTTCTCAATCTCGACGGGCTGTGGACCCGGTACGAGGATCCGAGCCCGCTGCTCGCCGAGATCGGCAAGCTCGAGCCCGGGGTGGTCACCCTCCGACTTCAGGAGCTCTACGCGCAGCCCGTTCAACCCGAGCTGGTCAGGGCTCAGATCGGCGCCATGCGAGACGCCGGCATCGTGTCCTGCGGTGCGGTCACTCCGCAGCGGGCGGCTTCCATCGCCGACGTGCTGCTCGAGGCCGAGCTCGAGGTGCTCGTCATCCAGGGAACGGCGGTCTCGGCCGAGCATGTGTCGAAAGGCGCCGAGCCGCTCGATCTCAAGCGGTTCATCCGGCAGCTCGACATCCCTGTGGTCGTTGGCGGCTGCGCCTCATACCAAGCAGCGCTCCACCTCATGCGGACGGGAGCGGTCGGCGTTCTCGTCGGCGTGGGCTCGTCGGACGCATGCGCGACGCGCGACGTGCTCGGGATCGGCTCTCCCCTCGCGACCGCCATCGCGGATGGCGCAGGGGCGCGCACGCGCCACCTCGAGGAGACCGGTGTATATGTCCAGGTGATCGCCGACGGGCGATTCGCGAGCGGCGGCGACATCGCCAAGGCAATCGCGTGCGGAGCGGACGCGGTCATGGTCGGCTCGCCGCTCGCCGCGGCCGACGAGGCGCCGGCCGGGGGGTTCAACTGGGGAGCGGCGGCCCAGCACCCGTCGCTCCCGCGCGGTACGCGGGTGGAGATCGAGCGGCGGGGCTCCCTCGAGGAGATCCTGGTCGGTCCCGGCCACGACGACGGCGGTCGCACGAACCTGTTCGGAGCCGTCCGTAGTGCGATGGCGAGCTGCGGCTACGCGACGGTGCGGGAGTTCCACAAGGCCGAGGTCATGGTCGCCCCGCTCTCCTTGCTCGGCGACCGCGTCCGCCCTGCGGAGCCGGCCGGTCGGGGAAGCTGATTCCCGAGTTGGGCAAGCGGTGGGGAACAAGACTGCCGGGGCGCGTGGGCTCGCCGGAGCCGGCCCGGATATGACCGGCCCCGATCTGGTCGGCCCCGGGCAGGCCGTGCCGGATCTGGCCGCGCCTGGCCGGGTCGCCCCCGACCTGGCCGACTCCGACCTTGCCGACTCCGGCGGGGGAGAGATCGGCAGGGGAGATGACGCCAACCCCGTCGAGCCCGATCCGCTTCAGGCACGATTCGGGGGCGGTCTCGTCCTTCGTTGGCGCAGTTGGAGTCGCCTCGGCGACGTCCTAGCGGTCGCGTGGATCGCACTGTTCGTGATCTTCTACCTCGCTCCCGCGCTGAAGGACGGGGCGGCCTTCGGCCCGGCCGACCTCGGACGCGGCCTCTCGCTGCTCACGCACATCCTTCCCATCCCGATCAACCACAACGCCATCAACGGCGACACGATCACCCAGGGCGTGCCCTGGAACACGCTCGACTGGAGGATCGTCCACCACGGCGAGCTGCCGCTGTGGAACAGCCTGTCGGGCACCGGGCTGCCCCAGATGTTCAACTTCGAGTCGGCGCCACTCTCTCTGCCGACGATCATCGGCTACCTCGCGCCCTTGTCGGCGAGCTTCCTCGTGACCGTCGCCGCGAAGCTCTTCATCGCAGGAACCGGTGTGTACCTCTGCTGTCGGGTGCTCGGCACCGGGCCGCTCGCCGGAGCGTTCGCGGGTACGACGTTCATGCTGTCGGGCGCCTTCGCCGGGTGGCTCGGCTGGTCGGTCGACGGGCCGATCGCGTGGGGTGGCTGGATCCTCGCCGCCGCGGTGCTCGCCTATAGGTCGCGCGGTCTGGTGCGCCACGTCCTACTGCTCGCAGTGACCGTGGCGTTCTCGCTCTACGCCGGGTTTCCCGAGTCGTACGTGCTGCTCGCGATCGGGCTCGGAGTCGTGCTGCTCGTGACCGGCGCCGTCACCCTCGCAGCGCGGCGCCGGGTCGGCGCCATCGGTGTGGCACGCATCGGCATCGGCATCGTCGCCGGGGGCGCGCTCGCCGCGCCGCTCCTGCTCCCGGGCGTCTCCTTGATCTCCGGATCCGCCCGCAACGGCAAGAACGCCGCCACCGGCATCCCGCTGCATCTGGCGACGCTTCTCTTCGCCCAGGGATTCTTCGGGCTGCCGACCAAAGGCAGCTACTGGTTCGGCGAGGTCAACTACTACGAGACCGCCGCGTATGTCGGCGTGATCGCCATCGTGCTCGCAGCCGTGGCCGTTCTCGTCGCATGGCGCCGGCCTGCCGTCGTCGGGCTCTTCGTCTCGGCGGTCGTCGGTTTCCTCGTCATCTATCAGCTCGGCTCCGGCGCTCCGGTCCAGAAGCTGCTCAGCAAGCTCGGGCTGAGCGCCGTGGCGCTGCAGCGGATGCAGTCGGTGTTCGAGCTCGTCGTCGCGATCCTCGCCGGGCTCGGCCTCGAGATCGTCATCCGGCGCTGGCGGATGGTGTCGGTGCGTCTGGCATTGCTCGCCTCTTCCCTCGCCGTGGCCGTCGTGCTCGCCGCCTTGTGGGAGAAGGTGGGAACGGCCCGGCTTATCCCGACCCCCAACCCTCCGACGAACCCCCCGACCATCGCCACCCTCGAGTCGCTGCGGCGCTCGAGCCTGATCTGGCCGACCGCGTCGATCGTTCTCGTGCTCGTCCTCGTCGGGGCCGCGTGGGCTCTGCGAAAGCGCGGCGAGCACAAAGCGCCCGGCCTCGCACGTGCCGGGGCGCTCACGCTGCTCGCCGCCCAGAGCTCCTTCTTGTTGTTCGCCGGCGTCGGGCTCAACAGCTACTCCCACGACGCCTTCCCGGTCACCCCGGCGGCCGCGACCGTGCAGCAGGTCGTCGGGACGAAGCTCCTCGGCCTCGACGGCGAGAACACGGATTGCAACCCGACGACCCCGCACAACGGTCCGTTCTGCGGAGTGCGCTTCTGGACCGGTGCCGGCTTCTACCCGGAGATGAACATCGGCTACGGCGTCGACGAGCTCGCCATGCACGACCCGACGATCCCCCAGGCGTTCTTCGACGCGTGGCCCGTGCCGAACGCCGAGCAGGTGACCCCGATCAACCTCAACCTCTTCGCGCCGGCTATCGACACCGTCGCGCTCGCCCGCCGTTATGGCGTGTCCTACGTCCTCTACCTGCCGCGCAAGGGCGACAAGCCGCCGGTGGGGATGCGGCTCGTCGCGACTGCGGCCGGTGAGCAGCTGTACGCGGTGCCGGGGGCCTCGCAGTTCTCCTTCGTCGCCAATGCCAGTGCCAATGGCGCGGCCGGCACCGCCAGCGGGAGCGCGCCCGCGGCGACGGTCACCTCGGTCACCCACCCGGGCGACGCCCGCTACGTCGTCAACGTCCGCGTCACCCACGCGGCGAAGCTCGCTGTCCGGATCACCGACGTCACCGGCTGGCACGCGACCGCCGACGGCAAGAGCGTCCCCGTCGAGCGGTACGACGGCGGGCTGTTGAGCGTCGAGGTGCCGGCGGGCACGCACACCGTGGTGCTCCACTACTGGCCGAAGCGCTTCACCGAGGGGATCCTGCTCGCCCTCGTGGCACTGCTCGGCTTCGTGGTGTGGGCGGCGCTGCTCGCGGTGGGTCGGCGTCGCGGACGTGCCGGCCGGTCACCGCGAGCGGCTGCCGCTGGTACCCTCGACTAGTGGTCAGCCCCCCCGGTCCCGGCAGTCCAGCGAGCGACGGACTGGCCGACGCGGCCGGCCCCGATGTCGAGCCCGGTGGGTCGCGCTTTCTCGCCGGACAGTTCGACACCAGCCAGTTCGACACGGTGCTCGTGGTCGATTTCGGTGCGCAGTACGCGCAGCTGATCGCGCGCCGCGTGCGCGAGGCGCACGTCTACTCCGAGATCGTTCCCCACTCGATGCCGGTCAGCGAGATGCTGGCACGCAATCCGAAGGGGATCATCCTCTCGGGCGGCCCGAAGTCCGTCTACGCCGACCGCGCACCGCACGTCGATCCCGCGATCTACGAGGCTGGCGTGCCGATCCTCGGCATCTGTTACGGAGCCCAGCTCCTCAGCCAGGCGCTCGGCGGCGAGGTCGCCCACACGGGCACCGGCGAGTACGGCAGAACGCCGCTGACGCTCCTCGCGCCGTCGCGCCTGTTCGAGGGTTGGCACAGCCCCTCGGAGGTCTGGATGAGCCACGGCGACTCGATCGTCGCCGCGCCGCCGGGCTTCGCCGTCACGGCCTCGGCCCCCGGCGCCCCGGTCGCCGGCTTCGAGGACGCCGAGCGCGGCTTCGCCGGGGTGCAGTTCCATCCCGAGGTCGCCCACACGGTGCGCGGCCAGGAGCTGCTCAAGAGGTTCCTGCACGACGTGTGCGGATGTCGGCCGGCTTGGACCCACACGTCGGTCATCGAGACGGCGGTGGCGGCGGTGCGCGCCCAGGTCGGCGACGGCCGGGTGTTGTGCGCCTTGTCGGGCGGCGTCGACTCGGCCGTGACGGCCGCTCTCGTGCGCAAGGCCGTTGGAGACCAGCTCACCTGCGTGTTCGTCGACACAGGCCTTATGCGCGCCGGCGAGGCGGAGCAGGTCGAGGAGACCTTCCGACGGCAGTTCCAGGTGGACCTCGTCCACGTGAAGGCCGCCGACAGGTTCTTCTCGGCACTCGAAGGCGTCGAGGACCCTGAGCAGAAGCGCAAGCGGATCGGCGAGCTGTTCATCCGCATCTTCGAGGAGGTCGCGAAGGAGCTGACCGACGTCGCCTACCTCGCCCAGGGCACGCTCTACCCGGACGTCGTCGAGTCCGGGACCGCGGACGCGGCGACGATCAAGTCCCACCACAACGTCGGTGGTCTTCCCGAGGAGATGGACCTCGACCTCGTCGAGCCGCTCCGGCTTCTGTTCAAGGACGAGGTGCGCGCCGTCGGCGAGGAGCTCGGCCTGCCCGAGGAGATCGTCTGGCGCCAGCCCTTCCCGGGGCCCGGTCTTGCGGTCCGGGTCGTGGGCGACGTCACCCGGGAGCGAGTCGAGATCCTGCGGGCCGCGGACGCCATCGTGCTCGACGAGGTGCGCCGGGCCGGTCTCGACCGGGAGCTGTGGCAGGCCTTCGCCGTCCTGCCGGCGGTGCGCTCGGTCGGGGTGATGGGGGACGAGCGGACGTATGCCTACCCGATCGTCGTGCGCGCGGTGACGAGCGAGGACGCGATGACCGCCGACTGGGCACGCCTGCCCTACGAGTTGCTGGATCGCCTGTCGGTGCGGATCATCAACGAGGTGCCTGGCGTCAACCGGGTCGCGTACGACGTCACGTCGAAGCCGCCCGGCACGATCGAGTGGGAGTGACGCCGGTCGCCGACCCCGACGAGCTCCTCGAAGGCCTCAACCCGTCCCAGCGCGAAGCCGTCGAGCACGGCTCCGGACCGCTCGTCGTCGTCGCCGGCGCGGGCTCGGGCAAGACGCGGGTGCTCACGAGACGGATCGCACGCCTGCTCGCCTCGGGAGTCCAGCCGTCACGCATCCTCGCCATCACCTTCACGAACAAGGCCGCGGACGAGATGCGCCGCCGGGTTGTCGAGCTCGTGGGCGAGCAAGCCAACCGGATGTGGATCTCGACGTTCCACGCCGCATGCGTCCGTATCCTCCGGCGCGATCCTGCGCGCGCCGGCTACCGGCCCGGCTTCTCCATCTACGACGACGGCGACTCGCGGCGCCTCGTCGAACACGTCCTCGACGACCTCGGCCTCGACACGAAGCGCTTCCCCCCCCGCGCCGTCCTCGGGGCGATCAGCCAGGCCAAGTCGGACCTGCTCGACGCGTCGGGCTACGCGGCGCGGGCCTACACGGTCTACGAGCGACGGATCGCCGAGGCCTTCGCCGAGTACGAGCGTCGACTCAAGCTCGCCAACGCCATGGACTTCGACGACCTCCTCGGCGTCGCAGTCCGGCTGTTGCGCGACGACCCGGAGGTGCTCGAGTACTACCAGGAGCGGTTCACGCACCTGCTCGTCGACGAGTACCAGGACACGAACCGGGCCCAGAACGAGCTCGTGACGATGATCGGCCGGCTGCATCGCAACGTGTGCGTCGTCGGGGACTCGGACCAGAGCATCTACCGCTTCCGCGGCGCCGAGGTGCGCAACCTGCTCGACTTCGCCCACGCGTTCCCCGAGGCCCGCACGATCGTCCTCGACCAGAACTATCGCTCCACCCAGACCATCCTCGATGCCGCGAACGCCGTGATCGGCAACAACATCCTGCGCCAGGAGAAGGCACTGTGGAGCGCGCTCGGCCCTGGCGAGAAGATCCGTCGCTACCGGGCGGGCGACGAGCGGGACGAGGCGACGTTCGTGGCAGACGAGATCGCGACGCTCAGGCGCAACCATTCGGTGCCGCTCGACGAGATCGCCGTGTTCTACCGGACCAACGCGCAGAGCCGCGCCATAGAGCAGGCGCTCGTGGACCGAGGGCTGCCTTACCAGGTGGTCGGTGGCCCCCGCTTCTACGACCGGCGTGAAGTGCGCGACCTGCTCGCGTTCGTGCGCCTCGTCGCCAACCCCACCGACGAGGTCTCGCTGCGGCGAGTCCTCAACGTCCCCAAGCGGGGCATCGGCGCCACGACGACTTCCCGCGTCGTCTCGTTCGCCGCCGGTCGCGCGATCTCGTTCGCCGACGCGCTCGCGCGCGGCGAGGAGGCGGGCGTGTCGGGAAAGTCCCTGCAGGGGATCCATTCGTTCCTGGAGCTCCTCGGGCGCATCGCGACACTTGCCGAGCGCGAGCCGGCGGACATCTTCGAGCAGGTGCTCGAGGAGACGGGCTACCGGGCGGCCCTCGAGGTCGAGGCCGCGGCCCCCGGTGCCGGGGGGCACGAGGCCGGGACGCGCCTCGACAACCTCGACGAGCTCGTGAGCGTCGCGTCGCACTTCGAGGACCTCGAGACCTTCCTCGCCACCACCGCCCTCGTAGCGGCGACCGACGACCTGGGCGACGTCGACGGCCGGGTGACGCTCATGACCCTGCACGCCGCGAAGGGGCTCGAGTTCAGGGCCGTGTTCCTCACCGGCATGGAGGAGGGACTGTTCCCTCACGACCGTGCGCTCGCCGAGCCGGACGACCTCGAGGAGGAACGTCGGCTCGCGTACGTCGGGATCACGCGTGCCCGCGAGCGGCTGTACCTGACGAACACCTACGTGCGGACCGTCTTCGGCATGACCCGCGACAGCCTGGTGAGTCGCTTCGTGAAGGAGATCCCCGACGACCTCCTCGACGACGTCTCCGGGGCGCTCTCGGCAGGATTCGCCACGGCGCGCCTCGGCGGGATGGCCGGGCGCGAGGGATCTGGTGCTGGCGCCAGGAGCCAGCTCGCCCGTTCCGCCACGGCTGGCGTCTCACCGGTGAAGACGACCGGTGCCGAATCTCTCGGGTTGGTAGCGGGCGAGCGTGTCGTCCACGCGAGATGGGGTGAAGGTGTCGTCGTCGAGGCGAGCGGGGAGGGCGACAAGGCAGAGGCACTCGTCGCGTTCGACCGTCACGGCCGGAAGCGCTTCCTGCTCGCACTCACCCCGATGAAGCGCGCCTGAGCCGAGAGCCGCCGGGCGAGCCGGATCGCCACGCCGTCCCTACCCAAGCGACGGCGGCCGGGGCTACGCTCGGTCACGGGCGAGCCGCCCGTGTTAGCGAGGTGCGACTGGTGCACGGCGTCCCGTCGGCAAGGATTCGCAACGTGGCTCTCGTCGGCCACACCGGCTCGGGCAAGACGACCCTCGCGGAGGCGTTGCTGCGCGCGACGGGCACGATCGGACGGGTCGGCCGGGTCGAGGACGGCACGACGGTCTGCGACTTCGAGCCGGAGGAGCTCCGGCACCACGCGTCCCTCATGACGTCGATAGCGCCGGTGCTCGTCGGTGAGTACAAGCTCAACCTCTTCGACACGCCCGGATTCGCCGACTTCCTTCCCGAGGTCGAGCTAGCTCTGTCCGTCGCGGACGTGGCAGTCGTCGTCGTGAGCGCGGTCGACGGCGTGGAGGTGCAGACCGAGGCGATCTGGCAGCTCGCGGAGCGCGCCGGGGTACCCCGGATCGTCTTTGTCAACAAGCTCGATCGCGAGCGGGCGGCCTATGAGCGGACGCTCGAGCAGTTGCGGGAGATGTTCGGCCCCCAAGTCGCGCCGCTCGAGCTGCCGATCGGCGGCGAGTCCGGCCTACGCGGCATCGTCGACCTCCTCCTGGACGAGGCGTTCACCTACGACGGGGAGCGGCCAGTGGCGGGTCCCGTGCCCGCCGACATGGCCGCGGCCGAGCGCAAGGCGCACGACGACCTCGTCGAGGGCATCGTCGTCGCCGACGACCAGATGACCGAGCGCTACCTCGGTGGCGACATCCCGTCGAACGAGGAGCTGGAGCGGCTGCTCGCGACCGGTGTGGGCGAGGGACGCGTCTTCCCCGTCGTCTGTGGCTCGGCGACCGCCGGCGTCGGGCTCGAGCGCCTCCTCGAGCTGACCTGCGAGGTCCCCCCACGCCGGCACGTGGTGGCCCGAGCGGGGGACCGGACGGTGGAGGTCGACGGCGACGCCTCCGGCGAGCCACTCGCCCAGGCCTTCAAGACCGTCCTCGACCCCTTCGTCGGCAAGATCACCCTCCTCAAGGTCCTCTCCGGCACGCTTCGCCCCGACATCACCTTGACCGACACGGCGACGCGATCCGACGTGCACCTCCACGTGCTCGAGACCGTCCGTGGCAAGGAGCTCGTACCGGTCGGCGAGGCGGTCACCGGTGACGTCGTCGCCGTCCCGAAGCTGGCTGACGTGCACGCGGGGGACACGCTCGCGCCTCGGTCGACCCCGGTCGTCGTCTCCCCGCCACCTGCGCCGTCGCCCGTCCACGCGATCGCCGTGCGCCCCCGAACGACCGGCGACGACGACCACCTGATGGAGGGCCTGCACAAGCTCCAGCAGGAGGACCGGGCCCTGTTCGTCCGCAGGGACGACGAGACTCACCAGACGGTGGTCGCCGGCATGGGCGAGATGCACCTGCAAGTCGTACTCGAGCGGCTGCGGCGCAAGTGCGGCGTCGAGGTCGAGGTCGAGGAGGTGCGCGTGCCCTACCGGGAGACGGTGACGGCGAGCGCGCAGGCCGAGGGGAGGCACCGCAAGCAGACGGGCGGCCACGGCCAGTTCGCCGTGGTGCACCTGCGCGTCGAGCCGCTCCCTCGGGGAGAGGGCCTCGAGTTCGTCGACGAGATCGTCGGTGGTGCGATCCCCCGCCAGTTCGTCCCGGCGGTGGAGAAGGGCGTCAGGCGTGCGATGGCGCACGGTGGCGCGTACGGGCTCCCCGTCGTCGACGTCAAGGTGACCTGCGACGACGGCAAGGCCCACTCCGTCGACTCATCCGAGGCGAGCTTCGAGCTCGCTGCCCAGCTCGCATTCGCTCTCGCGGTGGAGCAGGCGTCCCCCGCGCCCCTCGAGCCGGTCTCGCGCGTCGAGGTGACCGTGCCCGCCCGACTCCAGGGCGACGTGCTCGGGGACCTCAACGCGCGGCGCGGCCGGGTCCTGTCGAACGAGCCGGGCGAGACCGGTGGCCAGCGGATAGTCGCGCTCGTTCCGACGAGTGAGCTCGCTCACTACGGCGTCGACCTGCGCGCCGCGACCGGCGGACGGGGGAGCTTCGTCGCGGCCTTCGACCATTACGCCGAGCTTCCGGGACATCTCGTGGCGAAGCTCTCGTCGAAGCTCGACCCGAAGAGCGCGTCGAAGCTCGCGGCGAGGAGCGCAGCCAGCGTTTGAGACCGGCGCCGCCCGAGGCGGCAGTGCGACACGCCGTCAGCTCAGGGCCACGCTGCCCCGGAGCTCGGGGCTTTGCCCGGGATGGCGCGATTGGGCCGCCCGGCGGTGTCCTGCCTAGTATCGCCTCGACCCCCGGCTCACCGGCCCGAGCGCTAGACGCGCCGGTCTTTCCGAGCCATGGGCGACGACAAGGAGGCCGTGCTCGGTGGATCTCTACGAGTACCAGGGCAAGCAGTACTTCGCCCGATTCGACATCCCGATGTCGCCTGGCGCGACCGCCGACACGGTGGAGGAGGCCGTCGCCGCTGCGGAGAAGTACGGCTACCCCGTGACCATCAAGGCACAGGTCCAGGTGGGTGGCCGCGGCAAGGCCGGCGGCGTGAAGCTTGCCTTCGACAAGGCCGAGGCCGAGACCCACGCGCGCAACATCCTCGGACTCGACATCAAGGGCCACGTGGTGAAGCGGCTCTGGATCGAGACGTCGTCGGACATCGACAAGGAGTACTACGCGAGCTTCACGCTCGACCGCTCCGCCAAGCAGTACCTCTGCATGCTCTCCGCGAAGGGCGGCGTCGAGATCGAGCAGGTCGCCGAGGAGGACCCGGACGCCATCGCCCGTTGCTACGTCGACCCCCTCGACGGCTTCTCCGAGGCCCAGGCGCGGACGCTCGTGGACGAGGCCGGCATCGACGACGAGGCAAAGGACGGCGTCGTCGACGTGCTCGTAAAGCTCTACCGGTGCTACGTCGAGGGCGACGCCGACCTCGTCGAGATCAACCCGCTCATCTACACGCCGGACGGACGCGTGCACGCGCTCGACGCGAAGGTCACCCTCGACGACTCCGCGGCGTTCCGCCATCCGGAGTGGGCCGACTGGGCGAATCTCGACGAGCTCGATCCCCGCGAGCGGCTCGCGAAGGAGAAGGGCCTCCAGTACGTCGGGCTCGACGGCTACGTCGGCATCATCGCGAACGGCGCCGGCCTCGCCATGAGCACGTGCGACGTCGTGGAGCAGGTCGGCGGCGAGCCGGCGAACTTCCTCGACATCGGCGGCGGCGCCAACGCGGACGTCATGGCGAACGCCCTGGAGGTGATCAGCACCGACGAGAAGGTCAAGGCGATCTTCGTGAACATCTTCGGTGGGATCACGCGAGGCGAAGAGGTGGCCAACGGCATCGTCCAGGCGCTCGGTCGCGTCGACATCGAGGCGCCGATCGTCATCCGCCTCGACGGCACCAACGCCGAAGAGGGCCGCGCGATCCTCGCGTCGCACGAGTCCGACCGACTCGTCTCGCTGCCGACGATGCTCGAGGCCGCCCGAAAAGCCACCGAGCTCGCTGGAGGTGCTGTGCGATGAGCATCTTCGTCGACCAGAGCACCAAGGTCGTCGTCCAGGGCCTCAGCCCGACGAGCCAGGGCCTCTACCACGGTCTGCGCAACCGGGCCTACGGCACGAACGTCGTCGCGGGCACCAACCCCAAGCGCGGCGGCGAGATGATCGAAGGCATCCCGGTCTACGCGACGGTGGCCGAGGCGGTCGAGGAGACCGGCGCGAACGCCTCGTTCATCGCCGTGCCCCCGAGCGGTGCGGCCTCCGCGATCCTCGAGGCGGCCGAGGCTGGGGTGCCGTTCGTCGTCTGCATCACCGAATTCGTGCCGGCTCATGACGAGGCGCGAGTCTTCGCGACGCTTCGGCGCAACTTCCCCGGGAGCCGCCTCCTTGGTCCCAACTGTCCGGGGATCATCAGCGCGGGCAAGTGCAACATCGGCATCACGTCGGGAGACATCGCCCTCGCCGGAGGGCCGGTCGGCCTCGTGAGCCGTTCGGGCACCGTCTTCTACCAGGCGCTCTACGAGCTCACCCAGAAGGGCGTCGGGCAGACCACCGGCGTCGGCATCGGTGGCGACCCGGTTCCGGGCACGAGCTTCGTCGACTGCCTGGCGGCATTCCAGGCCGATCCCGAGACCAAGGCCGTCATCTTGATCGGCGAGATCGGTGGAGACGCCGAGGAGGAAGCGGCCGAGTTCATCGCTTCGGAGATGACGAAACCGGTCGTCGCCTACATCGCCGGCGTGACGGCGCCGCCCGGCCGCAAGATGGGCCACGCCGGAGCGATCGTGTCGGGCTTGAAGGGTACCGCGGCGGCCAAGATGGCCGCACTCTCCCGGGCAGGGGTGACCGTTGCTCGCAACCCGACTGAGGCGGCCGACGCGATGGTCGAGGTGGTCAGCGAGCTGGCGTGACGGGCGGCCAGCAGCCGGGCCGGACCCACCATGGCCCGCTGGTAGCGTGCATCCGTGCGGATCGGGGCGCTCGCGTCGGGTACAGGAACGATCCTGGAGGCGCTTCTCGAGGCCGACCTCGCCGTCGCAGTCGTCGTCGTAGATCGAGCTTGTGGTGCTGAGAAGGTCGCCGAGCGGGCCGGATTGCCGGTCGTTCGGGTGGAGCGACGGGACTTCTCCAAGTCGTTCGACCGGGACGGCTATACCGATGCCGTGGTCGCAGCGCTCGTCGAGCACGCAGTAGACGTCGTCGCCATGGCCGGGTTCGGCACGGTGCTCGGCCCGTCGGTCCACGAGCGCTTCGCCGGCAAGGTCCTCAACACCCATCCCGCGCTGCTGCCCGCCTTCAAGGGCTGGCACGCCGTCGAGGGGGCCATCGCCGCTGGCGTCAAGGTCACCGGCTGCACCGTCCACATCGCCACGCTCGAGGTGGACGACGGGCCGATCCTCGCCCAGGAAGCTGTGCCGGTCCTCTCCGGCGACACCGTGGAGAGCCTCCACGAGCGGATCAAACAGGTCGAGCGGCGGCTGTACCCCGCTACTGTGCGCGAGTTCATCGACGCGCTCGAACGTGACGGGACAGATGGATGGGAGGAGCGGTAGTGAGGGCGTTGATCTCGGTCTACGACAAGTTGGGTCTCGCGGCCTTCGCTGGTGGCCTCGTCGATCTCGGCTTCGAGATCGTCTCGAGCGGCGGCACGTCACGGGCGCTCGACGAGGCGGGAATCGCGCACCGGGAGGTGGCGGAAGTGACCGGCGCGCCCGAGATGCTCGGCGGAAGGGTGAAGACGCTCCATCCGGCGATCCACGGCGGGATCCTGGCGGACCGCTCGAACCCTGACCACCTGGCCGACCTCGAGGCCCGGGGGATCGGGCTCGTGGACCTCGTCGTCTGCAATCTCTACCCGTTCAGCTCCGAGCCGTCGATCGAGATGATCGACATCGGCGGGCCCACGATGGTGCGGGCCGCGGCGAAGAACCACGACCACGTCGGCGTCGTCGTGGACCCCGCGGACTACGGCGGCGTGCTCGACGAGCTGCGCCGCGAGGGGTCCCTCGGGACCGAGACTCGCCGGAGGCTGGCACGCGCCGCCTTCGCCCACACCGCGGCGTACGACGCGGCCATCGTCACGTGGTTCGACGACGGCGGCTCGTGGGGCGACGCGGGTGACGTGCTCCCACCGAGCGTGCATCTCGCGCTCGAGCGCTGCGAGACGCTCCGTTACGGCGAGAACCCGCACCAGCACGGCGCCCGATACCGGCGTGTTGGTGCTGCGCCGGGCTGGTTGGACGGCGTGGTCCAGCACGGTGGGCGTGAGCTCTCCTACCTCAACCTGTTCGACGCCGACGCGGCCTGGCGCCTCCTCCACGAGCTCCTCGGTCTCGGGGGCTCCGCTTCGGCGGCGGTGATCGTCAAGCACGCCAACCCGTGCGGGGTCGCGGTGGCGGGCGACATCGCGACCGCCTACGCCCAGGCGTTCGCCTGCGACCCCGTGTCCGCTTTCGGCGGGATCGTCGCGCTGTCGGACCCGGTCGACCTCGAGCTCGCGGAGTCGATCGTCGCCAACGCGCTCGCCGACGTGCTGGTGGCGCCCGCGATCTCACCCGAGGCCGCCGCGCTCTTCGCGGCCAAGCGCAAGAACATGCGCGCCCTCGCCGCGCCGGCCCCCGGAGAGCCCGAACTGGCGCTGCGCCAGGTCGGCGGTGGCTTTCTCGTCCAGGAGCCGGACCGCTTCCTCGCGTCCCGCGAGACGTGGCGTGTCGCCACGAAGGCGACGCCCGCCGCGGAGCAGTGGCGTGACATCGAGCTCGCCTGGAGGGTGTGCGCGCGGACCTCGTCCAACGCCATCGTCCTAGCCCACGACGGCCAGGTCTTCGGGATCGGCTGCGGCCAGCAGAATCGCGTCGATGCAGCCGCGCTCGCGACGCGAAAGGCCGACGGTCGCGCCAAGGGCGGCGTAGCCGCGAGCGACGCGTTCTTCCCCTTCCGAGACGGACTCGACGCCGTCGCGGATGCAGGTGTCTCCGTCGTCGTGCAGCCCGGAGGGTCGCTGCGCGACGACGAGGTGACAGCGGCGGCCGACGAGCGGGGACTCGCGATGGTCATGACGGGAGAGCGCCATTTCCGTCACTGAGAGCGCCCTCCTTCTCGACGGGGCCTCGCTAGCGGCCCGTGTGCGCGCGGAGCTGATCGCCACCGTCGACGAGCTGCGCGAGCGTGGCGTCACGCCGGGGCTCGGCACCATCCTCGTCGGGGACGACGTGGCGAGCGCTCGCTATGTCGCGTTGAAGCACGCGGACTGCGCGGAGGTCGGCATCGCGTCGATCCACGAGCACCTCCCGGGCGACATCTCCCAGTCGGACCTCGAAGCCGTCGTGCGCCGGTTCAACGAGGACCCCGCGGTCGATGCCTACCTCGTCCAGCTGCCGCTACCGGCTCACCTCGACGAGGAGCGCGTGCTGTTCGCCGTGGACATGGACAAGGACGTCGACGGGCTGCACCCGGCGAATCTCGGACGTCTCGTGATGGGTGCTCCCGGGCCGCTTCCGTGCACGCCGGCGGGCATCGTCGAGCTGCTCGCCGCCTACGGTGTGCCCGTCGAGGGCAGGCACGCCGTCGTCATCGGACGCGGCCTCACGATCGGCCGCCCGCTCGCGTTGCTGCTCGCACTGCGCCGCCCGGGGTGCAACGCCGCCGTGACGGTCGTGCACACGGGGGTCGCCGACATCGGTTCGTACGTGCGCCAGGCGGACGTGGTGATCGCCGCGGCCGGTGTCGCCGGGCTCGTCAGCGCGTCGATGGTCAAGCCCGGCGCGGCTGTCGTCGGCGCGGGGGTGTCGTGGGAGGGTCGCAAGCTGCTATCGGACGTCGACGAGGACGTCGCGAAGATCGCCGGGTACATCACCCCGCGCATCGGCGGCGTCGGGCCGATGACGCGGGCGATGCTGCTTCGCAACGCCGTCGCAGCGGCGAGCCGGCGGGCGCGACCGGCGACCGGGGACCGATGACCCGGATCATCGATCTGTTCGGCGGGGCGCCTTGTCTCTCGGTGGAGCTCTGGCCGCCACGCTCGGAGGCTGCCGAGGCGCGCCTCGCGGCATCTCTCGACCGTCTGGACCTGCTGCGACCCGCATTCGCCTCCATCACCTACGGTGCCGCCGGGTCGACGCGCGACCGGACGCACGACCTGGTGGTCTCGTTGCAACGCGACCACGGGACGACGGCGATGGCGCACCTCGCCTGCGCTGCGCACAGCCGCGCCGAGCTAGTCGACATCCTCGTCCGCTACCGCGACGCCGGCATCGAGAACGTCCTGGCGTTGCGTGGTGACCCACCCATGGACGCCACCGAGCCGCTTCCCGACGGGGAGCTCGGGCACGCGGCGGCGCTCGTCGAGCTCGTGAGGTCGGTCGGGCCCTTCTGCATCGCGGTCGCCGCGCACCCGGCGGGCCATCCCGAGGCCGCAGGGCTTGTCGAGGACCGTCGGCGCCTCGCCGAGAAGCTCGCCCTCGCCGACTTCGCCATCACTCAGTTCTTCTACGACGTCGACGAGTACTTGCGACTCGTCGAGGACCTCGCGGCCCTCGGCGTAACGAAGCCCGTGGTGCCGGGCGTCATGCCGATCACGAGCGTTCGGACGCTCGAACGGATGGCAGCGCTCTCCGGGTGCGCTGTGCCCGACGCGCTGGTCGAGCGGATCACTCGTGCCGACGGTCCCGATGAGGTGCGCCGCGTCGGAGTAGAGATCGCCATCGAGCTGTGCGGCAAGCTCCTCGCAGAGGGGGTCCCCGGGCTGCACTTCTACACGATGAACCAGTTCACCTCCACAGTCGAGATTTGTCGCGCGCTCGGTCTGGCTCCACCCGAGGCTCCGACCGCCGGCTGACGGGATTCCCGCCGGGCACCGCTCGCGGGTCGGCTGACCGCTCGTGGCGGCCGGACGACGCCTGCGCCGAAAGGCGCAATTCGCGGTCACCGAAGTAGGCTTGCTGCATGGCTGAGAAGATCACGATGTCCGCGAACGGCACACTCCAGGTCCCGGAGGAGCCGATCATCCCTTACATCGAAGGCGACGGAATCGGTGTCGACATCTGGCCGGCCGCGCAGCTGGTGCTCGATGCCGCGGCGGCCAAGTATGCCAAGCGCGTGGAGTGGAAGGAGGTCCTCGCCGGCGAGAAGGCCTTCAAAGAGACGGGCAACTGGCTGCCCGACGAGACCGTCCAGACCTTCCGTGACTACCTCATCGGCATCAAGGGCCCGTTGACCACGCCCATCGGTGGCGGATTTCGCTCTCTCAACGTCGCGCTCCGCCAGATCCTCGACCTCTACGTCTGCCTGCGCCCGGTCCGCTGGTTCGCGGGCGTGCCTTCTCCGGTGAAGCATCCCGAGAAGGTCGACATGATCATCTTCCGGGAGAACACCGAGGACGTCTACATCGGTCTCGAGCTTCCCGAGGGGTCGAGCGAGGTCAAGCGTCTGATCGAGCTTCTCCACGACGAGTTCGGCTGGGAGATCCGCCAGGACTCCGGCATCGGCATCAAGCCGATCTCGGTCACCGGATCGAAGCGTCTCGTCCGGGCTGCCCTCGAGCACGCCGTGCGCCAGGGCCGCAAGAGCATCACTCTCGTCCACAAGGGCAACGTCCAGAAGTACACCGAGGGCGCCTTCATGAAGTGGGGCTACGAGCTCGTCAAGGAGGAGTTCGCCGACGTGGCTGTGTCGTGGGAGGACTGTGGTGGCGATCCGGGGGACAAGATCCTCGTGAAGGACGTCATCGCGGACATCGCGCTGCAGCAGGTCCTGACCCGGCCGGATGAGTTCGACATCATCGCGACGACCAACCTCAACGGCGACTACCTCTCCGACGCGCTCGCCGCGCAGGTCGGCGGCATCGGCATAGCGCCCGGCGGCAACATCAACTACGTGACGGGCCACGGGATCTTCGAGGCCACGCACGGCACGGCGCCGAAGTACGCCGGGCAGGACAAGGTAAACCCCGGCTCGCTGCTCCTATCCGGTGTGCTCATGTTCGAACACCTCGGCTGGACCGACGCCGCCGCCGACATCGTGAAGGCGCTCGAGGCGACGATCGCCGACAAGATCGTGACCTACGACTTCGCCCGCCTCATGGACGGAGCGCACGAGGTGCGCACGAGCGAGTTCGCGCAGGCCATGGTCGAGCGGCTGTAGCCCGGGCACCGGCTCGGTGCGCCTGAGAGGGGAGCCCGAGTCGGAGCAAAGCTCGGGTTGGAGAAAGGCTTCAGATCCGGAGCAGGGCCTTAGGGAGGCGTCGGGGGGAGCCGTCGCGGAAGTGGCCTGGACGGCTCGTGGTTGGGGCGAGCCCCGCCCGGCTTGACATGGGGGATGGGAGGCCGCCATCATCTCGCCGGTCTGTAGTCATCAGAGGACTTTGCGAGGTCGTAAGAGGACATCCCCCGGACCTCGACTGGTCCGGCTCGTCCTCGGGGGTGTCGTGGAGCAGCGGGCAGGAGCACACAGGATTCAGCGCAAGCCGGACCGCGCGCGGGCCGACAGGTCCCGCCCGAGGCGCCGCAGGTGAGGACGACCTCGATCCGCTTGGCGGACGGCCGGGAGCTCGTCTACTACGACCACGACGGATCGCCCCCGCGCGTCGGCACGGACCGCCGACATCTCGAGCCCCGACCTCCCGGGTCGGAGCTCCGCTACGACGCGCTGCTCGACGCTTGGGTGATCGTCGCCGCCTACCGCCAGGAGCGGATCTACTTCCCGGCGGCCGAAGACTGCCCGCTCTGCCCGTCGCGGGAGGGCCACCCGAGCGAGGTGCCCGCCGCCGACTACGACGTCGTCGTGCTCGAGAACCGCTTCCCGGCGCTGTTGGGGACCGAGCCCTCCGCCGTCGACGAAGCTGCTGCCGGCCCGCTGCTGCGGCGCCCGGGCTCGGGCAGGTGCGAGGTCGTGTGCTTCTCTCCGCGCCATGACGCGTCGTTCGTCGACCTCTCCCTCGACGACGCATCGCTCGTGCTCGAGGCCTGGACGGACCGGACGAAGGTGCTCTCCGCGATCCCAGCCGTCGAACAGGTCTTCTGCTTCGAGAACCGGGGCGCCGAGATCGGCGTGACGCTCCAGCACCCGCACGGCCAGATCTACGCGTACCCATTCGTCACGCCACGGACGTCGCGCATGCTTGCGTCGGTCGGCGCCCATCGGCGCAGGACCGGTCGCAACCTTTTCGACGACGTGCTCGCGGCGGAGCGGCAGGAGGGCACGCGGATCGTCACGTCGAACCGGTCGTGGACGGCCTTCGTCCCCCACGCCGCCCGTTGGCCCTACGAGGTGCACCTCTACCCGCATCGAAGGACACCCGACCTAGTGGCTCTCGACGACGAGCAACGAGAGGACTTCCCGCCCATCTATCTCGACCTCCTCGCCCGCTTCGACGGCCTGTTCGGCGGGCGGACGCCTTATATCTCGGCTTGGCACCAGGCACCCGTGCGCGAGGGCCGTGCCGACACCGCGCTGCATCTCGAGCTGTTCACGACGAGGCGCACCGTCGACAAGCTGAAGTACCTCGCGGCGTCCGAGTCGGGCATGGACGCCTTCGCGAACGACGTCCTCCCGGAGATGGCCGCGCAGCGGCTGAGAGAGCTGGCGAGATGAACTTCCTCGTGACTGGCGGAGCGGGCTACATCGGCAGCGTCGTCGCGACGCGCCTCCTCGAAGAGGGCCACGGGGTGACGGTGCTCGACGACCTCTCCACCGGTCACTTCGACGCGGTGCCCGAGGGGGCGAGCTTCGTCGAGTCCAAGGTGCACGACGCCGGCGCCGCGCTCGCCGGCCGGCACTTCGACGGGGTCGTGCACCTGGCGGCCTCGTCACTCGTCGCCGAGTCGATCGCCGATCCCGAGAAGTACCACGCCAACAACGTCGTCGGGACCCGGCTGCTGCTCGACGCGCTGCGCGATATCGGCGTGGGTCGTCTCGTGTTCTCATCGACCGCCGCCGTCTACGGCGAGCCGGAGACTGTCCCGATCGACGAGGACGCGCCAACCCGTCCGGTCAACCCCTACGGCGCCTCGAAGCTGGCGGTCGACCAGATGCTCGCGGAGGAGGCGCAAGCGGGCGAGCTGGGCGCCGTGAGCCTTCGGTACTTCAACGTGGCCGGCGCCTACGCGGGTCGTGGTGAGCGGCACAGCCCCGAGTCGCACCTCGTGCCGATAGCGCTTGAGGCCGCGATCGGCCTGCGGCAGGGTCTCGCCATCTACGGGCAGGACTACCCGACGCCAGACGGCACGTGCGTGCGGGACTACATCCACGTCGCCGACCTGGCCGACGCGCACCTTGTCGCGCTAGACGTGATCCGACCGGGGCATCACCGCGTCTACAACCTCGGCAACGGGGCGGGCTTCTCGGTGCGAGAGGTTCTCGCCGCAGTCGAAGAGGTGACCGGCGTCGAGCTCGAGGTCGACCTGGCCGGGCGCCGTCCAGGGGACCCCGCTGTGCTCGTAGCCTCGGCGGAGCGGGCGAGGCGGGAGCTCGGCTGGGAGCCGACTCGCCCCGCGCTCGAGCAGATGATCGGCGACGCGTGGCAGGTGCTGCGCGAGCGCGCAGGTCGGTCGTGAGCGACGCGTTCGTCGAGCTCTTCGGTCGCAGGCAAGAGGGGACCTGGAGTGCCCCGGGCCGGGTCAACCTCATCGGCGAGTTCACCGACTACAACGACGGCTACGTGCTCCCGACCTCGCTGCCGATGGAGGCGCACGCTTCGCTCGCCCGCCGTGAGGACGACGTGCTGCGAGTCGCATCGGCCCAGGGCACGCCGGGCGGCGGCGAGCGGGTCGTGGCGGTCCGGCTCGCCGACCTGCGGCCGCCGGGCCACAAGGGCTGGGCAGGCTACGTGCTCGGCGTCGCGTGGGCGCTGCGCGAGGCCGGCCACACGATCGGCGGCGCCGACATCCGCGTGGACAGCGAGGTCCCCATCGGCGCCGGCTTGTCATCTTCGGCCGCACTCGAGTGCTCCGTCGCCCTGGCGCTTCGGGCGGCATTCGAGCTTGACCTGTCCCTCGAGCAGCTGGCGCTTCTCGCAAAGCGCGCCGAGAACGACTTCGTCGGGGTCCCCACCGGCATCATGGACCAGATGGCGTCGCTGCTCTGCGTGCCCGGTTCCGCGCTGCTGCTCGACACGCGGTCGCTCGAGAGTCGGCAGGTGCCGTTCGCGCTCGGGCCGGCCGGCCTCGAGCTCATGGTGCTCGACACGCGGGTCCGCCACGAGCTCGGCAACTCCGCCTACGCCGAGCGCCGGCGAGCGTGCGAGGTCGCGGCGGCCGAGATCGGCGTGCCGGCCCTGCGTGACGTCGAGATAGCGCGCATGGGCGAGGCGCTCGCGCGCCTCGACAGCGAAGAGTTGCGGATGCGGGCGCGCCACGTCATCACCGAAGGAGCACGCGTCCTCGAGGTCGTTCGCCTCCTCGAGGACGACAGCGTGGCCGAGATCGGCCCGATCCTCACCGCCGGCCACATCTCGCTCCGGGACGACTTCGAGGTGTCGTCGCCCGAGCTCGACGTCGCCGTCGACTCGGCGCTGGCGACGGGCGCCCTCGGCGCGCGGATGGTCGGCGGCGGATTCGGTGGCTCGGCCATCGCCCTCGTGCGTAGCTCGGACAGCGGGCTCGTCGAGCGGGCTGTGGTCGAGGCGTTCGCGGCGGCAGGTTTCGCACCGCCCCGGGTGTTCGTCGCGGCCCCCGCCGCGACCAAGACATCGCCTGACTGAGCACTGGGCACTGAGCACTGAGCACTGAGCACCGGAGGTGGAGGCTCGGTCCGGCGACCGCTGATCGCTGACCGGCATGCTTTGCGCGCGGCACGGATCTGACCGCGCACACCCCGCGGGGATAGCCTCGCCGTCGTGAACGACACGGCTGCCACCTCCACGAGATCACCGATCCGCGTCACCGTCACGGGCGCGGCGGGACAGATCTGCTACTCGCTCTTGTTCCGCATAGCGGCGGGTGAGCTGCTCGGTCCCGAGCAGCCGGTTGCGCTGCAGCTGCTCGAGATCGAGCCCGCGATGAAGGCGCTCGAGGGTGTCGTGATGGAGCTCGACGACTGTGCCTTCCCGTTGCTGGCCGGCATCGAGGCGACGTCGGACCTGGCGCAGGCCTTCGAGGGGACCTCTATTGCCCTGCTCGTCGGCTCCGTGCCACGCAAGGCAGGCATGGAGCGCAAAGACCTGCTCGGGATCAACGGCAGCATCTTCAAGCCGCAGGGCCGGGCGATTGCGGAGCACGCGGCGTCCGACGTGCGCGTGCTCGTCGTCGGCAACCCGTGCAACACCAACTGCCTCATCGCCCGATCGAATGCCCCGGAGGTGCCCGCCGAGCGGTGGTTCGCGATGACCCGCCTCGACGAGAACCGGGCGAAGTCGCAGCTCGCGAGGCGCTCAGGTACGCCGGTCGCGGCCGTGACGAATCTCGCGATCTGGGGCAATCACTCGTCGACCCAGTTCCCCGACTTCGCGCATGCTCGGATCGAGGGCAAGCCTGCCGCCGAGGTGATCCACGACGAGGAATGGCTGCGCGGCGAGTTCATCACCACCGTCCAGAAGCGGGGAGCCGCAATCATCGACGCACGCGGCCTTTCCTCGGCGGCCTCGGCGGCCTCGGCGGCGATCGACTCGATCGTGAGCATTCGTACGACTACCGAGCCCGGGGACTGGACTTCGCTTGCTGTCGTCTCTCGCGGCGAGTACGGCGTGCCCGAGGGGCTGCAGTTCGGCTTCCCGGTCCGATCGGGCGCAACCTCCTGGGAGGTCGTCGAAGGGCTCGAGCACGACGATTTCGCGAAGGAGCGGATCGCCCTCACCACCCGCGAGCTGGAAGAAGAGCGGGCAGACGTGGCGGAGCTGCTCGGCTCGGCCTAGCGCGCCTTACGCCGGCCTCCGCAAAGATGACGGAGGCGAAGGCTTCCGAACGAGGCTGTCTGGGCGATTCCAGCCACTCCTAGCTTCTCAGCTGCCGGAGAGCTCAGCCTCGTCGCACGGCAGGTGTGCTTTCGTCCAGCGGATCAGGTCCGTGAGCACCGGACCGAGGGCGGCCCCCGACTCGGTCAGCTCGTAGGACACGCCGATCGGGGGACCGTCGTCCACGATCCGAGCGACGAGGCCGACCGTTACAAGCTCGCTCAAGCGGTCGGACAGGACGGAGTCGCTGATCCCGCTGACGGCGCGCCGTAGTTCGCTGAAGGCGGCGGGTCCTCCGGTCAGGAACCCGAGGAGGACGCCGTTCCAGCGCTTGCCGAGAAACCCGAACGCGCGCGTGAGGGCGGCATCACACGCTCGCGGCTCGTGCTGCTCCTGCTCTAGCCGCTGGTCGGCGTTCGCACTCACGTTCCTAGTGTAGGGCACTAGCCACGCTGATGTTGCTACTATAAAATTAGTAACAATGTTCAAACGAGTGTGTAAACAGAGTGAGGACTCCAGATGACCCTGTTCCGACTTGACGCCAGCATCCGAGTCGACGGCTCGGCCAGCCGAGAGATCGCCGACATCGTCGAAGCCGAATGGCGCGCCGAATCACCCGACAGCACCGTTATCCGCCGGCACGTCGGCACCGAGCCCCTTCCCTCCTCGGCGTGGGGCATCGCGGCGACGGCCTCGTACACTCCGGCCGAGCTGTGGACTCCGGAGCAAATCGAGGCGACCGCGCTCGCGGCCACCTTGGTCGACGAGCTCGAAGCGGCCGACGCCTACCTGTTCGCCGTGCCTCTCTACAACTTCGGCGTGTCGCAGCACTTCAAGAGCTGGATCGATCTCGTGATCGCCGACCCTCGAATGGGCGCCGGTGCCGAGCCGCTCCTCGCCGGCAGGCCGGCAGTGCTCGTGACGGTGCATGGCGGCAACTACGCCGCCGGAACGCCCCGCGAAGGCTGGGATCACGCGTCCGACTATTACCGCCGCATCCTCGCCGACGTGTGGCAGCTCGACCTTCGCCTTGTCGAGCGGGAGTTCACCCTCGTCGGGGTCGTGCCCGCGCTGGACGAGTTCACCGAGGTCGCCGCAGAGCTTCGCGTCAAGTCGCACGAGGAAGCTCACGAGCAGGTCCGACACCTGCTGAGCGGCGTCGCCAGCTGATCGCCGAGGGGTCATCTCGCCCTATGCTCCCTGCGTGCTGGCCCTTTCGAGGTACGATCGAGCGTCGAGGAGAGGCTGTCGCCGGTGGAGATCGGGTAGGAGCGCTGCCGCCGGTCGTCGGCGCCGGGTGCCTGCCCGGTGCGGGCAATGGATCGCGGCGACGCATAGCGATGCGGTAAATGAAGTAAATTGATATGGATGGAGGGTCATAGATGACGAGGGCTGCTCCGCAGGCCCCTGCTGCGGGTAGCGGAACGGTCGTGCAGTCGTCCTCTGTTCCACGCGGTGGGCTCGAGCCCGGGATTGGCGTGAATGCCGAGCGCCAAGCGCAGATCCTTGCGCATCTCGACCAGATCGCACCGCGCTCTGGTCGGCTCAGCCCGCCGCAGCTGCGCGCCGTCACCACCGCGATCGCGGCACGCCGTGATCTCTGGCAGGACCTCGTGGTCCACGATCCCGATACGCGCTGGTACCTTCCGCTTTATAGGTCGTCCTCCTACGACGTGTGGCTGCTCGCGTGGGAGCGGGGCCAGGACACGGACTGGCACGACCACGGCGGCTCGTCCGGCTCGTTCGCGGTCGCGGAAGGTGCCCTTCGCGAGCAGTACCGCACGGCCTCGGGACGGCGCCTCGTCGACCGGCATCTCGCCGAGGGGGCGGCGGCGGCTTTCGGGCCGGCACACGTCCACGACGTCCGTCACGAGGGCGACGGGCAGTCGACGAGCATCCATGCGTACTCTCCGCCACTCGTCGCGATGACGTACTACTCGCGTGGTCCGCACGGCCTCATCGCTCGCGAGACGGTCGGAGTCGACGGACCGGAAGGCTCGCGCGGACGCGGTGGCTACGACGCCGTCGTCGAGGCCGCGAAGGACGCACCGCTCATGGGGCGCTCGGTGTCGAGCATCGACGAGCTGCTCGCGCAGGCTCGGAGCGACCTGCTGCGCCTCGGCCCGGAGGCGACGGCTGCGGCAATCGCGGACGGCGCGGTGCTCGTCGACATACGGCCGGTCGAGCAGCGGATCGAGGAGGGCGAGGTGCCGGGCGCCGTCGTCATCGCCCGCAACGTTCTCGAGTGGCGCCTCGACCCGAGGAGCGACGCCCGCATCCCGGCGCTCGCTCGGGCGGACGCGCACATCGTGGTGATGTGCTCGGAGGGCTACGCGTCGAGCCTCGCCGCGTCGAGCCTCCGGTCTCTCGGCATCTACCGCGCCACGGACCTGGACGGCGGCTACCAGGCCTGGCGGCGCGCAGGATTGCCCACCCGCCTCAGTAGTGCCCGATGAGCGACAGCGGCCCTCTAGTGCCAGCCGCTGGAGCTCGGGATTTCCAGCCGGTGGAGCTCGGGATTGCCAGTCGCTGAAAACCCGCGGCAATTGCCGCGGTGCTGAGCATCGTCGGATCAGCGCTGTTCGGCACCTGCCGCCAGGCTCCCGGACTAGGCCTTCGAGTTCGACCTCGCCTGGAAGTGGTCGACCGCAGGCTGGCCGTCGAAGAACGGTCCGATGATCGCGCGCCACTCGGCGAACGCCGCCGAGCCACGAAAGCCCTCCATGTGGGCCTCGAGGCTCTCCCATTCGATGAGCAGGAGATAGGTCGAGGGCTGCTCGACGCCTCGGAGCAACCGCACTGACGAGCAGCCGTCGGCAGCGGAGACGACCTGAAGCGCTGCCGGGAAGGCGGCCTCGAACTCCGCCTCGGCCCCCGGGCGGATAGGTATCAGAGCGTGTTCGGTGACCATGTCCTCAGTACTCCGTGACGGCGGCCACGGCCGCGAGAGCAGGGCCGACGGCCGCGAGAAGGTCCTGAGCGCGCAGCAGCGCGCCCGCTTCGCCGCGCACCTTGATGCTGCCGGTGGCGAGGAGACCCGCAGCCGGGGTTCCCGTCGCGATGGCGACGGCGGTCTCGTAGTCCTCCACGAGCGTTACCGCCGCGCCGTCCGTGCCTGGACGGATCTCGCTCGGCTGACCGCCGCCGATCACGATCGTGTAGCCCACGTCGCCCGAAGGGGTGCCGGTGACCACCTGACCGAGAGCGAGGCGCCCGTCGGAGTCGAACGGGCCCGCAGAGCCGAGGACCACAGCGAGCTGGGCCAGCCATTCGTCGGACAGGAACCGCGCCATTGAGGTCGTCCTAGTCCTCTGCCCGCGTCGGGGCGTCTGTCGAGATGACCTCGCCCGTCTTGGCGGCCGGGGCGAAGGAAGCGGCGACCTTCGCTGGAGTCGGATCGGGTCGGCGCCGGATCTTGCGACCGAGCCATGCGATCGGGTCGTAACGGGCGTCGACGACACGCTCCTTCAGCGGGATGATGGCGTTGTCGGTGATGTGGATGCCTTCCGGGCACACTTCGGTGCAGCACTTCGTGATGTTGCACAGCCCGATGCCGAGGTCGCTCGAGATCAGCTCCCGGCGGTCGAGGACGTCGAGCGGGTGCATCTCGAGCTCTGCGAGGCGGGCGAAGTAGCGGGGCCCGGCGAAGTTCGGCTTGTTGTCCTCGTGGTCCCGGATGACGTGGCAGACGTTCTGGCAGAGGAAGCACTCGATGCACTTGCGGAACTCCTGCACCCGGTCGGCGTCGACCTGCTTCATGCGGTAGGTCCCGTCGGGCTCCCGGGGCCCCGGTTGGAAAGGCGGGATCCGCCGGGCGACCGCGTAGTTGTACGAGACGTCGGTGACGAGGTCGCGGACGATCGGATTCCCGCGAAGCGGCGACACGGTCACCGGCTCGGAGACGTCGAGGGTGCTCATGCGAGTCATGCACATAAGCCGCGGCCGGCCGTTCACCTCGGCGCTGCACGACCCGCACTTGCCGGCCTTGCAGTTCCAGCGGACAGCGAGGTCGGGAGCCTGCTCTGCCTGGATGCGATGGACGACGTCGAGCACGACCTCGCCACCGAGGTTCTCGACGGTGTAGTCGCGGAACTCCCCGCCTGCCTCGTCGCCCCGCCAGAGTCGTAGCGTCACCGTCGCCGGAGGCGTCGGCGCTGTCGCCTCGGGGCGCGCTGTCGAGGCGGTGCTCTCGCGGGTAGGGGTCGCCATCAGTGCGCCTCCTCGAAGAGTGTCTTCAGTTCGTCCGGCATCTCGGGAAGTGGCTCACGGACGACCACCACAGCGCCGTCGCGCATCCTCGTCACCATGTTCACCTTGCCGAGCTCCGGATCGGGCTCCGGGTAGTCCTCGCGGGTGTGCCCCCCACGGCTCTCCCTGCGCTCGATGGCCCCGAGTGTCGTGCAGTGCGCCACCGCGAGCATGGACTCGAGGTCGAGAGCGAGGTGCCAGCCCGGATTGAACTGACGGTGGCCCTCGACTCCGACCTTGCTCGCTCGTTCGTCGAGCTCACCCAGCTTCTCCTTCGCCTCCAGCAGCTCCGACTCGTTCCGGATGATGCCGACCAGGCTCTGCATGGTGTCCTGAAGATCCTGGTGGACGGTGTAGGGGTTCTCGCCGCTGTCCCGCTCGAACGGGGCCAGAGACTGGGCCGAGACGGCGTCCACCTGTGCGTTGTCGATTACAGTGCCGGACCGGCCGAGTGCGTGCTCGGCCGCGGACTGACCGGCCCGCCGGCCGAACACGAGCAGGTCCGAGAGCGAGTTACCGCCGAGCCGGTTTGCGCCGTGCATCCCACCGGCGACCTCACCTGCGGCGTAGAGGCCGGGCACGGTGGTGGCGGCGGTATCGGCCTCGACCCGAACCCCGCCCATGATGTAGTGGAGCGTGGGGCCGATCTCCATCGGCTCTTTGGTGATGTCGACGTCGGCCAGCTCCTTGAACTGGTGGTACATCGAGGGGAGCCGCCGTCTGATGTACTCGGGCGAACGCCGCGACGCGATGTCGAGGAAGACCCCGCCGTGCGGGCTGCCGCGTCCCGCCTTGATCTCGGAGTTGATCGACCGGGCGACCTCGTCGCGGGGGAGGAGCTCGGGGGGCCGGCGGAAGTCCTTCTTGTTCTCGTACCACTGGTCACCCTCTTCGATGGTGTCAGCGGTCTCCTTGGCGAAGAAGTCCGAGATGTAGTCGAACATGAAGCGCCTGCCCTCGCTGTTGCGAAGCACTCCGCCGTCGCCGCGCACCCCCTCGGTGACGAGGAGGCCCCTCGCCGAGGGCGGCCAGACCATCCCGGTCGGGTGGAACTGCACGCACTCCATGTCGATCATGTCCGCGCCAGCCCACAGCGCGAGCGCGTGGCCGTCTCCGGTGGACTCCCACGAGTTTGACGTGAACTTCCACGTCTTGCCGACACCGCCGGAGGCGAGCACGACGGCCTTGGCGCCGAAAGCGACCAGCTTGCCGGACTCCCGCCAGAAGCCGAGTGCGCCGTTCACCGCGCCGGAGTCGTCTTGGAGCAGCCGGACGATCTTGCACTCCATGAAGACTTCGATGCCGAGGCCGACTGCCCGCTGCTGGCAGGTCCGGAGCAGCTCGAGGCCCGTCCTGTCGCCGACATGCGCGAGGCGTGCGTAGCGATGGCCGCCGAAGTCGCGCTGCAGGATCCGGCCGTCCGGTGTCCGGTCGAAGACCGCGCCCCACTCCTCGAGCTCGAGGACTCGCTCGGGGGACTCCAGGGCGTGAAGTTGCGCCATGCGCCAGTTGTTGAGCATCTTGCCGCCGCGCATGGTGTCGCGGAAGTGGACTTTCCAGTTGTCCTCCGGCCAGACGTTGCCGAGCGCCGCGGCGACGCCGCCCTCGGCCATGACCGTGTGCGCCTTGCCGAGCAATGACTTGCAGACGAGAGCGGTGCGAGCGCCTGTCGCGCTCGCCTCGATCGCCGCGCGAAGCCCGGCGCCGCCCGCGCCGATGATCACCACGTCGAAGTCGTGAGATTCGTACTCCGCCATCAGATGATCCTCGGGTCGTGAATCGCGCCGCTCGCTACGAGGTAGGTATAGAGGTCGGTCACGATGATCGAGAAGAGCGAGCACCAGGCGAAGAGCTGGTGGTGCTCGTTGAGCGGGGAGGAGATGTTCTTCCAGAACCACTGCCGGACAGGTGCTTCGGAGAGCTTCTTCGCGCTCCCTCCGCACAGGTGCCGGCAGGCGTGGCAGCCGAGCGTGTAGGCCCAGATGAACACGGCGTTGGCGACGAACAGCAGCGAGCCGAGCGCCACGCCGACGCCGTTCGGGAAGCGGAACGCGGTGATGGCATCCCAGGTGAGGATCCCGGCGAACACGACTGCGAAGTACCACGTGTAACGGTGGACGTTCTGCAGGATGAGCGGGAACCGGGTCTCGCCCGTGTAGCGCTTACGCACGCCCGAGGGGCTTGTCGAGCCGGCGTCCGGCACCGCGCATCCCGGCGGTGACAGCCAGAACGAGCGGTAGTAGGCCTTGCGGTAGTAGTAGCAGGTGGTGCGGAACGCCCCGGGGAAGATGAGGATCAGGAACGCGGGCGATACCCGCCACCAGTTCCATCCGCCCCAGACGTAGCCCGCCGTGGTGCAACTGTGGGTCAGGCAGGGCGAGTAGAGGGGGGAGAGATAGTCGCGTCCCACATTGCCGGCGTAGAAGTCGCCGTTGCGCAAAGCTGCCCAGATCGAGTAGCCGATGAAGCCGAGAAGGCCCAACGCCGTGAGTGCCGGCTGGACTTGCCAACGGTCTTTGCGCAGCACCGTCGAGAGGGGAGGTCCTCCGCGGGGCCCACCGATGCGCACTGGCGTGGGACGCGGCGCTTCCTGCGTCTGGTCCACGACGGTCACGGGCATTCCTCCATCTCCTAGCCTTCGATCGGCCGTGCGTGGCGGGCCTATCGAGCGGGCGCGACGTCTCAGCCGGCCCGGCCGCCGATCATCCTCGCGCCAACGCTCGTCTCTAGGCGAAACGGAGTCCCGGCGGCCCGTCGTCCGGGCTCGCTTTCCCCGCGGAGCGCCCCGCCGTCCGGCCGTCGTTCCCGGCGCCCTGCTCGCCGTCGCAAGCCCCCGCGGGCGGGGTAGCTCGCCGAGCGGTCACCGTTAGGCTCGCCGCATGGCCCTTCACGAGCAGACAGCTCCCGATACCGGGCAGGCCCGCCCGGCGACGCTCGGCGCACTTCGCGCCTCGGGCTGGCGATCGACCGCGGTGCGGGCGGAGATCCGTCGGAACGTCGTCGCGAAAGTCGTGGCAGGCGAGCCGATTGTCTCCGGTGTGCTCGGATTCGAGGACAGCGTCGTGCCGCAGCTCGAGCACGCGCTCCTCGCCGGTCACGACGTCGTGCTCCTCGGCGAGCGGGGCCAGGCGAAGTCCCGGATCCTGCGGTCACTCGTCGAGTTGCTCGACGAGTGGAGCCCGACGATCGCAGGATCCGAGATCAACGACGATCCCTACCGGCCGGTCTCCCGTTACGCCCGTGACCTCGTCGCGGACCTTGGCGACGAGACCGCGATCACATGGGTGCACCGCAGCGATCGCTACGGCGAGAAGCTCGCCACCCCCGACACCTCGATCGCCGACCTCATCGGCGAAGTCGACCCGATAAAGGTCGCCGAGGGTCGCTATCTCTCCGACGAGCTGACGATCCACTACGGGCTCGTTCCTAGGACCAACCGCGGGATCTTCGCGATCAACGAGCTGCCGGACCTCGCGGAGCGCATCCAGGTCGGCTTGCTCAACGTGCTCGAAGAGCGCGACGTGCAGATCCGCGGGCATCGCGTCCGGTTGCCGGTCGACGTGCTGCTCGTCGCCACGGCCAACCCCGACGACTACACCAACCGCGGCCGCATCATCACGCCGCTGAAGGACCGCTTCGGAGCGCAGATCCGCACGCACTATCCGCGTGAGGTCGCCACAGAGATGGCCATCGTCGCCCAGGAGGCACGGCCCGTCGAGGCGGACGGTGTCGAGGTCGACGTACCGCCGTTCATGGCCGAGGTCGTCGCCGTCATCAGCCATTCGGCCCGTGCCAGCTCGAAGGTGGACCAGCGCTCGGGCGTGTCGGTCAGGGCGAGCGTGGCGAACTACGAGACCCTCGTGGCCGCCGCGGTGCGCAGGTCGCTGCGCGCCGGGGAGCCGATCGCCGTGCCCCGGGTGAGCGATCTCGACGCCCTGGTCCCCTCGACGATCGGCAAGATCGAAGT
The DNA here is from genome assembly GCA_025464005.1 of Acidimicrobiaceae bacterium. GTDB lineage: Bacteria > Actinomycetota > Acidimicrobiia > Acidimicrobiales > Bog-793 > RYN-46. Next base: position 5,105 of record JAODBO010000062.1, on the reverse strand, counting down.
CGAAGCGCTCGATGAGAACGAGGACGAGCAGGTGGTCGACCAGCTCGTGCGTACCGCCGTGCTACAGGTCTTCCGGGAGAACTGCCCACAGGCGCCGATGGCGGCCGTAGTGGCGGAGTTCGGCGCCGGGCGGGTCGTCGAGGTCGGTCCCTCGATACCGTCGTCCAGCCACGTCGCGCTCATCGAGGAAATCCCCGCGCTCGCGCCCGCCGTCGAGAATCTCGTCGGTACCGGAGCGAGCCCCGCCCACGTCGCAAGCGCAGTCGAGCTCGTCCTCGAGGGCCTTCACCTCTCGCGCCGGCTCAACAAGGACCTCGTCGCTGGCGCGACCACCTACAGCGCCCGTTGAGGCCGCCGGAGACCAAGTGAGCCTGAGCCCTTCGGAGACCGAGATGAGCCCGATCCGGCCGGCGACCGCGCCAGGCCTGCGGCGCCGGAAGATCCCGATGCGCCCGCGGCCCGACTCCCGATTCGGTCCGGCCCGGGCACAGCACAGACCACCACGGCCAAGAGCCCAAGGAGCGGCATCATGGCAGGCGTGAGGCGTGCGGGCGCTTGGCGGTATTCGCAGTGGGATGGCAGCCAGGAACCAGTAGAGCTGGACGCCGACGATGTGCTCTCGAGCGTCGCCGACGACCTGCTCTACCACGGCGACCTCGACGCCGCGCTCCGGCGCGTCCTCCAGCAAGGCTTCACCACGCCCTCCGGCGAGCGCGTAGCGGGGCTGCGGGACCTGCTCGCGCGCCTCCAGGCGAGGCGCGAGGAGCTACTGAGTGGCAAAGACCTGTCGGGCCTCTACGACGACGTCCGCCGTCGCCTCGACGAGGTTCTCGACACGGAGCGCTCCGAGCTCGACCGGGCAGCCGCGGCAGCGGGACCTGACGACGAGGAGGCAGCCCGGCGCGCGGCCGAGGCTCATACCGAGCTCGACTTGTTGCCTGACGAGCTCGCCAGGCAGATCGGTGCGCTCTCGCGCTACGAGTTCTCGTCACCGCTCGCCCAGCAACGCTTCGAGGAGCTCGTGGCGGACCTTCGACGCGACCTGGCACAGCTCCAGCTCGACCGGACCGCCGGCGCCATGGCATCTGCCGGTCCCGAGGAGCGGGAGCATTTGCGAGCCGGGCTCGACGCGCTCAACAAGATGCTCGAGCAGCGAGCGGCGGGGGAGCCGATAGACCCCTCGTTCGAGCAGTTCATGCAGCAGTTCGGGGATATGTTCCCCGAGGCGGGCGATCTCGACGAGCTTCTCCAGCGGATGGCCGAGCGGATGGCCGCGGCGAGCGCGCTCGTGGCCTCGATGACGCCGGAGCAGCGCGCCGAGCTCGCGGCACTGGCCGACGAGCTCATGTCCGACATGGACCTCGGGTGGCAGCTCGACCGGCTCGGCGCCAACTTGCGCAACGCGCTCCCGAGCCTTCCCTGGGACCGTGGCGTCGCGATGTCCGGCGGCGACCCGCTCGGCCTCAGCGAGGCGGGCGACGTCTTCGCGGAGCTCGCCCGGCTCGACCAGCTCGGCCAGATGCTGCGCGGCGCGGCCCAGCCGGGCGAGCTGGCCGAGGTCGACCCGGCGTCGGTTGCCGAGCTGCTCGGCCCGGACGCGGCAGCCGCGCTCGAGACCCTGGCGAGTCTCACCCGGCGCCTCGAGGAGCAGGGACTGGTCGCTCGGCGCGAAGGTCGGCTCTCGATGACACCGAAGGGACTTCGCCGCCTCGGCTCGCGCGCCCTCGACGAGCTCTTCTCCCGACTGAGGCGCGACCGCGTCGGGGAGCACCCCGTCGCGTCGGCCGGTATCGGTCACGACCGCAGCGACGAGACCAAGGCCTATGAGTACGGGGACCCGATGCGCTTGGACGTCCAGAAGACGTTGCGCAACGCGCTGCTGCGCAGCTCGTCCGCCTCCGAGCCCCTCCACGAGGTCGGGAGCAGACCCGCATCGCTCTCCGGCTCGGGGCGATCACGCTCCCGCCTGCCGATAGCGCTCGTGCCGGACGACTTCGAGATCGAGCAGAGCGAGCACCTGAGCACCGCTTCGACGGTGCTCGCCGTCGACCTGTCACTGTCGATGCCGATGCGGGACAACTTCCTCGCTGCGAAGAAGGTCGCCATGGCCCTGCAGTCCCTGATCGCGTCGCGCTATCCCCGTGACTACCTCGGCCTCGTGGGATTCTCCGCCACTGCGCGCGAGATCCAGCCGCGTGAGCTGCCCGAGGTGTCCTGGGATTTCGCGTACGGCACGAACCTCCAGCACGCGCTGGCGCTCTCTCGCCGGATGCTCGGCGGCAAAGCGGGGGCGAAGCAGGTCATCGTCATCACCGACGGCGAGCCGACCGCGCACGTGCTCGAGGGTGGAGACGTGTTCTTCGACTACCCGCCGGCTCCCGAGACGCTCGAGGCGACCCTCGGGGAGGTGGCGCGCTGTACGCGGGCCAAGATCTCGATCAACACGTTCGTGCTCGACGCGACCGGAAGTCTTCGTGCCTTCGTCGAGCAGATGACGAAGATGAACCGTGGTCGCGCCTTCTTCACCACGCCGGACGACCTCGGCGGCTACGTGCTCGTCGACTTCGTGGAGCAGCGCGCCAGCCGCACCCGCAGGATCGCCCGGGGGAACTGATCGGCTTCAACTCTCAACTCGCCCTTGCATGAGGCCGTAAGTAGGTCCATCATGATCACAACGGTGTAATTCCACCGTTGTCACTCGAATGCGTGTCGTCGCTGACGCGTACGGTGGCCGTCGAGAGGAGGGTGCCAGTGACTATCCAGGCGCTCGTGGGTGAAGTTGACAGGACCTGGCAGTCCCGTGCGAACTGCATGGGGGTCGATCCCGAGCTCTTCTTCCCTGAGCGGGGCTCGTCCACCCGGGAGGCGAAGGAAGTCTGCAGAGGTTGCGTCGTCCAGCAGGACTGTCTCGAGTTCGCCATTGCGAACGGCGAGAAGTTCGGCATCTGGGGCGGTATGAGCGAGCGGGAGCGCCGCCGCGTACGGCGCTCTCGGATCTTGCACCAGCGAGACATCGAAGCCGCATCCTGAGCTGAGTGCCCGGGCCCCGATTCGCTCGTAGGGAGTTCGTTCTCGGACCTCAGGGACGGCGGGATGCCAGGCGCGACTCGATGGTGCGCTCGGCATCGAGGTCGAGACGGCTCCAGCGGCGACGGGGCTCGCGTGCGAGCACCCCTTCCGGCACGAGGCCTACGAGCTCGGCGCGCTCGACTCGGGCCAGAGAGTCGACGGCGTCGAAGAGGGCCCCCGGCCCGATCTGCCACGGATCGACCAGGTTGCACGAGACCTGGACCCGGTCACCGACCCCAAGTCCGAGGGCACGGATCTCGGGGCAACGGATCGCTCGAGCGATCGTGCGAGCAAGGGCCAAGTCCCGGCTTTCGAGCCACAGGTTGTAGGCGACGAGCGCCGGCCTTGCTCCGACGCACACCGCACCGGCGCTCGGATGAGGCTCGGCCGGCCCGGTGTCGGGTGCGAGGGTGACGAAGGCCCCGCGCCGCACCTCGGGGAGTGATCGTTCGGGCCCGTAGAAGAAGCAGGGCAAGCCGAGGCTCGATCCGGCCCAGCGCCCGAACGCGTCACGAGCGGCGCGGGCGGGTCCGAGGTCGAGCGATTCCTCGGCCCGGCCGACGCCGAGCGGCACGAACGGCACGACGTCGACCACCCCGAGGCGCGGATGGGCACCGACGTGGCCGTCGAGGTCCAGCAGCCGCACGGCCGCTGCCGCGACTGCCTCAGCCGCTTCGAGCGTCTCGGCCCCGCCGAGGGTGAGGACGGAGCGGTGGTGCCACGGATCGCTGTGCACGTCGAGCAACGCGACGCCAGCCGCGTCCCCGATCGAGCCGACCACGTCGGCGCGGACCCCTTCACTGATGTTCACCACGCACTCGAGCACCGGACGCCCAGACTACGGCGACCGCGTGCGGCTCCCGCGACCCACGCGTCGCACCCGCTGGTGCGCGCTAGAGCTAGTGCGTCTTGTGGAGCGTCAGGTGTCGACGCTGGCGGGCGAGGCGCCGCCGCTCGCGCTCCGACGTCCCGCCCCACACGCCGTGGTCGATGTGGTTCTCCATGGCGTACTCGAGGCAGGGCGTCTTGACCGGGCAGTCCGCGCAGATCCGTCGCGCGACCTCGACGCCCACGCCGTCGCTCGGGAAGAAGGTCTCGGGTGGGAGCTCCCGGCATTTGCCGTCTGCCATCCACACGGTGTCCATCACACCACCATTCTGCCACCCGGGGGTGGTCGGTCGTAACACCGAGCCAGGCCTCGAGCGCCTCTGCCGAGGGGCTCTCGACCTCTGTTCGCCCGGCGGAAATCCTTTTTGCAGGGCGTCTGTGCCAGCAACCTGGCACGGCGCGTCGTAGCAGGCTAGGGGTCCTTTTGGGACCGTTACGGCGAGGTTACACCTGCTTACTGTGCGTACGCTGTTAGCACATGGTTATCGGTCTGTGTTGGAAGTCGTGCTGATGGATCGTGATGCATGTCATGGTGTTCGATCGCCGCCACTCGCGTCGCGGTACGCGTCGCAGTGGACGGCCGTTGGTCGCTTGCCTACCCTCGGCTCGGCGGCGCCAACCCTTCCAGCTGCGCCGCTCGGTGCCGGTAGACTCGGCACGTCCCGACCACGAGGAGTGCCCGATGACGATGTCACCCACCGAGGCGAGCGCGCCGCCCGAGCCCCCACGCGGGCACGTACGCGTCGTCTACCTCGGACCGGTGGCCCCCCACTGGGAGGTGGACTCCCAGTTCGGCGACCGAGCGCTCGTCGAGGCGTTTCGCGAGCGAGCACTCGCACGTCTGGTGCTGTTGCCGCCGCACGATCCGCAGTTCCGGCGCAATCGCGAGCGAGTCGTCCGAGACGCCGAGCGGGAGAACCTCTTGCTCGAATGGGATCTGGGTCTCCCCGAAGAGGAGGCCGCTGCGAGCGTCCCCGCACCCGCGGTGGACGCGCCCATCCCGGAATCCCCGGCCCCACAGGCCTAGTGATCCGTCGCTTAAATAGCTGAAGTAACTAAAGTGGCAGCATGTCCACGATGCTTGCGGCACCGCCGATGCCCGTATCGCCCGAGCAGCGGAGCGAGCTCGAACGCCTCGCCCGCTCGAC